>DASVVJ010000357.1:0-15833 GCA_036389955.1 Myxococcaceae bacterium
TCAACTCGATCCTCGTTGATGCTCACTCAAGCTATGTTCACTCGGATGAGAGCAGCGCGCTGGAGCCGTTCGCGCGGTTGCAGATTGGCAGCGTCAGAGCGGACCTCGTGGGCAGCGTCGGCGAGCGTAACAGCCCCATGATCGTTGGTATCGAGGTCAAGCCAGACCTTCGCGACTGGCAAAAGGGCTTGATGCAGGCTCAGACCTATCGCGCTGGAGTTCATTACGCCTACTTTGCAGCGCGTGTGAGACCTCGCGAACCGGCGCGTGCCGCCGTAGAGCAAGAGGCTCGCGTTCTCGGGATTGGTGTTCTTTTTGACGAGAGTGGCTCCTGGGTGGAAGCCGTCGCGCCGATGGACCCAAAGCCTCACCCATCGCTTCTACAATCAACCACCAGTCTACTTGAGGGTGTGCCTGTTGCTCGCCGCCTTCAGCTGAACCACCCTCTCAATTATCTGGTGGTCGCTTACTTCGCGACAGTCCCGAGCACTTTGTCTTTACTTGAGCGCATCACTGCGGAATGGCCAGATCTCCGTTCCGATGCCACCAGGCATCATGCAATCGCTGGTGCAGCTACGCTTGGACTCTTGGATCATGAGAACCGCCCCACGTTAGAAGGCAGGAATGTAGCTGATCTCTTGCACGCCGTCGGCTTTGACAAAAGGGCGACCCGAGTGAACAAGCGTGTAAGGCTGCTTGAGGTGTCACCAGGTTACGCGACCGTGGCAAGAACGGTCTTCTTGCGTCAGCCTGCCGTGCGGCTTGTTCTCGATGTTCTAAAGACCGCACGGCGTCCCCTGACGGTTGTCGACTTAGCACGCGGTGCGCTTGAGACTGACCCTGTACTCGCCGCCTCGGTTTTCTTGGCAGACCCATCGTCTAAGCTAACTGCAGCCGCCGGTGGAGAGATGTTCAATCCATCCGCCGTGTTCAAGCTCAAGCAGAACCTCTGGCATGCAGGAATCCTTGCATCGAAAGCGCATGGGTCATCTGGCAAACGAGCCACTGACTATCGCCCCCGTCAAGACCTCTGGTCTCTAAGCGATAACATCGCAGGCTGATGTTGAGCCGCAGGGCTTCATCTTCGATCAAGTAGACAGCTCCAAGGCGTGCATCCAAGGACACCAAGCCCTTCCGTAATCATCTCAGCGGGAATGCGTCACACTGTGCCAAAGGAAAGCAAAGTGAAGTTCTTTTTCCCTGACAGTCAAGACGTGGTTGATCCGAGCTTCGACTTCGAGACCGAGCGGAGGAATGAACTCCGAGTCCGCCAGCGTGACGACTTGTACGCTCACGAGGCCTTCCGCTCGCGCGCCTATGACGGGCTGCTCGTCTCCAAGGGCATTGTCGACGGCTATGGACAGGTCAGCAGCCGGTACTCCATCGGCCAGAAGCACCGGCTCTTGCGCAACGGGGTGAAGGAGTTCCTGCGCCTCGACAAGATCCCCTATCCGCTGGAGGTGATAGGGGACTGTGGTGCTTTCACCTATGTGAAAGAGAAGGAACCCCCGTACACGGTCGACGAGGTCATCAACTTTTACGCGGACTGCCGCTTCGATTACGGGCTGTCGGTTGATCACGTCATTCTGTCCTACCAGCCCGATTGGGACGAGAAGGGGGCCAAACCTCCCGAGGAGATGAAGGATCGGCAGGACCTTACGCTGGAGCTCGCGAGGCAGTTCTGGACGCGGTGCAAGGAGCGCAAGGAGGGCTTTTCCCCCATCGGCGTGGCTCAAGGATGGAGCCCGAAGTCCTATGCCCGGTCAATCAAAGAACTTCAAGCGATGGGGTACACCTATATCGCTCTGGGCGGAATGGTTCCGCTCAAGACTGCGGAGATTCTCGAGTCCCTCGCCGAGATCGCGGAGGTCCGCAAGCCGAAGACCCAGTTCCATCTGCTGGGCGTTACGCGGCTTGACCAGGTGCATTCCTTCGCGAGCCTGGGCGTCGCGAGCTTCGACAGCACCTCTCCGCTGCGGCAGGCCTTCAAGGACGCAGTGGACAACTATTACACCCTGGACCGGACCTACAGTGCGATCCGCATTCCCCAAGTCGAGGGGAACGCCAAGCTGCAGAAACAGATTGCCTCGGGCGCCATCCGTCAGGAGCTCGCTCGCAAGCTGGAGAAAACAGCGCTCGCGGCCATGGTGGCCTTCGATAAGGGCAAGTTGGACATCGAGGCGGCGGTCGCGGCGCTGACGGAGTACGAGGCGCTCTACTCGGAGGCCGCATCCACGGAAAAGAAGCCGCGGTTGGGGAAGGGGAATCAGGGGCGTGCGGACCTCTACCGTGAGGTACTGGCAGACCAACCCTGGAAGAAGTGTGGCTGCGAGGTCTGCCGCTCTCTGGGGCACCACGTCATTCTCTTCCGTGGAGCGGAGCGCAACCGGCGGCGCGGCTTCCATAACGTGTGGATGTTCTACCGAAGGGTTCGCAACGAGCTGGGCTTGGGACTCGAAGATGCCGCTTAATGGAGGGTGTTGTGATGGCGACCAGGCGTGAACTTCGGCTTCCCGCGCTCCAGGTGAAGCAAGGGCCGAAGCGGATGCTGTATTCGTTCTCCGTTGACGGGAAGTTGGTCCACCGATTCGCGACCATCTCCCGCGTCAGGAGAGACGAGGAGGGTCAACTTCGCGGCTACCAACGGCCCGAGGTGCTCTCGCACATCGACGAGATCAAGCGGTTCATCGAGGGGCCTAACCCGATGATCCCCAATGCCGTCGTTCTGGCTTTCAACTCCAGCGTGCGCTTCGAGCCCGCTTCCGCGGAGTTTCATCCCGAGGGCTACTCCCGGCCTGGAACACTCTTCATCCCCTTCGAGGAGGAGATGAGCGATGAGGACAAGCCCGCCTTCGTGGTGGATGGACAGCAGCGGCTTGCCGCTGTCCGCGATTCGAGTGTCGACGCGTTTCCACTGAGCGTCGTCTCGTTTATCACCGACGATGTTGCCGAGCAGACCGACCAGTTCATTCTGGTTAACTCCACCAAGCCGCTCCCGAAGGGCCTGGTCTATGAGCTGCTCCCCAATACGGGGTCGCGCCTCCCTTCGAGCTTGATCAAGAAGCGGTTTCCATCGCAGCTCCTCACCATGCTCAACGCCAAGCGGCACTCGCCCTTCCGCGGGCTCATTCAGACCCCAACGAATCCAGGGGGCATCATCAAGGACAACTCCATCCTGCGGATGCTGGAGAGCAGCCTGAACGAGGGGGTCCTCTATCGGTTCCGGTCGGACGATGGCTCAGGCGTGGATGCCATGATCTCGATCCTCTGCGCTTACTGGGGTGCAGTCAGTGACGTCTTCCCCGAAGCCTGGGCGAAGTCACCGAAGAAGTCCCGGCTCATGCACGGTGCTGGAATCCTGAGCATGGGACTGGTGATGGATGCCATCGCTGACAGGCACCGGAACCGGATTCATCTCAAGAGGGACTTGTTTGTCGAGGATCTCAAGCCCCTGAAGAGCATCTGCCGGTGGACTGATGGGTTCTGGGATCTCAGGGTAGGGCAGAAGAGGAAGTGGAACGAGATCGAGAACACGTCCTCCGATATCAGGCTGCTCTCTACGTACCTCCTTGAGAGTTACAAGGAACTCGTCTGGGACGCGGCCGGCAGGACCGAGCGGCGTGCCCGCGGGAGCTAGCGAATCTCAGGGGGCGACGATTGTCGTCTCTACCGCTGGGCACTGCACCGGAACAGCGCTGTGCCGCGCCAGGGGGCGGGGGACTTCCGCCTTCTGCGTCGTCAGGTCCATCAGCGGCCCCCGGAACTCAATCCGGTAGGTGCCCGGCTGGCTGAAGTCGTAGGCCAGCGATGCCTCGATCTTTTCCTCCGCTGAAGCTCCAGGCGCCAACGTCACGTAGGACTCCGCGTCCGGATCCCCTCGCTTGAACATCGGGCCCTGGTACGGGATCTCCACGCCGCCCCGCGTCACCTTCAGGCAGTTGCTCAGCAGGCCCTCCAGCGGCGTGTGCCAGTTCAGCACGTATAGCGGCTGTGTTGCCGGGTTCTTCAGCCGGAACACCAGCTCCACTGGCTGTCCCGCCGTCACCCGCGGTGACACGCTCATCGTGCACTCCAGGCTCGTTCCCATTGCCGGTGTCTCCTCGGCCCTTGGGGCCGCCGTGCCCGTGTCCTGCCGTGGAGCCGTCGCCGGGTCCGCGCCGTCCTTCCTCGACGCGCAGGCTCCCAGTCCCAGCGCCAGGCTCAGCAGTACCACTCCGCTCACGTGTCCCCGTGTCATCGGTTGCTCCCCTCGACTCCAGAAAGAGAAACGGGAGCGTTGCCGCTCCCGTCTCCCTGCTCAATCTGTCTTACCCCGTCAGCTTACGGCAGCGACGGCGTGTTCTCCGCGAAGTACTCGTGGTTGTCCGCGTTGTCCAACGCCTTGGTCGGGCTGGACACCGCCAGGTTCTTCGCCGCCGTCTGCCCGTAGGCGTGATCGTCCGTCGCCGCCACCACGTTGAAGTGGCTCATCTCGTGCACCAGCGTCCCGCCCTTCGAGTCCGTGCCCGTCATCGGCGCGCTCCAGAACGCGTTGCACACGTAGATCTTGTACGGCTGCGTCGGGTACACGTACGCGTAGTAGCTCTGCTTGCAGCTGCAGTCGACCACCACGTTCTGGTTGTTGAACGCGCTGTTGATCGCGTTGAAGTGCGACTTCGCCGTGCTCCAGTTCGTGCTCGAGTACGTGCCGAACCACGTCTTGTACCGCGACGTGTTGCCCGGCGTCGTGTTCGTCAGGTAGCTCAGCGAGTTGCTCGCCATCGACTTGGCCGCGCTGATCGCGCTGGTGATCGTCGACTGCTGCGTGCTCGTGCAGTTGGTGAACGAGAGCGCCGAGGCCGTCACCTCCCGGTCTCCCGACTCCACCACGTTCGCACGGCCCTCCACCCACAGCGTCACGCTGTTGGACGTGAACTGCGTGGCGCCCTCGTGCTCCTCGCCCGCGTAGCTCACGCTGTAGCTGCCCGTCACCGACAGGTCGTACGCGCCCGCCAGGCTCACCGTCCGCGTCAGGCTCTCGCCCGCCGCCAGCTTCACGTAGTCGGCCTCGCTCGGCGCCGCACGCTTGGCGTGCTTGCCGATGTAGTCCACCGCCACGCCATCACGCGTCACCGCGAACAGCGGCTCCTCGAGCCCCTCCACCGGGGTGTGCCACTTGAGCAGCTTCACCGTGTGGCCCGACACGTTGGTGAGCGTCACCGTCACCTGAAGCTCGTCCTTCGCGCTCAGTGCCGAGGCTCCCACGGACAGGCTCACCGCGACCTCGCCCGCGCGGGCCTCGGGGGCGCTCTGCTCCGGGGCGTTCTCCTGCCGCTCTTCCGGCGCACCACAGGCGCCCAGCAGCGAGAAACCGACGACTCCGCCTACCAACCAACGCAGGTGACGAGGGGTCTTGCTCATGTCTCAACTTCCTTAGGTGGGGGATGGGGACTGCGATGCAGGCACACCCGAGGCTCTCAAGGCCTTCAGGTGTTCCCAGGCTATGGCAAAATCCACGGTTTAGTCTAAGGGATTCGCTCAAAAAACCGCTCCGCTCAGCGGAGGCATGCACGAGCGCCACCCATGAGGTAGGGTGGAGGTAACCCTACCGGATACATATGACGGACGACCTCCCCCCTGATTCCATCGTCGGTTGCTGGCTGGTGCGCCAGTGCATTGGCCGCGGCAACCACGGCACGGTGTTCCGTGTCGTGCACAAGGACCGGCCCGACGCTGGCAGCTACGCCCTGAAGGTGGCCAGGAAGGCGGGGGATGAGCGCTTCGAGCGGGAGGTTCATCTGCTCTCCCGCGTGCACCACCCCTCGGTGCCACGGTTGGTGGACCACGGTCGCTGGAAGAGTCCTCGGGGAGAGGAGTACCCCTACCTCGTCATGCAGTGGGTGGAGGGCATCAGCCCGTATGCGTGGGCGGTGGAGCACGGGCTCGTCTTGCGCCACGCCATCTCGAACCCGGCTTTCACGGCGCCGAAGGAGGCAGAGCCCCACCTGGCTCCCGCCGCGCAGGGCGAACAGGGAACCCGCCTGACTCCAGCAGGAACGCTCATCCTGATGGTGCTGCTGGGGGTGCTGTTGACGCGCGATGTGGACAGAAGCCAGATGGGTTTCACGGAGGCGGGGTGCGCGCGGCAGGGCGTAAGAGGTCCAGATTCAGATCCTTCGGGACTGGGGGAGGAAGGGTTGGCCTCGGTGAAGCAAGACGAGCCGCCCCTGGATGCCGGGGAGAACGTCACGCGCGAGGTGCCCACGGAACCGCTTCCAGGGCAGAGGGTCCCTCCCTGTCCCCAGCGGGGAGTGGTTGTGATCAACGGGGGTTGTTGGCGTCTCCCATCGATAGAGGCGCTCAAAGCCCCCTGCGACTCCGACCTCTACGAGCACTCGGGGCGTTGTTACATGCCCATCTGGATTGCTGCCAAGCGCGTGCCCACGTCCAAGGATCCGCAGTAGAGCGCGTTCGCTCAGCCCACCTGCTTGAGCAGCCGCTCGGCCTGCTCGCGCACCGTGGGGTCGGTGCTCTTCTGCGCCTTGCGCGCATGCTGGGCCGAGGCCGCCTTGTCCGTCTTCACCAGCGCCAGCGCCATGTTCAGGTTCGCCCCCGGCTCGTCCGGGTGCGCCTTCAGCACCTGCTCCAGCAGTGCCTTCGCCTTGCTCGCCGTCTCTGGCTTCTCCAGGTAGAGCACCGCCAGCTCGTTCACCGGCCCCGGCTCGGTCGGCGCCTTCGCCACCGCCTCCTCCAGCAGCGTGCGCGCCTGGGCCGGGTCCTTGTTCGTGCCCAGCTGCAGCGCCCGCGCCAGTCCCAGCTTCGCCTCCCACGAGTCCGGCGCCAGCTCCAGCGTCTCCCGGAAGAGCCGCCGCGCCTCGTCCACCTGGCCGCCGATCAGCATCACCAGGCCCTGCAGGTATGGGCCATTGGGGTTCTTCGGCGACAGCTGCCGCAGCTCGAGCGCCGAGTTCAGCGCTGCCTTCGGGGTGTTCGCGAAGATGCAGAGCTTGATGTACTCCTCGTGCAGCTCCGGCTTGCGCGGCGTGCGCTGAATCGCCTTCTGCAGCGCCAGCTGCGCCTTGCCGATCTGTCCCTGCTGCACCAGCACCCGCGCGGCCAGCTGCAACGGCAGTGACTCGCGCGGCGCCAGCGTGGCCGCGTAATTGAAGCACTTGAGCGCCTGCGGCAGTTGCCCCTGGCGCTGCACCGCCAGGCCCAGGTACGTCGTCGCGTGCGGGTTCTTCGGCTCTGCCTTCAGCGCCTGCACGAAGGCCTGTGCCGCCTCGGCTTCCTTGCCCGGCAGGCACAGCAACGCGTGGCCCAGGTTGTAGAACTCGGTGAAGCCAGCCTTGGGCTGCTTGGCCAGCGCGCGCAGCTCGTTCAGCGCGCCTTCGTCCTTCTCTCCCTCCGCCTTCAGCCGGGCCAGAAAGCCGCGTGCCTCGGGGTTGTTGGGGTGAAGCGCTACCACCCGTTCCAGCAGGGGCCGCGCTTCGTCGGGACGGCGCTGGGCCAGGTGCAACCGCGCCAGGCCCAGCAGTGCGGTGGCGTCCTGCGGATTCGCCGCAAGTGCCCCCTCGAACTCACGGGCTGCTTCCTTCAGCAGCCCCATCGTCATCAACTTCAACCCCTCTTTGGCACTGCGTGCGTTCGCCATGCCAGGAGGATGCTACCAACTGGAGCGGCGAATCAATTCCAGGGCGTCAGGTCGATGTCCGGGATGATGTCGTCGATGAAGTCCTTCACGTCCTCGAAGCGATCACCCGCCCAGTCGCCCACGTCCTCGAGCTTGTCACCGGCCCACTCCACGCCCTCCTCGGCCAGGCCGCCCAGCACCTCGCCCAGCAGGCGCGCCGTGTTGCCGCCGTTGATGTTGCCGCTGACGTCCACGCCGAAGCCCACGCCCGCCGAGGCCTCCGCGCCCACGTCGAAGGACAGGCCCTCGCTCGTCAGCTCGATGTTGGCGTGCGCATCGCCGCTCACGCCCGCGGTGGCGCTCAGCTCCACCTGGCCCGAGGCGACTTCACGGCCCTCGTGCGACACGCTGATGCCGCCGGTGAGCGTGCCGCGCGCACCCGCGAAGCCCTCGGCGCCCGCCTGCACCGACACCTGGCCGTCCGTGCCGATGTGGATGTCCAGGTTCAGCTTGCCGTCGGCGCCCACCACGCCCTCGGCGCTCAGGTCCACGGTGATGTCCAGCTTCTCGCCGGCCACTTCCACCTGGAACGTCTTGGTGGCGCTGGCGCCCGCCTCGACCGCCGTGGCGTTGATGTCCACCGACAGGTTCACGTCGATGCCGCCCGCGCCCACGCTGGCCTCGGCGTTGCCCTCGACCTTGAGGCTGGGGCCGTTGACGTGGGCCTCGCCCTGCACGCCGCCGGGCAGCGTGCCCGAGGTGCTCGCCTCGAACGCCGAGCCCGAGTCATAGCCGACGCTGCGGTTGGCGCTGGAGGCGGTGGCGCTGCCCGAGGTCGTGACGCGGCTGTTGTTCTGCTGGGTCTGCTGCGTCTCGGCGCGGGCCGCAGGAGTCTGGGTACGGGGGGTGGTGGTAGGACGGTTGACGTTCACGCCGGACATGGGAGACCTCGGCAGAGGCAGAAGGGGAGTGGAAACTTCAGTACCCTTATTCTCTGAGAATCTCGTCGGAAGTTTCCTACCCACGGATCCTTTTGGCCTACATGCCCCCAGGTGGGGCGGGCGTCATGCCAGTAAAAGCCTGGAAGGATGGGGGTTTCAGGTTCGATCCCGGCGCACCTGCACCTTGCGTCCGCGCAGCGTGGCCTGGCGAAGTGCCGAGACAATTTGATCCGCCATGGAATCGGGGACCTCCACCAGAGAGTACCCGTCGGTGATCTGGATGGTGCCAATCCGGGAGGACTCGACGCCCGCCTCGCCGGCGATGGCCCCCACCAGATCCGCCGGGCGCATGCCCACGTTGCGGCCCGCTCCAATGAAGATGCGGGTGATGTCCCCGTCCTGTGCGCCGCCCGGCCGGCGCTTGGCGCCGCGGTCGGGGCGGGAGGCCTGCCTGGGTCCCTTGGAGGGTGGCCCGGATGGGGGACGCCGCTCCGGGGCCAGGGAGACGGTGGGGATCTCCTGCTCCTCGTCCGAGCCCCCGTCCTCCTGGGCGTCATGGAAGAGCTTCACCGCGGCGGCGGCGACCTCCAGCATGTCGAACTCGCTGGCCAGGTTCTCCACCACGCCGCGGAACGCCTCGAGCTCTCCGGCCACCAGCACCTCGCGCAGCGAGGCGCGGGTCAGCTCCATGCGCTTGGCGCGCAGGTCCGCCACGGTGGGCACCTTGGCGATCTCGATGCGCTGGCCGGTGAGCTTCTCGATGTTGCGCAGCAGCCGCGTCTCGCGGGGCTCGGCCAGGGTGATGGCCACGCCCTCGCGGCCCGCCCGGCCCGTGCGGCCAATGCGGTGCACGTACGCCTCGGGGGCGTTGGGCACGTCGTAGTTCACCACGTGGGACAGCTTGTCGATGTCCAGTCCCCGGGCGGCCACGTCCGTGGCCACCAGCAGCTCGATCGCGTGGGACTTGAACTGCTTGAGGACGCGGTCGCGCTGCTCCTGGGTCATGCCACCGTGGAGCGCCTGGGCCCGCCAGCCATGGCCGTTGAGGGACACCGTCAGCGTGTCCACCTCCGTGCGGGTGCGGCAGAAGACGATGGCGGCGGTGGGCCCCTCGAGATCGAGGATCCGGCCGAGCGTGGCATCCTTGAAGGCTCCAGGAACGACGTAGGCCATCTGACGCACCCGGGGGACCGCGCCCGCCTTGACCTTCTCCGGGGCGATGCGCACGCGCACCGGCTCGTTCAGGTGGCGCTCGGCGATGCTGACGATGCGCGGGGGCAGGGTGGCCGAGAAGAGCGCCGTCTGCCGCTGCTCCGGAGTGGACTCGAGGATCTCCTCCAGATCGTCGGCGAAGCCCATGTCGAGCATCTCGTCCGCCTCGTCGAGCACCACCGTCTGCACCGTGTCCAGCTTGAGCGACTGGCGCCGGAGGTGATCCAGCGCCCGGCCCGGGGTGGCGATAACCACGTCCACGCCGCGCTTGAGCACGCGCAGCTGCTGGCCAATGGGCTGGCCTCCGTAGAGTGGGAGCACGCGGACCCCGAGCTTCTGGCCGTACTTGTGGACGGCCTCGGCCACCTGCATGGCCAGCTCGCGGGTAGGGACGAGCACCAGCGCCGAGGTGCAGAACGCGCCGCACTCGCCGGGGGTGATGCGCTGCAGCAGCGGCAGCGCGAAGGCGGCCGTCTTGCCGGTACCCGTGGCGGCGATGCCCAGCAGGTCCTTCCCCGCGAGGAGCGGCGGGAGGGCGGCGCGCTGAATGGGAGTCGGCTCCTCGTAGCCGAGCGCGGTGAGCGCCTCGACGAGCGGGGCCTTCAGGCCCAGGGATTCGAAGGAGGGGGTTTCCGTGACGGGAGGAGTGGAGGCTGGCACGCAGAGGCTTGTAACACTCCGCGAGCCCGCCACACGGTGGAAACGAGGCCTGCTTGTCGAGGGGACCACATTACTTCCAGCGCTGCTCCATCGCCTCGACTGTGGCCAGACCGAGGTTGCGCGCGGCCTGGGGGCCAGGGCCGGTGATGATGTCCATGCCGTCCTTGTGGGCGTGCACCACGCGCGACATGTTGAGGATGTCCTTCTTCACGTGGGTGTGGCCGCCTGCCTCCTCCATGGAGTCGTGCGTGTTCACGTCGTAGGTGAACTGGGCCTCCTTGCGGCGCGTCAGCCCCACGTAGCCCTCGAACGGCGGCAGCGATGCGGTCTCGATGCCCCGGTTCACGGGCTCCTCGCGCCCGTTGAGGGTCATCTTCGTCGCCGCGAGGATCGTCGGGCCGTGGCAGATGGAGATGTTGGGCAGCCGCTCGGCCACCGCCGCACGCATCATCTGGTCGATGTTCGGGTTGCTCTTCAGCTCCGTGCGCGTGCGGCCGTCCTTGCCCGTGACGGGGTTGGCGACGACGACGTCCTCGTTGAAGCCCAGTCCGCCCGCGGAGAACACCGCGCCGAAGTCCTTGGCATTGAACCGGGCCGCGCCCGCGGTGTTCGCCAGCAGCTGCTGGGCCAGCTTGCCCGCGGGGCCCCGCGGATCCAGGTGCGGCGGGCATCCGTGGCCCACCGGCGAGGTGTTCTCGCAGACGCACAGGCTGTCGTGCTGGAAGGCGGCGGGGCGGCCGTCCGGCGTGAAGAGCTGGATGTGGTAGCCCTTGTCATGCATCACCGTGGCCCAGTCCATCAGCTCCTGCCACTGAGCCCCGGCCGAGCTGACGATGACCGCCACGGACTTCTCGCGCGGTGCCTTCGGCGTCAGGTCCGCCGGCGGCATCTTCGCCTCGATGGCCTTGAGCGCGTCGTCCATGGACAGGCCCGTGCGCGCCTGGTGCTCGCCCCACATGCTCGACAGGATCTTCCGCTCCATGGCGTCCAGGTTCGCCCCGTCCTTGGACTCGCGCCGCGGGCGATCCCACAGCCCCACCATGGGCAGCGTCGAGTAGTAGGTGGCGCGATCCTGGGCCGTCAGCGTGCCCTTCTGCGCCTTGTCTAGCAGGCTGGCCATCGTCGCCGCTGTCTCCTTCAGGCGCGGGCCGTTCAGCATCCCCACCATTTCCAGCGCCAGGTTGTCGTCCAGGCGCGTCAGGGGCTGGAAGAAGTCCCAGCTGCGGATGTTCGTCTCGGGATCGCTCCCGTACTGGGAGATGTACGAGGCGCGCACCTGGTCGAGCTGTGCCGCGCTCAGGCCTCCCAGCAGCTCCCGCGTGCGCTCGAGCCGCGTGGCGTTGTTCGGCAGCAGCAGGTTCGAGCGGTCATTGGCCAGGGTGTGCAGCAGCTTCGCCATCTGCGAGGGGTTGTTGCTCTCCCGCGCCTTCTGCACGTCCCGGGCGGACACGGGGAACAGCCAGTTGCCGTTTACCTCCTGGGTGCCCACCGGCGCATGGCTCTTCGCCGCCGCCGCGAAGCCATCCGCCTGGAAGCCGGAGGCCGACGGGCGTCCCGCCGCCTTCTTCGGCTCGGCCCCAGCGGCAGGGCGGGGGGACTCCTCCAGCTTCGTGACCGACGCACCCACGTTCTTCGTGACCTTCATGACGTTCTCCTTGGCGGCAGGGGCCGCTTTGTTTGGTGACCTTGAGTCATTTAATAAATGACCTGGGGTCATTATGTCAAGCGGGATAGAGTGTCCACGTGGTGGAGGCTCCGCACATCCAGCCGATGGGTGACTCGGCGTTCCTGGTCCGCTTCGGAGAGCACATCTCCCCGGAGGTGCACGCGCGCGTCATGGGAGCGCTGCGGGCGCTGGATGGGGCACGCGAGGACTGGGTGCTGGACCTGGTGCCCGGCTACGCGAGCGTGGTGGTCATCTATGACGCCCTGCGCGCCGCTCCCGGGGACGTGCAACGGTGGCTGGAGGGAACGTTGCCGAGCGCGCGGCCCCAGCCACCGAGCCACCGTGTCGTCGAGGTGCCCGTCTGGTACCACCCGTCGGTCGGTCCGGACCTGGAGCCGCTGGCGCGCGAGAAGGGGATGGCCGTGGAGGAGCTGATCACCCTGCACACCGCGCCCGAGTACCTCGTGTACATGCTGGGGTTCCGGCCCGGCTTTCCGTTCCTTGGAGGGCTCGATCCGCGGCTGTTCTCGCCCCGGCTTGCCACGCCGCGTGTGGCGGTGCCTGCGGGCTCGGTGGGCATTGGCGGCCAGCAGACCGGCGTCTATCCGGTGCGCAGCCCAGGCGGCTGGAGGCTGCTGGGCAGGACGCCCCTGCGGATCTTCTCGCCCGAGGCGGATCCGCCCTTCGCCGTGAGCGGGGGAGACCGGCTGCGCTTCGTCTCCATCACCGAGGCGCGCTACCGCGAGCTGGGCGGGGAGGTGCCCGCATGAGCCTGCGCGTGCGCAAGCCAGGCCTGTTCACCACGGTGCAGGACCTCGGCCGGGTGGGCTTCGGGAGGTGGGGTGTCTCTCCGTGCGGCGCGATGGATCCGCTCGCGCTGTCGCTGGCCAACCTCCTGGTGGGCAACAACGTGGGGGCCGCGGCGCTCGAGGTGACCGCGCTTGGGCCCGAGCTGGAGTTCGAGGCGGAGGCAACGTTCGCCCTCTCCGGAGCGGAGCTCGGTGCCTCGCTGGATGGGGAATGGCTCTCGCCCGGTGAGGCCTATCGGGCCCGGGCAGGGCAGGTGTTGCGGTTCGGCAACCGGGCACGGGGAGCGCGCGCCTACGTGGCGGTGGCCGGAGGCCTGGGCCGGAGCGCACGCTCCTTTCTGGGCAGCACGGCGACCGACATCGAAGCGGGCCTCGGCGGGCTCACGGGCCGGCCCCTGCGGGCGGGTGATGTGCTTGCGCTGGAACCCCAGCCTCCTTTTCGGGTCCGCGCGGCACGGGATGCAGGGGAGCGCTGGTACGGCGAGCCGGACGTGGTGCGGTTCATCCCCGAACTCAGCCCGCGCCTCTCCGCGGAAGCGGTGGAGTTATTCGGTGCGGCGCGGTTTCGCATTTCGTCCCGCTCGAATCGCGTGGGCTACCGGCTGGAGGGCGCGACGCTGCCCGTGGCGCAAGGAGGACTTCAGCTCTCGGAGCCCGTGGCACCCGGCACGCTTCAGCTTCCTCCGGATGGCCATCCCATCGTGCTGATGGCGGACCGGCAGACCACTGGCGGCTACCCGAGGCTCGGCTACGTCATCCGGGCGGACGTACCGAAGCTCGCGCAGCGCTGGTTGGGAGATCCGCTGTCCTTCCGTGCCGTCACCCTCGAAGAGGCCCGGCAGGCCTTGCACGAACAACACACCTGGCTTCAGGAGGCGGTGACATGAGCGACACAGGCCACACGGCGGCGCGGTGCCTGCTCAACATCGATCTGGGAGAGCTCGCCGACGAGGATGAGCAGTTCTACGTGCTGGCCCACGTGGCCAACATCGCCTGTGGAGGCCATGCGGGAGACGAGCGCTCCGTCCGTCAGGCCCTGGAGCGGTGCCTGCGCCATGGCACGCGGGCCGGAGTGCATCCGTCCTATGTGGACCGCGAAGGCTTCGGGCGCCGGGCCCTGGACGTGACGCCGGAGGTGCTGCGCTCCCAGGTAGCGGAGCAGTGCGCCCTGCTCGCCGCGCAGGCCTCGGCCGTGGGCGTACCGGTGGAGTTCGCCAAGCCGCACGGGGCGCTCTACCACGCGGCGAACCGCGATCCCGCGCTGGCCCGGGCCGTGGTATCCGCCGTCACCGAGGTGTTCGGCGCCCGGGTGACTTTCATCGGTCCAGGCACCGGCGCGCTTCGGGAGGCGGCCCTGGCAGCAGGGCTCCGGTATGCCCGGGAAGGCTTCGCTGATCGGGCCACGCTGCCTGACGGGACGCTTGTTCCTCGGGGACAGCCTGGCGCCGTCATCACGGATCCGCTCGTGGCACGGGAGAACGCCGTCCGGCTGGCCCGGGGAGGAACCGTGGACACGCTGTGCGTCCATGGTGATACGCCGGGAGCCATGAGCGTGGCACGCGAGGTCCGTGCCACGCTCGACGCGCTGTCCTTGTAGACAGCGCGTCAGAGCAGAGTGGCTAGGCCGCCGAGGGCCGGCGCGAGATGCGGTAGAGCACGAAGCCCATGATGGCGAAGAAGATGACGCCCAGCACCTGGTAGCCGCCCGCGCCAAGGTTCTCCACGAGCGCATGCTCCACCGAGATGCCCGCGATGGCCTTGCTGACATCGTCGTCCACCGAGAGGATGGCGACGAGCACGCCCGCCAGCGCGCCTCCGGCCACCAGACCCGTGGCAAACAGGTTGCCAGGCCCCAGCTCGGACTCCTCGACCTTCTCGCCCTTGCGGTGCGCCACCCAGTCGGCCAGGCCCTTGATGGCGCCACCGACGAAGATGGGCGCCGTCGTGGACAGCGGCAGGTACGCGCCCACCGCGAAGGACAGCGACTTCACGCCGCACAGCTCCATGGTGATGGACAGGAACACGCCCACCAGCACGAACTGCCAGTCCAGGTTGAAGGAGAGCAGGCCCTTGATGAGGGTGGCCATCAGCGTGCCCTGCGGCGCCGGGAACTTCTCCGAGCCGATCATGTGCTCGATGCCCTGAGCGCGCATCTCCGCAGTCGGCGTGTCCAGCAGCCGCATGGTCAGGCCGATCACCACCGCCGCCGCCACCGCGCCGATCATCAGGCCCAGCTGCTGCGCCCGCGGCGTGGCACCCACCAGATAGCCCGTCTTCAGGTCCTGCGAGGTGGCGCCCGCGTTGGCCGCGGCGATGCACACCATGCCGCCCACGCACAGGGCCATGGGCTGGTACACATCCCCCGTCCAGCCGATGCCGATGAAGATGAGGCAGGTGGCCATCAGCGTGGCGATCGTCATGCCCGAGATGGGGTTGGACGACGAGCCGATGATGCCCACGATGCGCGAGGCCACCGTGACGAAGAAGAAGCCGAACACCACGATGAGCACGCCCAGCAGCAGCCGGCCCACGAACGTACCGGGCAGGAAGGGCAGCAGCGCCATCACCACCACCAGGCCGATGCTGCCGAAGAGCACCAGAGTGATGGGCAGGTCGCGCTCGGTGCGCTTCACCGTGCCACTGCCGGCGCCCTCACGGAACGAGGCCAGGCTCTCCTTGAAGGCCGCGACGATGGTGGGCAGCGTCTTGAGCAGGGTGATGAATCCACCCGCGGCCACCGCGCCCGCGCCGATCTGCCGCACATACGCCCGGTAGACGGCCGTGGCGGTGTTGGAGAACGTGTGCGTGACCGGATCCCACCCGCCACCCGCGACGGTGATGTCCTTGAGGTAGCCCAGCTTCACCAGCTGCAGCGCGATGGTGTCCGGAGGCACCAGCGAGGCCAGCAGCGGGATGAGCCCCAGCCACGCCAG
>DASVVJ010000358.1:0-5696 GCA_036389955.1 Myxococcaceae bacterium
CAGATCGTCTCCTACGGCTACCCGCCCATTCCCATCCTGCGCCGGCTGATGTTCGCCGAGCCCTCGGCGCCCACGGCCACCCGCTGAGCCCACAGGAGCCCCGGAATATGGAGACACGGACCGCACTCGTGGCAGGAGCCAGTGGGCTGGTGGGAGGCCTGCTGCTCGACGCGCTGCTGGAGAGCCCGCTGTACCGGGAGGTGTGCTCGCTCGGGCGCCGTCCGGTGTCGAAGCAGCACCCCCGGCTCACCCAGCGCACCGTGGACTTCGCCCGGCTCGAGGGCGAGGCCCTGCCCGCCACGGACGATGCCTTCTGCTGCCTGGGCACCACCATCAAGAAGGCGGGCAGCCAGGAGGCCTTCCGCGCCGTGGACTACGACGCCGTGCTGGCCTTCGCGAAGGCGGCGCGCAAGGCCGGGGCCCGGCGCTTCCTGGTGGTGACGGCGCTGGGCGCCGACGCGGGCTCCCGCATGTTCTACAACCGGGTGAAGGGCGAGGTGGAGGAGGCCCTCAAGGGCGTGGGCTTCGAGGCCCTGGTCATCCTCCGCCCCTCGCTGCTGCTCGGAAACCGCGCCGAGAGCCGCCCCGGGGAGCACGCGGCCATCGTGGTCTCCAGGGTCCTGGGTCCGCTGCTTCGCCCCTTTGGCGGCCGTCCCATCGAGGCGCGCACCGTCGCGCGGGCCATGCTCACCCTGGCGCGAGACACGTCCGCGGGCGTCCGGGTGGCGCTCTCAGGCGAGCTGCAGGAGCTGGGCAGGTAGCGCGGCCCCTCAGAACCTCCCCGAGAGCCCGCCGATGAAGCCGCCCCGGGGGCTCACGGTCACCAGTGGCGTGACGTGAGGCTCCGAAGGGTACTCATCGATAAACTCCTCCCGAGGGCTGCGGTCGGACAGCTCGTAGGCGATGACGCCTCCCACGGCGGGGCCCAGAACGGCTGGGACGAGGCCGACGGGTCCCGCAACGGATCCAATCGCGGCCCCGGCCAGAACCCCTCCCAGCGTGCCCAGCAAGATGCCGCCCACCGTGGGCCAGAAGCGCCCCTGGCCGCCCATCCAGTACCCCACCTGAGTAATGGCGAGCGCGGAGCCCAGGGTCATGCCCCCGAGGGCCAGCCCCAGGCCGAGGTACAGCCGGTCAGCGTCGCCGCCAGTACACGCGTCGAAGCAGAACTCCTCGAGCCCCATGATCGCCCCCGGGATGGCTCCCACCACCCCGCCCACGGTCCCCAGCACAATCGCCACCGGGATCCGGTGCCTGGAGGACCCTGAACGCGCCGGGTAGCGCTCCTCCTGCGGGATGATCTCCCCCTCGGGTGAGTCCGGCGAGTCCTGAGGCGTGTCCACCGGTTCCTCCTCTGCCTCGGGGGCCCCGGGCGCCCCGGGCGCAGGCAGGAGCGGCGGTGGCGTCATCGGCCCCTGCTCCTGAGCCAGGCCCTGGAGCGGAAGCAGCAAGCAGCAGAGCACCGGCACGAGGCGAAGACTGGCCATGCCGCGAGGATACAACGCCCCTGGCTCACGCGAGCGGCAGCTCCAGCGTGGCGGTGGCGCCCTTGCCGGGCCCATCGCTCTCCAGCGTGAGCCTGCCACCCAGGGTCTTCGCCGCCGCCGCGCTCGAGTGCAGCCCCAGCCCCTGGCCTCCCGCGCGGGTGGTGAAACCCTGCGAGAAGAGCCGATCGCGGTGCTCCAGGGAGATGCCCTTGCCCGTGTCCACCACCTGAATGCGCGCCGTGTTCCCCTGGGCCTCGAGCCGCACCCGCAGGCTGCGCTGCCCCTCGGGCACCTCGTCCATGGCGTAGCGGGCGTTGGTGATCAGGTTGATGAGGATCTGCAGCACCCGGTGCTTGTCCACCCGCACCTTGGACAGCCGGCTGAGCTCACGGGTGACGGTGATGTGGTAGCGCTGGAGCGCGGGCAGCTGGATGCTCAGCGCGTCCTCGATCAGCTGCGCGAGATCACACTCCTCGGGCAACAGGGTGCCGCGCACGTAGTTCTGCTGAACCTGCAGGATGGCGCGAATGTGATCGACGTGCTTGCTCAGCTTGTCCATGCCCTCGCGCAGCCCACCCTGCTCGCGCTGCAGCTCGTCGGCGAGCTCGAACAGGTAGGTCATCACATGGGTGCCGCGAGGATCCTGCTCCAGGAAGGCGGCCAGGTTGCCGCGGTGCTCCTCGAGCATGCCGGTGAGCTGCTTCAGCCGGCCCAGGCGCGAGGAGTCCACCTTCTTGCGCAGCAGGTGCAGGTTGACGACAGCGCTGGTGAGCACGTTGCCCACGTTGTGCAGCACGCTGGCGGCCACCTCGGACAGGTCCGAGGTACGCGAGGCATCCTGCAGCCGGGACTGGGCCTGCTTGAGCTCCCAGCTCCGCCCCTCCAGCCGCTGCTCCAGCTCGGCGTTGGCGTGGCGAAGGGCCTCCTCGGCGCGCTGAATGCTGGCGTACAGGCGCGCGTTCTCGAGCGAGCTGGCGGCCTGGGCGGCGAGCACCCCGAGCAGCGCCAGGCGCTCGGAGGTGAACGGGTAAGCGCCGCGGTGGTTCTCCAGGTGCAGCACCCCCAGGAGCTTGTCTCCATGCACCAGTGGCAGGCAGAGCACCGCCCGGGCCTGGCTTCGCGCCAGGTAGGAATCGGAGGAGAACACGTGCGGCTGCGAGGTGTCGCCAATGAGCACGTGCTCCCGCGTGCGGCTGACATAGGAGATGAGCTCCCACGGCAGGTCCCGCTCGTCCAGGCGCTCGGAGGAACCCGGGACGGTGGTGTCCAGGGACGCGGAGACCGAGAGCGTCTCCTCGTGCGAGAGCAGCAGCACGCCGCGCTGCGACCCGGCGCTCTCCAGGGCCATGCGGACCAGGGCCGGCGCCAGCCGCTCGAGGACGAGCTCTCCCGAGATCGCCTTCACCAGCGCGAGCGCATCCCGCTGGGGCACGCGCGTGCTGGACAGGGTGGAGTCCGCCACGGTGAAGGAGACCAGGTGAGACCACTGGGACTCGAGCTGCCGGACCTTACCGTGAGCGCCCCACCGCGAGTAGGCGTCGCGGGCCTGCCGGGCATAGGTCTCCGCCACGGTGGGCACCCGGCGCTCGCGCCAGAAGCCCGCCGCCAGCTCGCAGGCCAGCGCCACCTGCTGGATGAAGCCGTGGGTGCGCGCACAGCGGGTGGCCTCCTCATAAGCGCGGAGGGCCTCCTCCATGCCGCCCGTGAGGCGGGCCAGCTCGGCGGAGACGAGCTGTTCGGCCGCACGGAAGTTCTGCTCGCACAGGCTGGCCCACTCCGCCAGCTGCTGCTGGTGCCGCCGCAGCTCCTCGAGGTAGCGCTGCCGCGCCTCGGGCGTGGCCGACGGGTAGCAGGCCGCCAGCGTCAGCGCCCGGTAGAGGTGGAAGTCCAGCAGCTGAATGTGGCCGAGCGAGGACCAGGTGAGTTCCGCGGCGCGCTCCCCCGCCTCCCGCGCCTGCTCGTACGCGCCGCACATGAAGCGCGACTGCATCTTGATGACCCAGTACCAGCACCGCATGGTGCTCAGGTGTTGAGGGGTCAGCCGCGCCTCGAACGCCTCCTCGTCGAAGTCATCCCCGCTCAGCGTGTCGAACGAGCGTGACAGCCCCCGAAGCTGCTGCACATAGCGCTGCATGTGGTGGACGACGTCCTGCACCGCCAGGAAGCCCACCTTGCGTGCGAAGCCCAGGCGCTCGATGGACTCCTGGTACACCTCCTCCAGGGGGTGCCCCAGGGCGAGCCGGTTCGTGACGATGTGATTGCTGGCGTAGCAGGCGATCTGAAAGTCCCCGCTGCGCAGCGCGTGGTGGAACGCGGTGCGGATGAGCTCCAGCGACAGGCCCAGGCTGCTGGTCCAGTAGTGGATCATCTCCAGGCTGTAGAGCGCCTTGGCCCGCGCGGCCGAGAAGTTGTGGCGCTCGACGAGATCACACGCGAGCACGCCGAACTCGTAGCCCTCGCGGTAGCGCTTGAAGGCGGGCCCCAGCACCAGGCCGTACCAGGCGTACCCGTGCACGGCCGCCTCGCTGTTGCCGTGGCGCAGGCTGATCGACACCATGCGGCACAGGTGGAGAATGAGCAGGTGGTTGTCGGTGAAGAAGGCCGGAGTGAACAGGGCGGCCAGCACCTGCATGACCACCTGAATCTCCGGGTCGGTCATCAGGGGCAGCTCGACGAGGCACTCGATGGGCCGGCCCGCAAGCAGCGTGCACACCTCCTCGTGGGCGGCCACCACCTCTTCCCAGGTGGGGTGCGGCGACAGGGGCATGCCCAGCCTGGCCAGCGCGTCCAGCAGACACGAGAGCGCCTGCTGAATCTCATTGGCGGCCAGGAGCAGGTCGCTCTTCAGGCGGTAGACGGCGGCCATGTCCGCGGGCTTGAGCTCCCGTCCCTGGAGATCCTCCACCAGGCGGCGGGTCTCGGCGGCGTTGCCGTTCATGAACTCACTGCTGGCCCGGCCCAGCTGGAGCTTGAAAGCCAGCTCCCGGTCGGTCTCCCAGGGATCACCCGGAATGAGCCCGAAGGCCAGCTCGAAGTAGGCGGCCGCCGAGCGGAACGCGGCCGAGGCACTGGCCTTCCAGCCCGCCTCGGCGTTCAGCCTGGCGACGCGGTGGCGCTCCTGGGCATTGTCGATCAGCTCCGCCCCGGCGTTGAGCTGCGCGACGACTTCGAAGATCTGCTCGCACAGGGCCTCGTCGGACAGGTTGGCCAGCTGCATACGGCCAATGCGCAGGTGCACGGCCTTGCGCTCCGGGCCGGAGATGAGGGCGTAGGCCGCCTGCTGGATCCGATCGTGGAGGAACCGGTACTGCTCCAGGCCGCTGCGCACCAGCATGCCCTCCTGAAGCGCCTGCTCGAGCACGGGCAGCACCTCTCGGGGTGCCAGGCCGGAGATGACGATCAGGAGCTGGAGCGAAAAGCTGTTGCCCACGCACGCGGCCAGCTGCAGCAGGTGCTGCATCGGGGTGGGCAGTTGGCGCAGCCGGCTCACCATGAAGTCGACGACGTTGTCCGAGTAGTCTTTCGCCCGAATGGCCTCGGCCTCCCAGCGCCAGGTGCCGTCGGGCGTCCGGCTCAGCAGTCCGTCCTGGGCCAGCGTCCACATGAACTGGAGGAGGAAGAACGGGTTGCCGCCCGTCTTCTCGTGGACCAGGGCCGCCAGGGGGCCGCTGACAGACTCCCCCGCCCCGGGCAGCGCGTCGGAGACGAGCCGCTGCACGTGCTCGAGGCTCAGTGGCGACAGCTGCAGATCCAGCACCCGCGCGCCCGCCTCTCGCAGCTCCGCCATGGACACGGCCAGGGGATGCGTGGGCTCAATCTCGTTGTCGCGGTAGGCCCCCACGAGCAACAGGGGCAGCGTGTCCATACTGCTCAGCAGGTACTGCAGGAGCCGGAGGCTGGCCAGGTCCGCCCACTGCAGATCATCCAGGAACACGACGAGCGGCTGCTCGGGCGTGGTGAACGCCCCGAGGAACTTCAGGAACAGGCGGTTGAAGCGGTGCTGCGCCTCACCTGGCGGCAACGGGGCCACCGGAGGCTGTCGGCCCACGAAGAACTCCAGCTGGGGCACCACCTCCACGAGCACCTGGCCCTGATCGCCCCAGGCCTCCTGGAGCCGCTCGCGCCACTGCAGGCGTTCGGGCTCGGGGCTGGCCATCAACTGGTGAACCAGCCCGCGCAGGGCCTTGGCCAGGGGGGTATAGGGAATGT
>DASVVJ010000359.1:0-5182 GCA_036389955.1 Myxococcaceae bacterium
CATCAGATCCACCCAGCGCTGGGCACCGGAGACGAAGTCCGAGGGGGCATACCCGGTGAGCTCCAGGCACCCCTCGCTGATGAACTCGAAGGAGCCCTCCCGGCAGCGGCGAAACACCACTCCGGGCAGGTTGCCCATGAGCATGGACAGGGTGCGCTGGCTCTCCAGCAGCGCCTCCTCCGCCTGCAGGCGCTGGGCCTCGAGCACCGCGCGCTCACGCTGGCGCAGCTCGGCCTGCTGATGCCGCAGTGTCTCGCGCTCCCGGTACAGCTCCACGAAGAAGCGCACCTTGGCGCGCAGCGTCTCCGGCTCCACGGGCTTGCGCAGGTAGTCCACCGCGCCGCTCGAGTACCCCTGGGCAATCGCCCCTTCCTCGCGCCACGAGGCCGACAGGAAGATGAGGGGAATGTGCCGCTCGGGTGCCTGCTCCTGGATCAGCCGGGCGGTCTCGAAGCCATTCAGCCCCGGCATCCGCACGTCCATCAGCACCAGCGCGAAGTCCTCGCTGCTGAAGCGCCTGAGGGCCTCTTCGCCCGAGGAGGCCTTCACCAGCCGCAGCTCAATGGGCGCCAGGTGCCGCTCCAGCGCGGCCAGGTCGAACGGCTGGTCATCGACCAGCAGGACACTGGGAGTCAGGGCAATCGCCGCCGGCAAGAGGACCTCCGAAGCCAAGATAAGAGCCGCAGACTGCTGCTAACCGAGCGCCCACGCCGCGCCACCCCACCCACCCGCTCCCGACGTCATCTGCTGGCTGCCTGACGACACGGTGAGCGACTGCGGCAATCCTGCGGGCTCTGAAGCCTCGCCTTCTTCATCATCCTTCATACCAGTGGGTACTTGCTCTTGTTCCTCGTACCCCAGTCGAGGATGGAGCCAACATGCCCCTCTCCCACACATTCACCTTCTCTTCAGTGCTCAACGTTCCGCCCGAGCCGCTGTGGCAGCGGGTGAGCACCCTGTCCGGGGTGAACGCGGAGCTGGGCCCCTGGTTCCGCATGACGGGCCCGGCGGGAGTGGACCGGCTCGAGCCCGCGAACGTCACCTTCGGCCAGCCGATGTTCCGCTCGTGGCTGCTGCTGCTGGGAGTGTTGCCGGTGGAGTTCGATGATCTGACGTTCGTGCGCTTCGAGCCAGGCCGGGGCTTCCTGGAGCGCTCACGGATGGCCTCGCAGCGGGTGTGGGAACACGAGCGCACGCTGGAGCCGCACGCGGAGGGCACGGTGCTCACGGACCGGGTGCGCTTCGAGCCGCGCCTGCCGATGCCGGGGCAGCAGGCCCTGTTCGCCGCCGTGTTCCGCCACCGCCACGCGCGGCTGCGGCGGCACTTCGGTGGGCGCCCGCTCGTGCCGTGAACTCTACCGTTGAAGTGGACAGCCGCGAGCGAAGAGGGCACGGTGCCCGCGCTCGCGCTGCTCTACCCATGGCGTGGGCTTCAGCTCTTCGACTCGGAGGAAGCCTTGCCCCTGTCGCTCCTGGCGGCCCTGGCGCTCAGCGCCGCCCCGTCCCACCCGTACAACATTCAAGATCAGGTGACGCTGCGCCGGCTCAGTGGCCCGCGCGTCTCGCCTGATGGCCAGCGCGTCGCCTTCGTGCTGCGCACCACCGATATGGAGGCCAACAAAGGCCGCAATGACCTGTGGCTCGTCAACGCCGACGGCTCGGGCCTGCGCCAGCTCACCTCGCATCCGGACGCTGACACCCAGCCGCTGTGGGCTCCCGATGGCCGCAGCCTGTTCTTCCTCTCCTCGCGCGGAGGCTCTTCCCAGGTGTGGCGCCTGCCCATCGACGGCGGTGAGCCCACGCAGGTGACGAAGCTGCCGCTGGACGTGGGCGGCTTCGCCGTCTCGCCGGATGGCTCCAAGCTCGCCGTCGCCCTGGAGGTCTACCCCGACTGCCCCACACTGGAGTGCAACACCCAGCGCGCGGAGGCGAAGGCCAAGAGCAAGACCACCGGCCGCGTCTACGACAAGCTCTTCGTGCGCCACTGGGATGCGTGGAAGGACGGAACGCGCTCGCACGTGTTCGTCGTTCCCGTGGCCGGAGGCACGCCGGTGGACGTGATGAAGGGCATGGACGCCGACAGCCCCACCAAGCCTCACGGCGGGCCCGAGGACTTCACCTTCACTCCGGACAGCCAGGGCGTCGTCTTCACCGCCCGGGACGTGGGCCGTCAGGAGTCCTGGAGCACCGACCTGGACCTCTTCGTCGCCCCGGTGGACGGCAAGAGCGCCCCGCGCAAGCTCACCGCGTCCAACCGCGCCACGGACACGCTCCCGGTGTTCAGCCCGGACGGCAAGACGCTGGCCTACCTCGCCATGGAGCGCCCGGGCTTCGAGGCGGACCGCCTGCGCGTCATCCTCCGCACGTGGCCCGCGGGCCAGGAGCGCGTGCTCACCGAGAAGTGGGACCGCTCGGCCGAGGGCCTGACGTGGAGCCCAGATGGCAAGACGCTCTTCACCGCCGCGTACAGCGAGGGCCAACACCCCGCCTTCGCCATCGACGTGGCCAGCGGCCAGGTGCGCACGCTCATTGCCCAGGGCTACGCGTCCGACGTGCAGCCCGCCGCCGGGGGCCGCATCGTCTACAGCTACGACACGCTGCAGGCCCCCGCGGACCTGTTCTCCGCCAAGGCGGACGGCACGGACGCGCGGCAACTCACCCGCGTGAACCAGGAGGCGCTGGCCTCCATCCGCTTCGGTGAGTCCGAGCCCTTCACCTTCGCCGGGTGGAACAACGAGAAGGTCTTCGGCTACGTGACGAAGCCCGTCGACTTCGATCCGAAGAAGAAGTACCCGGTGGCCTTCCTCATCCACGGCGGGCCGCAGGGCAGCTTCAGCAACCACTTCCACTACCGGTGGAACCCCCAGGTCTACGCGGGCCGCGGCTACGTGGCGGTGAGCGTCGACTTCCACGGCTCGGTGGGCTACGGCCAGGCCTTCACGGACTCCATCCGCGGAGACTGGGGTGGCAAGCCGCTGGAGGACCTGCAGAAGGGTCTGGCCGCGGCCCAGGCGCGCTACCCCTTCATGCACCCGGAGCGGGTGTGCGCGCTGGGCGCCAGCTACGGCGGCTACATGATCAACTGGATCGCCGGCAACTGGCCGGACCGGTTCCGCTGCCTGGTGAACCATGACGGCATCCTGGATGAGCGCATGGGCTACTTCGACACCGAGGAGCTGTGGTTCCCCGAGTGGGAGCACAAGGGAACGCCGTGGGAGAACCCGGCCGAGTACGCCCTGCACAACCCGGTGGACCACGTGGGCAAGTGGAAGACACCCATGCTGGTGATTCACGGCGGCCAGGACTTCCGCGTGGTGGAGACTCAAGGCCTGGGCACCTTCACCGCGCTGCAGCGGCGGGGCATCCCCTCCAAGCTGCTCTACTTCCCGGACGAGAACCACTGGGTGGTGAAGCCCGGCAACAGCGTGCTGTGGCACGACACGGTGCTTGGCTGGCTCGACCAGTGGACGAAGACCGGGGGTACGGCGGCGGCGCCTCAGGGCAAGGCCTCGAAGTAGGCTCTCGGCACTGGGGGATGCACGGAACCCTCACCCCGCCCCTCTCCCGAAGGGAGAGGGAGGGGGCCGTGCTCCCTCCCGGCCTTACTTCGTGGGCGCGGTGGGCTCGGCCGGCGAGTCCACCTTGAAGCCCGCGCGCTCCAGCATGGCGCGCAGCTCAGTACGGGCCACCGACTTGGTGAGCGCCTCGCTCGGGTCCACCACTTTGCGCTTCACCAGGTCCAGCAGCGCGTCGTTGAGCGTCACCATGCCCTGGCCGCGCGAGGTCTGCATCACCGAGGGAATCTGGAACGTCTTCCCCTCGCGGATCAGGTTGGACACCGAGCCCGTCACCAGCAGCACCTCCTGCGCCGCCACCCGCCCGCCGCCCACGCGCTTGCACAGCGTCTGGGCGATGACCGCCTTGAGCGACTCGGAGAGCATCATCCGGATCTGCGCCTGACGGTCCGCCGGGAACTGGTCGATGATGCGGTCCACCGTGGAGGCCGCCGTGTTCGTGTGCAACGTGCCGAACACCAGGTGCCCCGTCTCCGCCGTCTCGATGGCGGTGGCGATCGTCTCCAGGTCGCGCATCTCGCCCACCAGCACCACGTCCGGATCCTCGCGCAGCGCCGCACGCAGCGCGTTCTTGAACGAGCGCGTGTGCACCCCCACCTCGCGCTGGTTCACCAGGCAGTTCTTGTTCTTGTGGACGAACTCGATGGGGTCTTCGACCGTGATGATGTGGTCTTCCCGGTGGCGGTTGACGTAGTCGATCAGCGCCGCCAGCGTGGTGGACTTGCCCGAGCCCGTGGGGCCGGTGACCAGCACCAGCCCCTTGCTCAGGAAGCACAGGTCCAGCACGTGCTTGGTCAGGCCGATCTCCTCGGCCGTGCGGATCTTGCTGGGGATCTGCCGGAGCACCGCGCCGATGCCCTCGCGATCCTCGAAGACGTTGATGCGGAAGCGCGCCGCGGGCGTCTCGTAGGCGAAGTCCGTGTCCTGGATCTCCTCCCACTGCCGGCGGTTCTTCTCCGGGGCGACGCTGAAGATCATCGCCTTGAGGCGCTCGTGGGTGATGCGGCCGTACTCCTCGATGGCCACCATGTCGCCGTCGATGCGCATGTGCGGCACGTTGGCGCTGGACAGATGCAGGTCCGAGGCGCCTCGGGCCAGCATCGCCTCCATCATCGCGCGCATCTGGGCCTCGGCCTCTTCCCGGTGGTCCTTGGCATCCTCGGCGACGAGGTGCGGCGTGGGAGCGGGAGCCGAGGCCTGATTCACCGGAGCCGGAGCCGGGGGGACAACCGGCGCGGGCGTGGGGGCAGCCCCGGACGCGGCGGCCACGGGCACGGGCGATGTCACAGGCACGGGTGCTGACGCGGGCACGGCGGCGACGGGCTGCACGGCCGGTGTCGCGGGCACGGCCTGCACGGGCGGCGTCGCAGGCACGGCCTGCACTGCGGGCGTCGCGGGCGCGGGCGGTGTCGCGGGAACAGCCTGCACCGCCGGAGTCGCGGGCACAGGAGGCGTCGCGGGCGCGGCGGGCACGGCCTGCACGGGCGGTGTCGCCGGCGCGGGCGGCGTCATGGGCACGGGCGGCATCGTCGCCGGTCCAGGCACCCGGGCAGGCTGCGGAACCGGCGCAGTGGCCACGGGCGGCATCGTCGCGGGCCCCGGCGCAG
>DASVVJ010000360.1:0-8500 GCA_036389955.1 Myxococcaceae bacterium
CGAGGTGGCCGAGCTGGTGCTGGGGGACTCCGCCTCACAGACGCTCGTGCTCGCCGAGCCGGACCCGGCACGCTCCGCCACGCTGCAGGCCCGCTTCCTGGCGGACGGCGTGCGGGTGCTCCTCGCCGACTCGGTGGCGCGGGTGCACGAGCTGCTGGGGCAGGGGGCTCACGCGCTGGTGGTGGCCGCGAGCCTGCCGGACGGGAAGGGGGCCACGCTCACCCGGACGCTGCGTCTGGCTCCCGCCACCGCCGAGCTGCCCATCTTCGTCCTCGCGCCGCCGGAGGATCCCGGCCAGGTGGAGGCGGGGCTCGATGCGGGCGCGAACGACGTGCTCACCTACCCGGTGAACCCGGACGTGCTCGCAGCCAAGGTGCGCCGGGCGCTCCAGCCTCGCCGCTCGCTCACCGCCGCGGCGAGCTGAGCGGTGCGGCCCGAGGGCCCCAGTCCGGGGCTCCCCGCGCTCGGGGCGTGGCCGCGGGCCCACGGGGTGTCCCAGGCCTACCCTGAAGTCCCGGGGGTTTGGTGGGGGCATGGACACTGCAAGCGCTCATACGTCTTGTCCGGAATCTTCCGGCCGCTCGATTGTCGACGGAGGCGCACCCTCGCTGCTATGCACCCGCCCAATATGGAAGTCCTCCCCATCGCGCGCCGCGTCCTGGTTCTCTCCCTGGCGCTGCTGCTCACCGCCTGCCCGAAGACGAACAACCGCGTGAGGCCGGATCCCGACGGCACTCCGGACACGCAGCCCTTCCCAGACAAGCCCCGCATCGAGGCCAGGAAGGACTCCTCCGCCGACGCGGCGCTCGCCCAGGCCATCGAGACGGCGGCCCGGGCGCCGGACAAGAAGCAGGCGGCCGAGGCGCTGCTCGCCGTGCGCAAGGCGCACCCGGCCACCACGGCCAGCCAGGAGGCGCTCTACCGCGCCGGCGTCCTCTACTTCGAGGCCGAGGACTACGCCAACGCGCGCAAGGTCTTCAACGAGCTGCTCTTCGAGAACCCGCTCTACTCCCAGGCGGAGGACGCCAAGCGCAAGCTGGCCCTGTCCGCGCTGGAGGTGGGCGCCTACCGGGACGCGTACCAGACGCTGTCCAGCCTCGCCGAGCGGGCCGAGGGCGCCGAGAAGCAGCGGTTGCTCGAGGACGCCAGCCGGGCGGCGCAGGGCGCGGGCCTGTACGGCGCGGCGCTGGAGATCGCCGTGCAGCAGGCGGGAGACGCGAAGACGCCCGAGGAGCAGACCGCCGCCGTGGCCCGCGTGGAGCAGCTGGTGGAGGGCCGCGCGGCCTTCGTGGACGTGGCGCGGCTGGCGCAGGAGCTGTCTCCGCGCCACCCGGCCTGGCCCGTGCTGACCTTCAAGCTGGCGCGCATCTACTACCACCTGCGCGACTGGACGCGGCTGGAGGAGACGCTCAACCGCATCCTGCGCGAGGCCCCCAACCACCCATTCGCCGAGCAGGGCCGCCAGCTGCTGTCGCGCGCCACCCGGCGCGTGGAGGTGCAGCCCAAGACGATCGGCGTGCTGCTGCCGATGACGGGCCGCTACAAGCCCATTGGCGAGGCGGTGCTGCGCGGGGTGCAGCTGGCGCTGTCCGGCAGTGACATCGAGTTGATCGTCAAGGACACGCAGGGCGAGGTGACGCTGGCGGGGCAGGCGGTGGAGCAGCTGGCCTTCGACGAGGGCGCCATCGCCATGCTGGGGCCGCTGCTGGCGGATGACGCCAAGCGCGCGGCGCTGGTGGCCGAGGAACTCCAGGTGCCGCTGCTGACGATGACGCGCACCGAGGGCATCACCGACATTGGCCCGTACGTGTTCCGCAACATGCTGACCAACTCCGCGCAGGCGGAGGCCATCGCGGACTACGCGGTGAACGAGCGGGGCTTCAAGCGCTTCGCGGTGCTCTACCCGAACATTCCCTACGGCGTGGAGCTGGCCAACGGCTTCTGGGACGAGGTGCTCGAGCGCGGCGGAATCGTCCGCGGCGCGGAGAGCTACTCGCATGACCAGACGACGTTCACCAACGAGGCCAAGAAGCTGGTGGGCCGCTACTACCTGGAGGACCGGCTGGACTACATCGAGGGCGTGCGTGAGGTGAACGCGCAGGACCAGCAGGACGCGTTCCGCCGCCGCAAGGCCATCGAGAAAGTGAAGAGCGGGCTGGAGCCCATCGTGGACTTCGACGCCATCTTCATCCCGGACGACTGGAAGCGGGTGAGCCTGGTGGGCCCGGCGCTGGCGGTGGAGGACATCATCACCAACGCGTGTGATCCGCGCGACCTGGAGCGCATCCGCAAGACGACGGGCAAGCGGGACCTGAAGACAGTGACGCTCCTGGGCACCAACCAGTGGAGCAGCAGCAAGGGGCGCTCGGGGCTGCCGGAGCTCATCGAGCGGGGCGGTAAGTTCGTCACCTGCTCGGTGTACGTGGACGGCTTCTTCATCGACTCGCAGCGGCCGGCCACGCGCAAGTTCGTCACGGCCTTCCGCGAGGCCTACAAGGAAGTGGACAAGGAGCCGGGGCTCTTGGAGGCCATCGGCTATGACTCGGCGCTGATGCTGCGGCAGATCATCGAGAAGCAGCGGCCGCGCACCCGGAGCGATCTGCGCGAGGCGCTCATCAACCTGAAGAACTTCGAGGGCGCCACCGGCCGCACCTCCTTCAACGACAAGCGCGAGGCGGTGAAGCAGCTCTTCCTGCTGTCGGTGGACGGCCGGGGTGTGCGCGAGCTCACGCCCGAGAACACGGCGGCGGGAGGGTCAGGCTCATGAGGCAGGGTGTGCGACTGTTGCTCGCTGCGGCGCTGGCGGGAGTGGTGGGGTGCGCCCATGTTCCCACGGTCCCGCAGGAGACGATCTCCCAGCTCTCCAGCACGCCGGGGGGCTACCTGGCCGGCGAGGCGACGGGGCTGACGGATGGCGCCCTGCTCAACAACAAGGACTTCGTCTGGTCGCTGGCGTTCGCGGCGGACAGCTCGCGCGTGGCGTACTCGCACCTCGGGTCGAAGGCGTACCAGCTGGCGCTGTGGACGCTGGGCCCGACTCCGGCGCTCGTCTCCGACAAGGACGTCAACGCGGTGGAGTTCGACCTGGAGGCGCTGACCTTCTCTCCGGACGGAGGCCTGGTGGTGACGGCGGGCCGTGACGGAGAGGTGCGGCTCTACGACGCGGCCACGGGCGAGCCCAAGGGCCACGTGCTGACCGAGGAGCCGCTCACGGCGGTGGCGGTGCACCCGGGCGGCCGCTACGTGGTGGTGGGCAGCGCGCGGGGGCTGGTGTCCGTCTTCACGGTGCCGCAGCTGCGCTTCGTCTTCGAGGTGCGCGCCCACAACAACGCGCCGGTAAGCGGGCTGGTGTTCGCGGCGGATGGGACGCTGTACTCGGGCGGCTGGGACAAGTACGTGCGGGCGTGGAACAGCCGCGAAGAGGCACTGCGGGCGGACCAGGCCCGCGTGCGCTTCGAGCGGCGCAGCGGCTTCGTGGTGCTGCGCGGCGCCGTGAATGGCAAGGCGCAGGTCTCCTTCGCGCTGGACGCGCGCGCCCCCGCTCTCATCCTCACTACCGAGGCGGCGACCCAGGCGGGCATCGACGTGGCCTTCCTGAAGGACACCCTCACGGTGCCCACGCCGATGGGCAACACGGTGGCGAAGCTGGCCAGGGGCCACGCGCTGCTCTTCAAGTCCCTGCCGGTGGAGGGCGTGGACATCGCGGTGTGCGACGTGTGCGTGCCCACGGGAGTGCAGGGTGTACTGGGCGCGCCCTTCATCGAGCGCTTCGAGATGGCGTTCGACGAGTCCACCAACGAGGCCATCATCACTTCGAAGAGCGGGGCGCCACCGGGCGCGGAGACGCAGGGCCTGGCGCTCACCGTGCGGTCCGAGTTCCCCTTCGACGGCCACGTGAACGACGTGACGCTCGATGCGAAGGGGCAGCGGCTGGGACTGGCGCTCTCGGAGCAGAAGGCGGAGCGCACGCGCACCGTCTACGAGCGGGAGAAGAAGGGCGTGGATGAGCCCAAGGGCCCCTTCAACGCGGGAGCCATCGTCGACGCGGCCACGGGCAAAATTCTGCAGAAGTGGTCCGAGCACGGGGGCGTGGTGTCCACCGCGAGCATCTCCCCGGACGGCCGCTCACTGGCCACGGGAGGCTGGGACAAGCGGATGCTGCTGTTCTCCGAGGGGAGCGACCAGCCCCGGGGGGAGCGCAAGTTCGGCTGGTCCGTGCGCCGGGTGCGCTTCAGCCCGGATGGGCGCTGGGTGGGCGTGGCCGCGTGGACGCCGCAGAACCCCATCGGCGATCAGGAGAGCGACCCAGCCGCGGCGCTCTACCAGGTGCTCTACGGCGCGCCCCAGGTGGAGCGGCGCTGACTAGAAGTTCTGGTGGATGGCGTCCGGGGCCAGGCCCCGGGCGTGCAGCGCCTTGACGACGCCCTCCACCATCTCCCGCTGGCCGCAGACGAAGGCGATGGTGCCCGTGGCGAGAGGCACCTCGGCCAGGTGCGCCTGCACGTAGCCGGTAAGCCCCTGCCAGCCGCTGGCGCCCGGCTGGCTCACCGTGGGCACCACGCGGATGCGTGCGCGCTCCCACGTCTGGAAGTCCTTCACGTAGGCGAAGGCCCCGGGCGTGCGCGCGCCGAAGTACAGCGTCACCCGCTCATACGCCTCGCGCTCCTGGCGGACGCTCTCGATGACGGAGCGGATGGGGGAGATGCCCGAGCCGGTGGCGAACAGCAGCAGGTCCTTCCCCTTCCCCTTCACCTGCTCGAGCGGAAAGCCCCGGCCCTCGGGCCGGCTGACCTCCACTTGTGAGCCCAGCGGCAGGAGGATCAGGGCATTGGGTAGCGCGCTGCCCTCCTTCACCAACAGGTCCCATTTGCCGGACGAGCCCGGCGGCGAGGCAATGGCGAACAGCCCTTCCTCATGACCTGGCAGGCGCAGGTGGACGTACTGGCCTGGGCGCTGATGCGCGCTGGCCAGCGGGCCGACGGAGACATCAATCGTGAGGTCCGTCAGCCCGTCGGCGGCGGGCGAGCGAGCAACCAGGGTGGCCGGGTACCATTGCGTCATGACTTCCCTGTTTTAACCCGCGAGCGGCTCCCGCGCCTCCCTGGTAAAGTGCGGGGCCGTGAGAACTCTGTTCTGGCTGTTTCTGTTTCTGCTGGGGCTGGCCGGCGTGATGCTGCCGATCAGCTACCTGTGGCTCTCCAGCAAGCTGCCCACGATGGAGAGCGAGTTCGACATCGAGAAGCAGCTCAAGCACTCCATCGAGGGTGAGCGCATGAGCCTGGTGTCCGGCATGTACGTCAAGCCGGACCGGCCCATCACCTTCAACCGCCCGGACTTCACGCGGCTGCCGAAGGACCTGGTGGCCATGTACATCACCGAGATGGGCTGCCCCACCTACTTCCAGACGCCGCGCGAGGACGGGCCGAAGTGGGCCTGGCGCCTGTTCCACGGCGCGTTGATTGGCGGGCACCTGGAGGGGGACGGCGCCTGTGAGCGCCTGTTGTCGCTGCGCATCGCGCGCAAGCTGGGGGTGAAAGAGCCGTACCAGCTGGCGGTGGCGGCGCACAAAATCCACTCGTTCCTGCAGAAGGATCAGCTGCTGGCGTACGACCTGGCCATCATGCAGTTCGAGCGCGGCATCGTCGGAGTGGAGGACGTGTCGCTGAAGGTGTTCGAGAAGGAGCTGGAGAAGCTCTCGCTGTCGGAGCTGGCGGAGCTGATGCTGATCCTTCCGCCGTACAGCTTCTATTACGAGATGACGACGTGCCAGAACGCGCCGCTCATCAAGGGCAACCGGGACTCGGTCATCGCGAACATCGCCAACTGGGAGCTCATCACTCCGGAGAAGGCGAAGAACGCGATCGCGCAGCCGGTCGCCTGCCTCAGCCGCAGGTAACCCCCTCTTCCTTCGGCAGAGGGCGGGGGTGAGGGTTCACGCCCCCCAGGTTCCCACCCAGCCACTGCCGAGCCAAGGGCTCAGCGGCGCTTGAGGTAAGAGCGCTCCCAGAAGTCGATCTTGTTGGCCACCTCGCGGCGGGAGTCGACGTTGCGGGCGCTCTGGGCCTGCCTGCGGATCGTCTCGAGCACGCTGCGCGCGGTGGTCATGTTCTGACCGGCGGCGGCCCGGGCGTTGAGGTCTCGCTCCAGCCCCTCGATGGTGGCCAGCAGCACCGCCTGGCTGGGGACGTTGGAAGGAGCAGGACGCGGAGTCGGCCGCACCGTGGGCTGCGCCTCTGGCGGCGTCTCCGGCGGCGGCTTGGGCGTCTCCGTCACGGGATTGGCCACCACGGGCGGCGCCGGCGTCGGGTTGGACGGAGGCGTCGGGTTGGACGGAGGCGTCACCGGGGGATTGGGCACCGGCACCGGCGGCTGAGTGGTGACGGGCGTGCTCACCACCGGAGGCGTCACCGGCGGGGTGGGCTGCGGCCCCGGGTTGCTGGTGCGCAGCAACATCACTCCGCCGGCGGTCAGCAGCGCCGCGACGCCCAGGCCCACGGGCAGCAGCCGGCGCATGGGCGAGCGGACCCCGGCGGCGCGGGCATCCGCGGCGGCGATCTCCGGAGGCAGGCGGACCTGGGTGGTGGACCGGTGCGAGGCCGCGTCCTCCGCCTTGGCGCTCCTGGCGGGATCCTTCACCGGTTCATGGGGCGCGGTGGTGGGCTCCTTCGCCAGGGGCGCGGAGGGAAGGGGCGTGAACTCCACCGAGTGGGGAACCGCCGGAGCGCCCGGCTCGGTCGACGGAGAAGGCGCGGGAGCCTGCGAGAGCGCGGGCGGCGTGGGGGCGCGGCCGGGCGACGACGTGCCGGCATGGGCGGACGAGGACTGGGTGCGCGTGGGCCGCAGCATGGTGCGGCGCAGCCGGTGCAGCTGCTGGCGCAGCGCATCCGCCGAGCCGGGGCGGGCCTCGGGGTCCTTCGTCAGCATCTGCAGAATGAAGGCATCCAGCGCGGGCGGCAGCTCGTGCACGAACTCGGAGGGCCGCGGCGGCCGCGCGTCCACGTGCTTCATCAGCAGGTCCACCGGCGAGGTGCCGATGAAGGGCAGCCGTCCGGTGACCATCTCGAAGGTGACGACGCCCATGGCGTACAGGTCCGTCATCGGGCCCACGGCCTGGCCGCGGGCCTGCTCCGGCGCCATGTACTCGGGGGTGCCCACCACCATGTCCGTGCGCGTCTGCGCGGTGCGCCCGGAGGAGCCGCCCTGGCCCTGCTTGGCCAGACCGAAGTCCAGCAGCTTCACGTACCGCGAGCCGCCGGGCTCCTTCACCAGGAAGATGTTGCTGGGCTTCAGGTCCCGGTGCACCACGCCCGCGCCGTGCGCGGCGCCCAGCGCCGCCAGCACCTCGTCCAGAATGGACAGCGCCTCGGTGGGCGGCAGCCGGCCCTTCTCCGCCATATAGGCGTCGAGCGGCTGCCCATCGAGGAACTCCATGACGATGTACTGGCGCCCGTCCGGCACCTGGCCGAAGCCGAAGATGTCGATGATGCCGCGGTGGCGGATGGCGTTGACGGCGCGGGCCTCGGCCAGCAGCCGCGCCACCTGCTCGGGGGCCTGGGCCAGCTCGGGGCGCAGCACCTTGACGGCCACGCGCTTGCCGATCAGCGGCTGAATGCCGTCGTACACGAAGCCCATGCCGCCCACGCCAATGCGCGAGCGCAGCTCGTACTCGCCCAGCTTCATGTTGATGAGCGGGTCTCTCGTGGGAGGCTCATCTCCCCAGACATTCGCGTGCATGGCGCCCCCCGCATCGTGTGCCATGGAGTGCTGGCTGCGCGCGGGCGGCTCCTCGCCCCAGGCGAACGGGGAGGCGGTGTTGCCGCCGCGCGCGGGAGGTTCGCGGGCCCATGGGTCCCCCATGGCCTCGACCTGAGTGTCGTCGTCATCCCGAACGGAGAAGGTCATGGGCAGGACGGATCCATCCCGAGGGCACACTCCGGCGCCGGGCGGGACTTCGAGACCACAGGTTTCACAAGTGCGCGCGGAGGCCATCGGTACGCAGGGCTCGCAGCCTAGCAGACTGCGAGACTGTCGCCGATCTGTCGTCGCCAAGAAAGCAGGCCACCGGACAGGCGCCCCTACACGCCTGCCCGCTCAACCTGCCGCGTAGGCCCCCCCCACCCAACGCTACGGAGGAGGAGGACACTCGTAGGACAGGGCCTTCAGGCCATTGTCCCCCGTGTTGCCGCCCGTGCCCCCGGGGCCACCCTGGCCCGAAGGCCCGAGCTGATCCACGGGGGTGGCTCCGGTGTAGCCAGAGTTCGGACCACACCACACTCCCACCGACGGCCCACCGCCACCGCCACCGCCGGGACCGCCATTGCCGCCATTGCCGCCGTTGCCGCCCGGGCCACCGGCGCCACCGCCGGAGAAGTAGGAGACGGCAGGGGGGCCCGACGCGGTTGAGGCGAGGGCACCTCCGCCCCCACCCGGACCGCCCCGGCCGCCCCGGCCTCCCGCGCCGCCTTCACCGCCCGCGCCGCCGCGCCCGCCACCAGCGGTG
>DASVVJ010000361.1:0-23527 GCA_036389955.1 Myxococcaceae bacterium
CCACCGTCCCGGCCAGCACCAGCGACACGAGCGTCAGGCGATACCCACGAGAAATCGGATTCATCCCTCCAGCGTGCCAGACCTCCACCGCCGCTTCCAGGGAGGGGCAACGTTCCTCAAGTCCTGAAGCGAAAGCCAGCCCCTCAGAAGCTGCCGGCCAGCCCGCCAATGAAGCCACCCCGGGGGCTTACGGCCACCAACGGGGAGAGGCGGGGCCTCGAGGCACTGGCGGCCGTGGCCTCATGCCGGACCAGGGCGTTGGAGATCTCGTACGCGATGGCGCCGCCCAACGCGGGCGCGATGATCGCGGGGACGATTCCGGCCGCCCCCGCGCCGGCGTCGACCGCGAAGAGGGCCCCGACGCTTCCCAGCATGCCCAGCACCACGCCCACCACGGTGGGCCAGTACTCCCCCTGGCCGCCCAGCCAGTCACCCACCCGATCGATGGCCCACGCTCCGCTGAGAATCATGCCGACGCCCGCCACCGCCAGGCCGAAGACCTGCGCTTCCGTATTCGGATTGCACTCGGTGCAGAAGGTAAGGGCCACGATGGCCGCCCCGGGAATGGCGCCCACCGCCGCGCCCACCGTACCCACCAGCAGGCCCACGGGAATCCGGATGGCGGGCGAGCCCGGGTCGTTGGAAGTCAGCCGCTCCCCGGGAGGGATGATCTCTCCCCGGGGCGCGGAAATGAGCGGCGGCGCCGTCACCCGGCCCTCCGGCGGCGTTGGCGTTTCGGCCTGAGCCAGCCCCCGAAACGGAAGCAGCACGCAGCACAGCAATGGCACGAGGCGAACCAGGGTCATGCCTCCAGGATAGTGCCTTCCCCAGGTGCGGAGATCCGTTTCCATTAGCGGACAGGTCCTCTCCGGGCTGGCAGTGAGGGCCACTTCGTACTGTATGGTCGCGGCCATGCCTCAGCTCATCGTCACCGCAGTCGGTCCCGATCGCCCTGGCCTCGTCGCCGAACTCACCCGCCACGTGTATGACGCCGGTGCCAGCCTCGCCGACAGCCGCATGGTCAACCTGCGCGGCCACTTCGCCCTGCTGGCCCTCATCGTGGGCCCCGCCGAAGTGCTCGCCTCGCTCCGGCGCACACTCGAGAACGAGGGCAGCAATCTGGGGCTGCGCCTCGAGATGTACGAGGCGGTCGGCGAAGGCGCCCGCGCCCCCGGCAGCATCCCCTACCGGCTCAAGGTCTACAGCAACGATCAGCTCGGCATCGCCGCCCGGGTGACGGCGCTCCTGCGTCAGCACTCCGTCAATGTCGAGGAGCTGGAGACGCGCATCGAGTCGGCGCCCTTCGCGGGAACGCCGCTCTTCGTGCTCGAGGGTGTCGTCACCCTTCCGCAGGGCATCAGCGCCCGGAAGATGCGTGAGGAGCTGGCGGGTCTGAGCGAGCAGATCGGCTGCGACATCGATCTCGACGCCATCTGAGACAGGCTCCGTCCTGCCCGTTGACGCCTCATGCGCCCCGCCGATAATCGATCCATGCCCGACGCATCCGCTACCCCGCTCGACGTCCGGTACGCCTCCCGCCGAGCCTTGTTGGTCTCGGCGAAGACCGAGCGCGGAGCGCTGACGATCTTCGTGCCCACCTCGCGTGCGCTCCTTCAGGGCACTCCCGTGCGGCTGACGATCACCTTGGGAGACGACGCCGCACGCTTCGAGCTCGAGGGAGTCGCGGTAACCGGCGGGCGAGCCATCGGGCGCAATGGCGAGGGCGGCTTCCTCGTCGGCTTCTCCGGGGAATACAAGCGCCGTGCCGCGGAGATGATCGCGTTCTGCGCGCAGCGGCCCCTCTCCATGGGCACCGCCCTGCGCGAGCGCCTCGTCCTGCGCAAGAGCTGCCAGCTCAAGCTGTCGGACCGGCAGATCTCCGGCGAGCTGAGAGACCTGTCGCAGACGGGCGCCTTCGTCGTGGGCCGCGGGCTCGGCAAGGTCAAGGAGGGCGATCCGGCGTGGCTCAAGGTGGAGGGCGGCCTGTTCGGCCTGGGCGGCACGTGGCTCGAGGCGCGAGTGGTCTGGCAGGGCAAGAAGGATGAAGAACCAGGCCTGGGCCTGCGCTTCACGGGCAACGAAGCGAGCCAGGCCGCGACCATTCAGCGCCTGCTGGATCGCGCCGTCGCCGGACGGTGACCCTGACGCAGCGTTGCGTTCGTGGAAACCCCTCCCCGCCACGGGTGCGAGGGGAGCGGCCCCTGTCGTGCCTTCGCGGATATTTCCCCTCTTACACCTTAAGACTCTTTTATCGGTCTTTCTTATTTTGTTGGATTTCACCGATAGAATGTTCTAAAAGGCCTGTAATCCGCCCCGACGAGCCCGTGATGGGACCGGGGGGAAGGACCGATTCAGGACAAGGGGAAACACACATGTTCAAGAAGGCGGCAGTTCTCGTGGCGAGCTGTGGTGCGTTGCTGACCGGCTGCGGTACCGAGGCGCAGAGCGAGAACGAGGAGATCGTCTCCAACCTGATCGAGGCCGGTTTCCCCCAGAGCGACATCCAGCTCTTCGATGACAAGGTGTACACGGGCTTCGACACCCACGTGGACCTGGCTGCGTCCCGCGAGATGCTCGAGCAGGGCAAGGGCACCCAGGAGCAGTACCGGACGACGAACTTGGTCGGCACGGGCGTGTCGAAGATCTGCATCATCCCGACCTCTCAGTTCAACGGCTACAGCCGGCTGAGCGCGGGTCTGGACCTGGCAATTGCCAACTACAACAGCATGGGCCTGCGCATTACCTTCGCGCGTGGCTCGGCCGCTGACTGCGACGCGACCATCAGCGCGAAGACCATGAACGGCACCGGCGGCTCGGCGGGCTTCCCCTCGGGCGGCAAGCCCTACGGCACCATCAACATCGGTACCGGCCTGCAGAACTACAGCGATGACGTGAACGAGCACGTCATCACCCACGAGCTGGGTCACTGCATCGGCTTCCGCCACACGGACTACTACGATCGGTCCATCAGCTGCGGCGGCTCGGCCACCAACGAGGGCGCCTCGAGCGTGGGCGCCATCCACATCCCCGGCACGCCGACCGATGCCCGCGTGGGCGGTTCGGTCATGAACTCCTGCTTCCGGTCCTCCGAGAGCGGTGAGTGGAGCAGCTCCGACAAGACCGCGCTGAACGCCCTGTACTAAGCGATGGTGCGGCGGGCCCCTGGTTCATTCATCACGCCGTGGGGCCCGCTTCTCCTGGGCACCGCACTCCTGGGCCTCGTGGCCTGTGGAGATGAGGTGCCCGAGCCTCCCCAGGTCTGCGCTGCTGTGAAGAAGCCCGAGGTGGAGAGCCTCTGGCAGTGCGGACCGACGCTCGATTTCACCCCGATCAACAGCTACCGCGGGCAGTTCGCGGACGTGCTGGACCGGGAAGACGCCGTGGTCATGATCCAGGGGCTCTGCACCGGCACGCTGATTGAAGCGAGCGCGGGCCCGGTGGTGCTGACCGCGGGCCACTGTGTCGGGCTGGACGCCCGGTACGTGCTGAGCTTCAACTTCGAGGACGACCCCGACGGAGACGAGCTGATCACCGAGGGGACGGTCATCGAACAATCGCTCGAGCCGGACTATGCGCTCATCCAGCTGGACACGCTTCCCGCCGTCACGCCAGTGAAGCTGACGTCCCAGGCCACCGAGCGGCTGGCGATCATCCAGCATCCCCGGGGCCGGCCCAAGGTCATCGCCGAGGGGACGCTGCTGGGCGCGTGCAACCAGCTTGTCTACTACGCGGACCTGGACACGCTGGTGGGCAGCTCTGGCGCGGGCGTGCTCAACCGTCAGGGCCACCTGATGGGCATTCACACCGACGGCGACTGCGACGAGACCGGCCGCGGAACCAACTGGGGCTGGACCGTGGACGTGATTGTCGAAGCGTCCGCGTACCTGCAGAGCGAAGACATCGCCGACCGCTGAGGCCGGTGAGGCGGCGCGCGCTTCGAGACGGCGCCGCCCCGGCAACCCGCTACAGCTTGGACAGCTCCACCCGGCGGTTCTTCGCCCGGCCCTGCTCGTCCGTGTTGGGCCCCAGCGGCTTGGTGTCTCCGTAGCCCTCGGAGGTCAGCCGCGCCGCCGCCACGCCGAGCTTCTTCACCAGGTAGCTCTTCACCGCCTCGGCGCGCTTCTTGGACAGCGCGAGGTTGGCCTTGGCCTGGCCCACGTTGTCCGTGTGGCCCTCCACGCGCAGCTTCCAGTCCGGCTTGTTCTTCAGCAGCTCGGCGATCTGCTCCAGCGTCTTCGCCGAGTCCGGGGTGACGTCCGCCTTGCCGGTGGCGAAGTTGATGCCGTAGAGCGCCACGCGGCCCGTCTTCTCGATCTCATCGGCCATGGCGCCCGCGTCGATCTCGACCTTCTGCGCCATCTGCCCTTCCTCGACCACGACGAGCTTGCCGACATTCCCGTCGCACGTCTGGAGGATGTAGAGCATGCCGCCCTTGCCATGCGGGCGGCCCTCGGCGCTCAGCCAGCGGCCCTCGCCCCACCCCATTGCCATGGGCGGCTCGCTGCCCCGGTACATCTTCATGCCGGCCGCCTTGAAGGCGTTCTCGTAGTTGCGGATGACCTGGGTGCAGGTCGTCTTCTCGGGGAACTCGTAGTCCGCCATGAAGTAGCGGCCCTCGACCTGCTTGAACTTGGTCCGGGCATCCCCTTCCCGCTGCGGATCATCCCCGGTGGGGAACTCGAAGGACTCGAACTCGGCCTCCCTGAACTCGGTGATGTGCGAGCCCGGATAGCGCTTGACCGCCGGGTGATCCTTGGAGCCCTCCGCGTCCTCTTGCGCCAACGCGGGTGAGGCGGCCAGCAGGCCAGAGAGCAGACAGAAGCGACGGGTCAGAGATGCCTTCAACTTGAACCCCCAGAGCAAAGTGAAGTTGCACAGCTCCCCGGGCGCGCCCGCACCGGTGGAGCGGGTGCGAAGCGTATTCGCCCCAGGACCACCAGGGAATGTCCTTACAGGTAACGCGCGCCGAGCGTGCGGCTCACTCGAGGATGCGGGTGGGGTTCTCGGGGATGTCCACCGTGAACGTCTCTTGCTGCGCGCCCACGGTGAGGGGAACGCGGAAGAGCGTGTGGTGGATCGCCACCACCAGGGTGTAGGGACCCGGGCCAATGCGCTCGAAACGGAAGCCGCCCTCCTCCTTGGTTCCGGCGCGATACCCCTGGGTCTCGGGGAAGCCTGTAAAGGAGGGCATCAGCGCGATGCTGGAGAGGGACTTGAGCGGAAGCTGGCTGGGTAGCTCGCCCACGTAGAGCACGGCCTTGTTCGGCTTGCCGTTTCCGTTGAAGCGCACGTGGATGGTGTTGCGCACCGCGGGCGTACGGAGCTCCAGCTTCGGAGGATTCTGGGGATCCAGATAGAACATGCGGTAGTGCTCGAAGTCCGGCATGGGCGAGGCGAACAGCTGCAGTTGCACGTTGCAGATGCCTCCCGCCAGCCCCTTGGCGATGCGGAACTCGCCCTGCTCGTCCAGCGGCACCTGGTCGCTTCCACCCTGGCTACAGCTCACCCTCACCATGCCTTTGTGAGGCTTCCCCTCGGCGTCGAGCACTCTACCGCTCACCCCCACCCCGGCCTCCAGGACCACCTGCACCTCGGTCTGCCCGCGCGCCACGGTGATCCGCCGCTCGGGCCCGCCGCGCCCCCGGATCAGCAGGTCCATCTTCTTGTCCGGATAGTCCGTGAGCCGGGCCACGCCGGAGCCGTCGGTCTCGAACACCCTCCGGGGCAGGGGCTCGTCCACCTGGACCGAGACTCCGTCGATGGGCAGGCCGGTGCCTGCCTCCGTCACCCGCACCTTCAGCTCCCGGGCGGGTTCCATGCGGACGTTGCCCAGATCGAGCGTCTTGCCTCGCTCGAGGGTGATGCGGCGCTGCACGCTGGCCATGCCGGGTGCGGAGAGGCAGAAGAGCATCTCGCCGGCATCGCCGCAGTGGACGTCCTCGAAGCGCCCATCAGGCAGCAGGCTCTTCAGGCCGCGGCAGTCGTCGCTCAGGTCCTCCACGGGCGAGCCGTCCGGCTTCACCGCGCGGCCGATGACCCGGGCGCATGCCTGCATCCGGAGGGTGACGGGATCCTCTTCCGGGCGCACGCTGCGTCCAAGGGACGTGGTGCCGAAGCGGTCCGCGCGGGCCTCCAGTTGGTACGGCCCGTCGGCGAGGTTGCGGATCTCGAACTCCCCATCCTCGTCCGTGGTGGCACTGCCACGGGTGCGCTCGCTCAGCACCTCCTCGGGCCGGGTACCCTTCTCCATCTGGGCGCTCACCTGGGCCTTGGCCACGGGCTTGCCGTCCGTGTCCACCACCTTGCCGGAGATGGAGCGCAGCGGCTTGAGCTTCAGCTCGATGCCATTGGCGTCCTCCCGCAGCGGCAGGCGGATCGCTGCCTCGGAGGCAATCCGGCCCTTGGAGGCCTCGACGCCGACGTAGAGCGAGTACATCGCCGCAGGCAGCCCCGCGAGGAAGAAGCGGCCGTCCCCGTCGGTCTGCTCCTTGCGCCCCATCATGCCGGGGAAGCCACAGTCGATATGAGGCCCCTCGGGCAGAGCGCCGGTGCAGATGGCCCACACCGTGACGTTGGCCACCGGGTCACCCTTCTCGCTGAGCACACGGCCCCGGATGCGCAGCTCTCCAGCAAGGGAATCCAGCGGCACGCTCATGCAGAGCAATGCTACGCCGAGTGCCACGGTGTACCTGCCCTGCCGTGCGGCCTGCGATGCAGCCATGTTCACCTTCCACCTTCGCGGGAACGGCCCCAGGCTTGGAGCGCTGGAAGGATACGCCCCCGGGCACTTGAAGGCACAGCCACACGCCTCGCCGCGCTCCGGCTACAGTCGGTGGCCCACACCCCCTTTCAGGGTGCCACGCCCGTATGAACCTCCCGCTCCTGTTGGTCGGCCTCATCAAAGTGGTCTTCGGCGGCCTCGTCGCCGCGTTAGGCATCTGGCTCGCGTTCCGGGGCCTCAATCGCCTGCTGGGCACCGATGCCGTCGAGGATCTGCGCAAGGGCAACACCGCCGCGGGCATCGTCCATGCGGCCAGCCTGCTGGCACTGGGGCTGCTGGTGCAGCACGCCATCCAGGCCACCTCGGACGCGGTGGATCTCACCGTGCGCACCCCGCCCTTTCAGGTGGCCATGGTGGCCAAGCTGGCCCTGTTCGCCGTCATCCACGTGGCCCTGTCGCTCGGAGTGGGCACCGGCGTGCTCGCCGTGGGCGTGCTCCTGTTCGACCGGCTGACACCGGGGCTGGATGAGCTGGGCGAGGTGCGCCGGGGCAACATCGCCTCTGCCCTCGTGCTGTCGGCCATCCTCGTGGTGCTCGCGCTGCTCACCGCGCCGGGGCTCCAGGCGGCGCTCAACGGCCTCATCCCCTTCCCCCAGCTTCCCGACGCGGTGCTGCGCGCCCCGGCGTGACGGAGCTTCCCCGTGGCCGACTCCTCCTCCAGCTTCGGGAAGAAGCTCCTCAAGGTCTTTCTCGTCTTCATGGGCATGGCGAGCTGCTGCTGCTGCCTGGGGATCGACGTGCTGCTCGAGCTGGGCTCCGAATGGGATCTGGGCTCGCTGGACTCATTGGGCGGGCCTCCGGCGGACCTGGGCAGCGCGCTCACCCCGCTGGACACCCTGCCGCACGAGATTCAGAGCTACGAGTGGCGCGTGAAGAGCCTCAGCCCGCAGAAGCACCGGCTCAATTACGGGCTGGGCACCGCGCTGGCCAACAAGCTGGAGCGTGAGCACAAGGAGTTCGGCCAGCGGCTGAACTATCGCAGCGTGGGCGGCGGAAAGTTCACCTTCCGCGCCTCAGAGGAGTGCGTGGAGGATCTGCGCTGCATCTATGACGAGCTGATGCGCAGCAACAACACCCGGCCCGTGAGGGAGCTGGGTGAGCGCTTCGCCGACTACATCCGCACCCACCAGCTCAGCCAGGCGCAGGCGGCGGACCTCATCGTCGGCTTCGTGCAGCGCATCCGCTACGAGCTACCGCCGGACGAGGTGCCCTTCGGCATCTACCCTCCGGCGCTTGTGCCCGCGAAGGACCGGGGCGACTGCGACTCGAAGGCCGTGCTCGCGGTGATGCTGTTGCGCCAGGTGGGCATCGACGCGGTCGTCCTCTACTCGGCGCCGCTGGCGCATGCGGCGGTGGGCGTGGGCCTGCCCGGCAGCGGCACCTCGCTGCGCCTGGGAGGCCGCAGCTACCGCTACACCGAGATCACCAACGAGGGCTGGCCCATCGGGATGATTCCGCCCGACCACAACAAGCTGCACCTGTGGACGGTGATGCCGCCGCCCCCGGAGGCCCGGCGCCGGTGACGGCGGCGCCGCTCAGCGCTCGTCACGGCTCCGGGGCTCCGAGTCCTCGAGGACACGCCGCAGCCAGGCCTCGTACTCCTCCTTCATGGGCAGCTCCGAGTCCGCCTTGAGCCGGCGGCGCTCGGTGGGGACACGGCGGCCGTCCCGGGGGTCCACGCCTTCCTTGAGGTAGCGCTCCCAGGTGATGCCCGTGCCACGGCGCTGCCACAGCGGCACCTCGTTGAAGTTGATGCCGCGCTGGAAGAGCAGCTCGTTCTTCGAGCCCACGGTGCTGCCGTCCAGCTCGCGGGTGGCCTTCGCGGCGCTCCAGCCCTCCTTGCGCAGCGTCCAGTAGCACCAGCCGTTGAGCGCGCAGCGCGTGGCGTCCGACTGCCTCCAGCGGAAGTAGTCCACCACCGCGCCCACGTCCGCGCCCAGCCACACCCGCCCATCGAAGGCCGCCGGAGCCCCCGCCGCGTGCGTGAAGGTGGCGCTGGCCAGCCCCGCCGACAGCGACACGAGCTTCTCCACCTCGCGATCGAACAGCGACCACTCGGGCCGGAAGAGGACGGAGATTTCATCGCTCTGGGTGTAGGCGTACAGTCCCTGGAAGTCCTCCAGCAGCGTGCTGGCGGTGCGCACCATGGCCTCGTGGAAGCGAATGTCGAAGGGCTTCTCGTAGCGCTCGGCGGTGAGGCGAGAGAAGCCCCGGCCATCCACGCGGAGCACGGCCCAGGCGCCGGGCAGCATGCGCAGCGAGTGGAACACCTCGCCCTGCCGCATGCGGTCTGCCAGCTCATCGGGGTTCATGGCTCCCTCCACTCGGTGACGTCAAAAGCCTCTTCCGGGGTAAAGCGAACGAAATACAGCGCGTCGAAGCCCTCGGCGCGGGTGGGCCATTGGAGCACCTTCCGGGTGGCGAAGAGCGCCACGTCGGGTACCCGGGCCCGGCCGACCCGCTTGGCATTGCGTGCCAGGCAGTCCTCGATGCGCGATTCAAAGGAGTAACCGATGACGTGGGCGCCGTGCGCCTTGCCCAGGGCAATGAGGGGCGCACGGCTCGCGGGGGTGGCGTTGGTGTTGTCCACCACCACCGAGCGGCCCTCCGCCAGCGCCTCCTGAATGAGCCGCTGCTGACGGGCATCCCGCCTGCGCGCGTGCGGCCACAGGTCCTTGCTCACCAGCGCATGCGTGCCGGCGAAGCGCTCGCGATAGAAGCTGCTCTTGCCGGAGCCCTGCAGGCCGATGAAGAGGATGAGATCCATGGCGGAGGCATTGTCAGACGGCAGTCTGGAACCGCCGCTGACGGAATTTCGGCGTCTGCTCACCAGGTGACCTGAAATAACGTCCCGCCATGCCTCGTGACGTTTCCTTCTTCGACCAGCTGGGCCGGCTCCTCGCCCTGGAGCGCGATGCCGAGCGCGCCCGCACCACCGCCCTGGCCCAGAGCCTCACCCTGCGCGAGCGGGCCGAGCAGGGCCTCTCCGTCCTGGACCTGGAGAGCATCGAAGAGGAAGTCGGCCTGGGTGGGCGCATCCTCCTCACGCTCGCTCGCGCGGACCGGGCCCCCTTCCCCGTGCCCTTGCACAACGGCGATCTCGTGGCGGTGATGCCCCGGCGCGCCGAGGTCCAGGAGCCCGCGCGGGCCCTCATCTCCCGCGCCACCCGTACCCGGCTTCAGCTCGCCTTCGATCGCTCTCCTCCGCCCTTCCTCCATGAGGGGCTGCTGCGGCTGGACGTCGTCCCCAATGACGTGACGTACGAGCGCGTGCGCGCTGGGCTCGAGCGGGTGAAGGCGCTGGACAAGGGTGTTGAGCGCCGCAAGCGGGAGGTGATCCTCGGCAATGAGCCACCCCGCTTCGACAAGCCGAAGCAGCTCGAGCCCACCCGTCCACTCAACCCCGAGCAGCTCGACGCGGTGGCGCGTGCGCTGGCCGCCGAGGACTTCTTCCTCGTCCACGGACCTCCGGGAACGGGCAAGAGCACGGTGCTGGCGGAGATCGCCGTGCAGGCGGTGGAGCGCGGCGAGCGCCTGCTGTGCACCGCGGCCAGCAACGCCGCCGTGGACCACCTGCTGGAGCTGTGCCTGGACCAGGGCCTGCGCGCCATCCGCGTGGGACACCCGGCGCGGGTGGCCGCTCGGCTCCAGGAGCACACGCTGGACATCATCGTGGAGGAGCACCCCGACCGCATCCTCTCGCGCGAGCTGTTCGACGAGGCGTTCGACCTGTTCGGCTACGCCCGCCGTCAGCGCACCCAGGGCCGCAGCCGCGAGCGTTTCTCCAACGCGCGCTCTTCGACCACCGAGGCCAAGTCGCTGATGGACGAGGCCCGAAAACTGGAGCGCAAGGCGGTGCGAGCGGTGCTCGAGCGCGCGCAGGTAGTCTGCGTCACCCTGGCCAGCCTGGGCTCGGGCGTCCTCTCCCACGAAGAGTTTGACCTGGCGCTCATCGACGAGGCCACCCAGGCCACCGAGCCCCTCACGCTGCTGGGCCTGCTGCGAGCGCCCAAAGTGGTGCTGGCGGGAGACCCGAAGCAGCTACCGCCCACCATCCTCTCGCAGGAGGCGGCCCGGGCGGGGCTGGCGGTGAGCCTGTTCGAGCGGCTGCTGCAGGACCACGGCGAGGGCGTGAAGCGGATGCTGCGCGAGCAGTACCGGATGAACGCGCGCATCATGGACTTCCCCTCGCGGGAGATGTACGGCGGCGAGCTGCGCGCCCACCCCAGCGTGGCGGACCGGACGCTGGCGGAGGTGCTGACGCCGGGGGCGGAGGTGGACGCGCCGCCGGTGCTCTTCCTGGACACGGCGGGCAAGGGCTTCGAGGAGCAGGTGGAGGAGACCTCGCAGAGCCTCTACAACACGGGCGAGGCGGACCTCATCGTCGCGCGGGTGAAGGCCCTGTTGGCCGCGGGCCTGGCGCCCCGGGAGCTGGCCGTCATTACTCCCTACAGCGCCCAGGCCTTCCATCTGCGCGAGCGGGTGGAGGCACTCTCTCCGGACGTAGAGGTGGACACGGTGGACGCCTTCCAGGGCAGAGAGAAGGACGCCATCCTCGTCACCCTCACCCGCTCCAACACGGAGGGACAGTTGGGCTTCCTGACGGACCTGCGGCGCATCAACGTGGCGCTCACCCGCGCGCGGAGGCACCTCTTCGTCGTCGGGGACTCGGCCACACTCAGCGGCCATGCCTTCTACGCGCGCTTCATCGAAGGCACCCAGGCCGAGGGCGGCTACCGCTCTGCCTGGGAGTGGCCCGACGCCCTATGACGAAGTACGCCGCGCCGGCTTGTCCTGCGCCGGTGCGAGCTGCTCCACCAGCTTCCGAGGGGCCTTGAGCCGCCAGCCCTGCTGGAGCCGGCGCCGGCACTCGGCCACGCGCAGCTTCGACAGCCTCGCCAGCACCGCGGGATAGCCCCGGTAGTGGTCGGTGATGAAGAAGAGCTCCGGCTGGGCCTGGATGAGGAACTCCTGCTCGTCGACACTGTCCAGCAGGAAGACGACGGACTTGCCGTCCTCCTTCAGCCGCACGAACGACTTGCCACGGACCTTGAGCGCGGGCGTGCGGAACCAGATGCCCTCTTCCACCTCAGGCAGCTCACAACCGATCTTCACCAGTTGTTCCCACTTCATGAGCGCACCCTACTGAGGTTAGACACTACCTGGCCAGTTGGGCATTACGATGCCGCCATGGCACACGTACCCGAGAATTCCTCATCCCATCTTCCCCCGGGCACGCAGGTGGGGCCGTGGCGCGTGGAGGCCTGGCAGGGCCAGGGCGCATACGGCGCCGTGTACCGAGCCCTCCGCACGGACCAGGAGAACATGGGCCTCGGGGCACTCAAGCTCGCGCGCTATCCGTGGGACGGCCGCTTCGGCCGAGAGGCGGAGCTGCTCTCGCGCCTCTCCCACCCCAGCATTCCAAGGCTCCTGGACCGGGGACTGCCGCGAGGTGCCTCCGGAGCCGAGCGCCCCTGGTTCGTCATGGAGTGGGTAGAGGGCACGCCCCTCTACGCCTGGGCCGAGCAACACGCTCCCGCCGACCAGCAGGTGTGCCAGCTTCTGGCTCAGCTGGCCCGTGCTCTCGAGGCCATCCACACCGCTGGCGCCGTGCACCGGGACGTCAAAGGAGACAACGTGCTGGTGCGCCACTCGGATGGACGGGCCGTGCTTGTCGATTTCGGCTCCTGCCACTTTCCGGGGGCAGCGCGGCTTACCTGGCAGTCGCTGCCGCCTGGCACTCCGGCCTACCAGTCCCCTCAGGCCTGCCTGTTCGAACTCCGCTCGGTCCGTGAGCGCAATGGCTACTACGCGCCTTCTCCGGCCGATGACCTCTTCGCGCTCGGAGTGACGGCCTACCGCCTCGTCATGGGCCAGTACCCGCCTGAGCTGAAGCCCCACCAGGATGAGGAGGACCACTGGCACGTGACGAGCCCAGACCCCCGGCCACTGCTGGAGACAAATCCCCGGGTGGAGCCTCTGCTCAGGGAGTGGATCCTCCGTCTGCTGTCGGATGAGCCCGCGGCGCGAGGCACGGCGGCACAGCTGGCCGAGGCGCTGGAGACCGCAGCGGACAAGAAGGTCCCTCAGCCGTTGCCCAAGCCCCAGCCGGCCCCCAGGGCTGTGTCCCTCACAGCTCAGGCGCCCGCTGAAGGAAGCGTGCTCGCGAAGCACTCCCGCCCTCGTGCGCGAAGGCTGGTGTGGCGGCCCTGGCTCGCACTGGCAGCAGCGGGAGTGTCCGCACTGCTCCTGTGGACCCCGCGGCAGCCCGGGCCTGATCCGGCCGGACACCTGTCCACGAACCAGCCGCAGGCCTCGAACTCCCATGCGCCAGACGCCGGCACCGCCGCCGTGGAGGATTCCACGCCCACCATTCCCCCAGCCTCAGCCCAACCGCCCGCCGTGCCCAAGCGCGTGGCGCAGGAGTCCCCGCCCGAGCCACGCCCTGGGCAGCTCAGGCCCGACGCGAAAGGCCGGTGCGTGGGTCCCATGCAGGTGGCCATCAACGGAGGCTGCTGGTTGGAGAACCCCTCGATGAACGCCGAGGCCTGCGCGAAGGGAGGCTACGTATTCCTCCAAGGCAAGTGCTACGGCCCGGCCCTCGTGCCACCCCAGAAACCTCGGCCCACCTCAAGTCCCACAGAGGCTCGCTAAGCGCGGTGACCGAACAGAAGAACCACGGGCTCGGGCTCCCAGCTAGGGGCGCATTCTGACCGAACCTGCCCAGTTGTCGGACAGCTTTGCTCAGAACGCGTCCGCCGGACCGTCCTTCACTCTCAGTGCGATCAACAGACCCTCAGCGGGGTCTGAGATAGATGATGAAGTCATCAAATGGCTCGATGACTACGATGAAGTAACTCCCAGGAATTCGAGGCCTTCTTACGGACCATCTACAACCGGCCCGCCATGCGCGCGAGATTCCCAGATGGCTTCTGATGTTGCTGCGCCCTCCATGCGCTTCTTCGTCCTGGAAAAGCTGCGTGAAGGCCCGCACGACACCGAGTTCAGCACGGTCAATCTTCAGGTGGGCCCCGCCCCGCGCTGCCCTCAATGCGGGGACAGCGTCGGCTCGTTGACCTGGCAGCCGCCTTTCCAGGGTGAGTTGGAACTTCATGGCAAGGCCTTTGGGGATCTCATCAAGTGCTCTGGTGACGATCTCCTGGCGACCGAGCACTTCGCGGCCGCCTTCACCGCCGAGGGGCTCGCTGGGCTCAGCGGCTTTCATCCCGTCGAAATACTCCAGGTCCGTAGAAGGCACCGGAGCGCTAAGCCCAGTCCGCCTCCTCGGTATCTCGCTGTCACTGCCGCTTACGGCCAGCCTGCTCTCGATCTGGAACGCAGCCGCCTCCACACTTCCGCGCCCGTGACGTGCACCTGGTGCCGCGACACCGGCGTTGACGCCATTGATGGGCTGGCGATGGAGGAAGGGACCTGGAGCGGCGAGGACATCTTCCGCCCTCGTGGCCTCTCGGGTGTCATCCTCGTCTCCGAGCGCTTCATGCGCTTCGCCCAGCGCCACGCCCTCAGTCACTTCACCTTCGTTCCCATCGAAAAATACGTCTGGGATCCACTCGGCCACTTCTACCCGCAGGCGCAGCAGCTCAACCCACCTGGCAAGAGCTAGGGACACCCCGCACTACGCAAGAAGTGCACAGCACGTCGCAAAACGTCACCGGTATGCACGCCTTGCGTCACCACTGCCCTACCGCGCTTGCACAGCCGCCCCGGATTTCAAGGGGTTGACCCAGGCCAGCTCCCGGCACGGCGAATGCTCTGCCTCCCATGCAAGGAGGTGCTCCATGGCCTACGCCATGCCCGTCGTGACGAAGGAAGAGAATGTCTGGGTGCTCCGGGTGCAGAAGTCCAACGGCAAGACCCAGGAATACCGCTGCTCCACTGAAAACCAGGCGCGGCAGCTCGCGCTGGTGCTGAGCCGTCCCCCGGAGCAGCAGTCCCAGGCCCGCCCGGCCTGAGCGCGCACCGAGGCTCGCAAGGTGACGGAGGCGGCGGTTCTCTCCGCCTCCCGAACAGGGTAAGCGTGGGCCAGGAGACCCCGAGTGCCCCCATCCTTCGAGCCTCTCATCGTCCTCTCCCACGGACTGGAGCTGCACGTGCGCCAGCGCCACCCGTCCGGCACTCCCGCCGTGGTGTTCCTCCATGGCTGGCTGGACCACTCGCACACCTTCGACTGGCTCATGGAGCACCTGCCGGACACCTGGCGCATCGTCCTCCCGGACTTTCGCGGCATGGGCCGCAGCGCCCATGTGCCTCCCGGTGGCAACTACACCTTCGCGGACTGCCTGCTCGACGTGGAGTCCACCCTGGACACGCTGGGCCTCAGCCAGGCGCACCTGGTGGGGCACTCGCTGGGCGGCAACGTCGCCGTCGCCTATGCCGCGGTCCGTCCCGCCCGGGTGCAGAGCATCTCGCTCATCGAGAGCATGGGCCCCGCCGGCGGGCCTCCGGAAGGCGCGCTGGAACGCTTGAGGGGCTTCCTCGACGACGCTCAGCGCCCACCCCGGCGTAAGTCCTACCCCAGCGTGGAGGAAGCCGCCGCGCGCCTGCGGGAGAACAATTCCTCACTCACCGAGGCCGCCTCGCTCCACCTGGCCCGCCACGGCATTGAGTCCGCCGAAGGCGGCTACCGCTTCCGCTTCGATCCGCTGCACCGCCGCCGCTTCGGCCACGGCTTCGACGAGGCCCAGTGGCTGGCGATCCTCGCCGCCGTCTCCTGCCCGGTGCAGCTGCTCTACGGTAGCAACGGCCTGTCCCTCGAGGACGCGCAGGCCCGTGCTCGCCTGGCTGCTCTTCGCCCCGCACGCACGCTCACTCTGTCCGGTGGCCACCATGTTCACATGGAGCAACCCGAGGCGGTGGCCCGGGCCCTGGAGCACTTCATCCGTTGATCACTTCCGAGCACGCCCCCGGGTGGAGAAAACTCTTCCCTCCTGAAGGGCAAAAACGTTCCTACCCAGGCTACCGTGGGCCCCCCTCGCACACGTTGGCAACCCCCTGATTTCCCAAGTTCCGCTCTCAAGTGCCGTTGGTACGGACTTTGATCTGTTACCGGCACGGTGAGGCCCGCGGTGTGTACGGGTGGGCCACTTCAAGGGTGGGGCGACGATGGGGCTGGGGCGGGGCTGGAAGCGAGTGCTCGGACTGGGAGTGCTGGTGGCCATGGTGGCGGCATGCCACGAGCCAAAGCAGACCCAGCCCGTGCAAGCGGCCGCGGTGGTCGACAGAGAAGAGCTCGACTTCGGTGAAGTACCGGTGGGCGAGTGGCGCGACGGAGAGGTGCTGATCCGCAACGTCGGCGTGGTGCCCTTCTTCGCTCTGGAGGCGCTGGCGCTGGAGGGCAATCCCTCCTACCAGGTGGAGCTGCTGGACGGCGAGAGCCGGGTGATGCCAGGCGACTCCAAGGTGGTGCGGGTGCGCTTCCATCCGCTGAAAGAGGGCGCCATCGAAGAGCGGCTGCGGGTGCGCACCGATGCCAACACCGGCGCCGAGAACACGGTGACGGTGCGCGGCATGGGCGGGCCCACGCCGGTGGGCATCCACCCGCCGGTACTGGACTTCGAGACGCTCGAGGTGGAGAGCGATCGCACGCTGACGCTCACCATCACCAACCCGGTGGACCTGCCGCTCACGGTGACGGTGGGCGGCGACAAGGCCGACCCCTTCTCCACGGACGTGGTCACCATTCCGCCGCACAGCACCCAGCAGGTGTCGGCGAAGTACCTGCCCCGGGAGCTGGGGCGCATGGGCGCCCGGGTGGAGGTGCGCGCGTGCGAGGGGTGCACGCCGGCCACGGCGCAGCTGGCGGGCAACTCGGTGGAGAGCGCCTTCGTCTTCGAGCCCACGCCGGTGTACTTCGCGCCCATTCCCGTGCACGAGCGCACGGACTCCAAGGCCCGGGCGCGCAACATCACCTGGCGGCCGGTGACCATCTCCAACCTGGCCACCTCGGACATGGGCTTCTCGCCCAAGAGCGCCCTGGACGGGCGGCAGGTGGGGCCGGGCGAGGCGGTACCGCTGGAGCTGGAGTTCGCCGCGCGCAGCTCGGGCCCCAACGTGGCGGAGCTGACGGTGAACTACACCTCGGATCGCGACCGGCAGTCCAAGGTGCTGCTGGACGCGCGCGGCGGCCGGCCCACCCTCGCGGTGACGCCGATGATGCTGGACTTCGGCGAGCTGCCGGTGGGCGGCAAGGTGGCGAAGGTGATCCGCATCGCCAACGCCGGCAGCAACGGCAAGCTGGGCTTCCTCTCCGTGCGCGGGGGCGGGGCCGCCAGCGAGTTCAGCGTGGACGTGCCCACCCGCGGCACCCAGACCTACCCGTGGGCCGGTGGCACCTGGCCCTCGCTGGAGGCCAACGGCATCACCATCGACCCGGGCAATGACGCCATCGAGCTGAAGGTCTACTTCGAGCCCAAGGCCGACGGGAACCACCAGGCCACGCTCACCCTCGTCTCGGACGATCCCTTCACGCCCGAGCGCACCCTGGTGCTCACCGGGCGGGCGCGCACCAGCGGCCCGTGCATGTTCGTGCTCAAGCCGCAGCCGATGATTGATTTCGGCAACGTGGCGCCGGGCCGCACCGTGGTGCTGGGCTTCCGCTTCGAGAACCCGGGCCGCGCCGAGTGCGCGGTGAAGGACATCCACATCTCCAATGACGGGGGCGGCGCCTTCCTCATGCCCGGTGGCCGCATCACCGGCGGCGTGCTGCTCTATGACACGGCCTTCAGCGCCATGATCGCCTTCCGCCCGCCGGCCGCGGGCGCTTTCAACGGCGAGCTGAAGCTGACGGTGAACAACCCGGCCAATCCCACGGTGACGCTGCCCCTCAAGGGCATCTCCCAGACGAGCTGCCTGGTGGCCACTCCGGCCTTCGTGGACTTCGGGCCCATCCGCTATGACTGCTCGCCCAAGGCGCGCCGCACGCTGATTGCCAACCAGTGCCCGCACCCCATCACCGTGGAGGGTGGGCGCATTGGCGACGGCACCAGCAACCAGTTCCAGCTGACGACGCCCATCACGGGGCCGCGCACGCTGCAGCCCGGCGAGGGCTTCGAGCTGGAGTTCACCTACGCGCGCAACGTGCTGGGCCAGCACTACAGCCCCTTCTACCTGCAGGCCACCGGTGAGCCGCACCCCTTCACGGTGCCGCTGCTGGCCGAGACCAACCACGAGGGCGTGCAGCTGGACAACTTCGTCCAGGGCACTGACAGCCAGCTCGACGTGCTCTTCGTGGTCTCCAACACCACCACCATGGCGCCGTACCAGCAGCGGCTGCGCTCCTCGCTGCCCGGCTGGCTGGAGCATGCCCAGCGCGAGGGTGTGGACGTGCGCGTGGGCATCACCAGCACGGGGCTCGCTCCGCGCGCGGTGTGCGGCGGCACCTCGCAGGGCGGAGACGGCGGACGCCTGCTGCCGCTGGATGGCAGCCGACCGCGCGTGGTGAGCGGCACAGCGGCCAACGCGGCCCAGTCGCTCCAGTCCAACGTGGACGTGGGCCTGTGCCACAACCTGGTCCAGGGCCTGGAGACGACCAGACAGGCGCTCTCCTCGCCGCTGGTGGACAGCCTGGATGACCCGCGCACCTCGCAGCCCAACGACGGCAACCTGGGGCTGCTGCGGCCCACGGCCCGCCTGGCGGTGGTGGCGCTGGCCGACGAGGACGACCACTCGGGCTTCCCCACGGAGAGCTACACGCAGTTCCTCCAGTCCATCAAGGGCCCGGGCATGTCCCACCGCACCCAGTTCTACGCGCTGGTGCCCACCGACACCCGGTGCACCACGGCGGGCGGCCCCGGCGAGCGCTTCTCCGCGGTGGCTCGGGCCACGGGCGGCTCGGTGGAGTCCGTCTGCCAGAGCAGCTACCAGTCCTTCCTGGAGCGGCTCATCGGCCGCGCCGGGGACCCGCAGGCGGACTTCCCGCTCTCGGCCACCCCGGACGGCGTCTCGTACATGGCGGTGCGTGTCCAGGGACGCACGGTGGATCCGACGCTCTGGCGCTACGACGCTTCGCGCAACGCCATCGTCTTCCAGCCCACCGCGGTGCCCAAAACGGGCGAGTCCATCCAGATCCGCTACCGCTCGGTGTGCCGCAACCCATGAGGGCAAGCGACTCCAGGGCCGGAAAACCGGTGACACGGGCTTCCGCTCACCGGCCCCCGGCGGCTATCGTCCCGGGCTCGTGGAAACCTTCGGGCGCTATGAGCTACTGCGCAAACTCGCCGCGGGCGGGATGGGGCAGGTGTATCTCGCGAGGCAGAAGGGTCCGGTCGGCTTCCAGAAGCTGCTGGTGGTGAAGCGGCTGCTGCCTCACCTGTCCGAGGATGACGAGTTCATCCAGATGTTCCTGGACGAGGCCCGCATCGCCGCCCTGCTCAACCACCCCAACATCGCCCAGATCTACGACCTGGGCGAGGTGGACGGCACGTACTACATCGCCATGGAGTACGTGCACGGCGAGGCAATCGCCGACGTGCTCAAGCGCGCCATCCAGCGCAAGGGCGGGATGCCGGTGGCCTTCAAGTGCCGCGTCATCGCGGACGCGGCGGCGGGGCTGGACGCGGCGCACCACGCGCGCAGCCCCTCGGGGCGCAAGCTGGCGCTGATCCACCGGGACGTGTCTCCGCAGAACGTGCTGGTGGGCTTCAACGGCAGCGTGAAGATCATCGACTTCGGCGTGGCCAAGGCGGCCAACAAGTTCAGCCACACCAGCGCCGGCCAGATTAAGGGCAAGCACGCGTACATGTCGCCCGAGCAGGCCCGGGGCGAGCCGCTGGATCACCGCTCGGACGTGTTCGGCCTGGGCACGGTGTTCTACGAGATTCTGACCAACACGCGCCTGTTCAAGCGCGACTCGGAGATGGCCACGCTCAAGGCGGTGGTGAGCGCCAAGGTGACGCCGCCCTCCGAGGTGGTGACGGGCATTCCCAAGGCGCTGGACGCGGTGGTGCTCAAGGCGCTGGCGCGCAACCGCGACGAGCGCTACGCCACCGCGGGGGACATGCAACTGGCGATCGAGGACTTCCTCTTCAAGCAGCAGCTGCCCGGTACCACCGCGCACCTGGCGGCCTTCATGAAGGAGCTGTACGCCGAGGAGCTCGAGGAGGAGTTCTCCAGCGAGCCCACCATCATCGCGTTTGATCCGCGGACGATGGGCCGCACCAAGGCGGTGCCCGCTCCGGTGGCCCCGCCGGCGCCGGCGCCTCAGCCGCTGGGCGAGGACGTGGCCCCCACGGCGCTGGTGCCGGCGGTGAAGCCCGCCGCTCCCGCGCCCGCCAAGGTGGCCGGCATCATCCCCAAGGCCCCCAAGGTGGAGAAGGGGGGCGTGGATCCCGCCCAGAAGAAGAACTCCCGCGGCAAGGGCGAGAAGTAAGGCCAAGCCGCGCCATGAACCGGCTTGAACTCAGGGCTGTGCGTCCGGCTCTTCCCAGAAAACGGTGAAGTGCGAGCCGTAGATCAGGGGGCTCTCAGCGCTCGTCGGGATGCTTTGCACGTAGATTCCGATGTTCGTCCCCGGAATTGAGTAGGTGTGCTGCAGCCAGACCGTCCGGCTATTGCGTCCCGCGCGTTCGGTCTCGGTGACCTCCGAGGCCCACCTGTCGAGCATCCCCAAGTCCTGTTGGCTTGCTCCGAGTTGCGGCCAGATACGGCTCCACCGAGCAACCGTCGTCGCGAGCTGCTCATCGGGCAGAGCGACCAGAATGGCATCGCCGCCAGGGAATCCCCGGCGGCCCTTGGGATCACGGTAGCAGTCGACTCTCTCAACGAGGCCCGAGAAGACAACACGCCCCTGGGCCTGCAGGGTCAGTTCCACATGCCGAAGGTTGATCTCCGTTCCAGCGCCCTGAGGCCCGTCGGGAGCGGTCGTGAACCCACACGCCATAACGCCGTCATCGAGCTTGAAGGTGACGGACCGCGCTGGCCTCTTGGAGAAAAACCACCCGCCGAGAACCATCAGCACACCGATGGCAAGGGTGACGCCCCACTTCATTTTCATGAACTACTCACTTCGTGCCTCTTCATTTGAACTTCCGGTTCCCGAGATCAGTCAGAGAGAGGTTGATCAACCGGGCCCGCTCTGCCTCGGTTCGCTTCTTCCAGGTAGGCCAGATGTTATTCTCCAACCACGCCCATCGATGAGAAAACTTCGTCACCTCGCGGAAGAACACGGGCGGAAACGTGGGCCCGACCGTGGGAGGCGTATAATCCATACTGTAATACTCGTAAAAAGATTGTCCCCAGGGATGCGGTGCTTGTGCCAAAGCGCTCATGGCCGTGGGCACGAACATCATGTCTTGCAATTGGGCATACCCATCTGCGATGATATCATGCTGCTCAAAATAGAGCAAATCACGATTCCCTTCCCAGACCTTCTCGATGTCTCCACTGTCGATCTTCTGCCAGGCTTTGTAGTATGGGTTACCCAGTTGCTTGGTGTCTGCCAGGCGTTTGATCTCGGCAAGCCCTCCCGCCTGATACGCTTCATGCTGCCAGGCCAGGTCGTAGAAGATGGCCTGCCCCATGTCCATGAGGTGTTTGAGTCCCTCTTGCAGGTGATCGGCCAGGGCCTGAATCGCCGCGTCGGCTCCCTCTTCCGCGATGACCCCGGGGGGACCCAGCAGTATTTTCCGGATGGTTTCTTGAATGTAGTGCTCTTTCTCCCACTGGTTCTTCGAGTCGATCATTGTCTGAGCCAGTGCCCGGGCATTCTCCATGTCGCAGAAGCCCTTGTAGAAGGGGCCACCGGCCATCCGGGCCAGGCCAGACCACTGGAACCTCTTGGGGTTCCTCCGGTACAGCGCGCCGTAATAATCGTAGACCTTGGCGATGATCTGCTTGTTGGCCGCGAAGCCATGAACGGGGACCCAGGCTTTTCGCTGGGCGATCAGCCGGGCCAGATCCTGGCCAAAGGCATTCACCAGGGAGATGTATTGCCAATCTGCCTTGGACTTCTGGGCAGCGGGCACGGACGGCAGGATGGTGTTAACGGGCTTCGCGACCGGGGTGGACCTGATGAGCTCCCGCGACACGTACCCCTTCTTGCCGGTTTGTGCTTGAACATACAGCCACCCTTTCATCGGATAGAGAACCTGGACGGGCTCCCCGCGAAGCAGATCATCCAATGTCCTGGACTCCCTGGCGGGCTGGCTGCGCAAAGCGGCGCTCCACGGGATGATCTTGCCAGGCCACGGGAAGTGTTTGGGATGATTGGTTTCTGGCGGCATGGCGTTCCCTTTCTTCAAACTCTGTGCAGAGCCAGAGTAAGAAAGAGAGCAGCAGTCAGAAATTCTCCCAAAGTGGCACGCCCGCTGGAGCGTGCCCTCAGAGGCTGGCCAGCGCCACGCGGTACAGGGCGCGGTAACCCATGCGCGGCGCGGGCTCGAAGCGGTCCGCGCTGAACACGTTGCGCAGCAGCTCCTGGCCATCAGGGGTGTTGGCGAGCTCGAGGAACGTGGTCTCCAGCGTCTTCGCCAGCGCGGGTTGCACGTTCATCGACACCGGCACCCCGTCATTGGGCGCCTCCTCCGTGTAGGCGATGAGCTCGAACTTCGCGCCCATTCCCTCCCCCAACACCTTCTCCACGCCCGAGGCGTAGGTGAGGCCCGTGGAGGCCGGTGGGCAGAAGACGCCCGCCACGTCTGCCGTGCCCGACAGCACCGCCTCCAGCGCGCCCCGGTACGAGCCGGTGAAGTGCTGCGCCGCGAAGGCCCGGGGCGGCTCGACGCCCTGAGACTTCAAATACGCCACTGGCAGCAGGTAGCCGGCCACCGCGTCCCGGTCCACCCACGCGGCAGTGATGCCCTTGAGCCGCTCCAGCGACAGGCCCGAGCCTGCCCGGGCCACCAGCGCCGAGCGGTACGAGGACAGGCCCAGGCGCACGCCGCGCACCAGCACCCTCACCCCCATGGCCTCGGTGCGCGCGCACACGAACGGGGGAGCCCACGCCGCATCCAGCTTCCCGGACAGCAGCTCCTTGGCGAGCCCCTCGTAGCTGGCCGCCACATTGACTTCCACCGGCTTGCCCAGCGCGCTCTGCAGGAAGGCACCGAGCTTCTCGGCACGCTCCCGCACGTGCTCGCTGCCCAGGGAGGGCGGCAGCGCGAACCGGAATGCCCCGCGCGTGGGAGGGGGTGAGTTCACGGACATAGTGCCCGCCTACGCCCCCGCTCCGCGGTCCAACCGCGACACCTCGTCATCCGCCAGGCCGAAGGTGGCCTGCAGCAGGTCCAGAATGCGCTGCTCGGCGGGGCTGGCCTCGCCCCCCGCGTGGGCGATCTTCGTCGCCAGCCGGTACGCCTTCACCCGCTGCTGGTGCGTGCTCAGCCCATGCGCCAGCACCTGGAGCCGCTGCGGCAGCCCCTCCACCGCCAGCGCTGACACGGACTCGCTCACGAAGCTCTGCGCCCGCTCGGGGCTCACGTTCTCGAAGAGCGGGTCCGCCGCGAAGCTTTCCACCAGCGCCCGCGCCTCGGCCTCCTTCAACCGGCCGTCCGCCGCGCTTACCAGCACCATCACCTCGGCGTACAGGCGCTCGAGCGGCTCGCCCAGCGCCTCGGACAGGCTGCCGCCCATCTCGATGATGTCGATGATCTGCGCCACCTCGTCCTCGGAGATACCGAGCGCGGCCTGGATCGTCTTGAGCAGCCCCAGCTCCAGCCGCGTGGCGCGCTGGTCCGCGAAGGCCACCGCCGCCGCCAACCCGAAGGCCAGCATGCGGGTCTTGTGGTCCGG
>DASVVJ010000362.1:0-2545 GCA_036389955.1 Myxococcaceae bacterium
CTTCTGCGCCACGTCGGCGCTCACGGGGAAGACGGTGTAGCGCTCAGCCAGATTGGCGGTGAAGAGTTGGAACACGTACTCGGGGGGAGTGAGCCCCTCCAGCTCCACGACGGGGATGTGAAGCTGGCGGGAGAGGGCGTGGACCATGGAGCTCTCGTCCACAAAACCCATCTGCACCAGGGTGTGGCCGAGCTTGCCGCCCCACTTGCGCTGCTCGGCGAGCGCCGTGCGCAGCTGCGTCTCGGTGAGGAGGCCAGCGTCCATGAGGATCTCGCCCAGGCGCTTCTTGCGGCCGGGCGGTGGTGCAGGGGGAGGGGGGCTCACGAAGTTCAGGGTAGCAGTCACTTCGGGGGCTGCAACTCCAGGACAGGTGGCGGGAATGGCGCCGAAGGCCACGGCTTGGGGTATGTGTGGGGAATGGCGCGATACCTGTTGCTCGTCCTCATGGCGTTGATCACAGGCTGCGGCACCACGCGGTTGTCGGGTGCGAACCTGGATCGGGTGGTGCAGCCGGCCTTCATCTCCCGCATCGAAGAGACGGCGGGCCCCAAGAGCGTCGTCTTCCGGGAGGACGATGCGTACGGGGAGAAGCTCAAGAAGCTCGAGCCGAAGGAGGCGGATCGCCGGCTGCAGGCGAAGCTGGTGAAGGCGGTGACGCGCTTCGAGATCTCCGAGCGGCTGCGGGTGAACACGATCAACCAGCTGCCGCAGGAGCGGCCGTGGACGAGCATTATCGACGCGGCGCGGGTGGCCACGGCGCTGGAGAGCTTTCTGGTGGAGGAGGTGCCGGCGAACGCCCCGGACTACGACCTGCTGATACCGCTGGGAGCGGACACGGTGGTGGAGTTCGTCATTCAGGACTACGGCATGCACAGCGAGAAGGGGCACGCGGGCGCGTACCTGAAGGGCTACGGGCGCATGTTCCGGCTCGACGGGCGCAGCGAGGTGTGGCGCCGCCCGTTCGACGTGGATCAGGTCAAGGAGGGGGCGCCGCACCTGGACCCGTTCAAGGTGGGCAAGGATCCGGATCTGTTCCGTCAGGCGATCACGTCCCTGCTGGACACCGTGGCGGAGCGGTTCGCCAAGGATCTGACGCCGCCGGATCGGGGGCAGGAGCCGCCGCCTCCGCCGCCGGTGCCGGGCACGAACCCGGGGGCGCCGGATAGCACGAACCGCACGGGCCGGGAGAACCAGCGGCCCCCGCCGCCGCCCGAGCCGGATCTGCCCGCGGGCGAGCTGCCGGACCCGGATCCCTGAGCGGGGAACTCAGAACAGGGCGTGCTCCAACAGGAGCACCGCCAGCCCCACGGCGAAGCTCAGCAGGGTGACGGGCACACCGACGCGCAGGTAGTCCATGAAGCTCATCTTCACCTTGTCGCGCGCGGCCTCGAAGACGATGAGGTTGGCCACGCTGCCAATCAAGGTGAGGTTGCCCGCCAGCGTGGAGCACAGCGCCAGCACGTGCCAGCCCAGCTCGGGGTTCTGCAGTCCGGGCACCCACGTGCGCGCCAACATCACGAAGGGCACGTTGCTGAAGAGGTTCGAGGCCACCAGTGTCAGCCCCGCGAACCCGAGCGTCTCTCGCCACGGGGGCCCCGCCATCAGCGGGCCGAACAGCTCGCGGATCTCTCCGGCCCAGCCGTGCTTGTTCACCCCGTACACCACGACGAACAGGCTGGCGAAGAAGACGAGCAGCACGAAGTCCACCCGCTCCATGATGGCGCGGGGCTCGCGGCGGGAGAGGGCCATCACCACCGCGGCGCCCGCCAGCGCGCTCCAGCTCATCGGAAAGCCCAGGAAGAAGGCCACCACCATGGCCACCAGCACCGTCAGCGTCAGCGCCATCAGTGGCCGGTCCACCGGAGGCGGAGGCGGGTGCGGCTCGAAGCGCTGGTTGGGCAGCTCCTTGCGGAACAGGTGCAGCAGCATCGCGATGACGATGCCGGTGGACAGGATCGCCGGCAGCGCCATGTACGCGGCGAAGCTCGCGTAGGACAGCCCCGAGGCCCCCTGAATGAGCATGTTCTGCGGGTTGCCCGTGAAGGTGGCCACCGAGCCGCTGTTGGAGCCCATGCACACCGCCAACAGGTACGGCACGGGCGGCAGGCGCGCGTCCTCCACCACCGCCAGCACCAGCGGGGTGAGCATCAGGCAGACGGTGTCGTTGACGAGGAAAGCGGACAGCAGCGCGCTGATGCCGGTCACCGCCGCCAGGAGCAGCCTGGGGGTGTGCGCCAGCCGCACCGTGTACGCGCCCGCCGTGCGGAAGAAGGCCGCCTGCGCCAGGTAGGCCGCCATCAGCATCATCCCCAGCAGCAGGACGATGGTGTCCAGGTCCACCGCGTGACGCGAGGGATCCTCGCTGTGGTTGAACACCTCGGCGGGGGTGACGACGCCCAGGACGACCATGAGGACGGCGCCCAGCAGCGCGCCCCCGGGCCGATCCAGCTTGAGAAAGGGCAGGCGCGCCCCGGCGATAAAGACGTAAGTGAGCAGGAAGATGGCGAGGGCCACGGAAGCGCGGACAGTAGTCCAACGGCTTCTG
>DASVVJ010000363.1:0-10413 GCA_036389955.1 Myxococcaceae bacterium
TTACGCGCCGTCGCCAGAGGATGACCTGTACGCGCTGGGAGTGACGGCGTATCGCCTGGTGATGGGCCAGTACCCCCCGCGCTTCGATGTGCGGCAGGATGAGCAGGGCAGGTGGCAGGTGACGGGCCCGGACGTCCGGCCGTTGCTGGAGAGCAACCCCAAGGTGGCGCCGCTGCTGCGAGAGGTGATGGTCCGGCTGCTGTCGGACGCTCCGGAGCAGAGAGGAACGGCGGCCCAGGTGGCGCAGGCACTGGAGGCTGCGGCGGGAGGAGAAGAGCGCCCTGCGCGTTCCAAGCCGCCTGGGCGAGCCCGAGCCTGGAAGCCCTGGCTGACGGTGGCGGCAGCGGGAGCGTGCGCGGTGTGGCTCTGGAGCTCGAAGTGGGAGCCTCGGGCTTTCAACGCCCTGGCCCCGGACGAGGGCAGCGTGGCGATCGGGGACACCTCATCCACCGAGCCTCAGGCCGCCACTACGTCCCCGGAAGAGAACAAGCCCCTCGCGCAGGAGCCTCTTCCGCAGCCCCGTCCAGGGCAGGCCCGGCCCGATGAGAAAGGCCGGTGCCTGGGCCCCAAGCAGGTGCCTATCAATGGAGGCTGCTGGGTGGAGTTGCTCTCGATGAAAGCCGAGGAGTGCGTGGAGGTCGGCTACGTGCCCTTCCAGGGCAAGTGCTACTTACCTGCCCCCATGCCTCCCAGAAAGCCTGTGCCCACCTCGGACCCGGGAAAAGCGCGCTGAGCCGTCAGCTCCTCGGGCTCACCCCCGAGGGCAGCGTCTACTCTGCCCGCTGCGGCTCGCTGCCCGGCGGCACATGAGCCATCAGCGACAAGATCAGCGTGCCCACCTCTGCTAGCGGGATGCTCTTGAAATCGCCGATGCTCGCACCCAGGGTTTAAAGGGGCGCTGCCGGTGCGGGCTGCTGACTGAGAATGCGTGCCATCTTGTCGCGCCGGAAGACCAGGAACTCCCGCAGGTGCGCGGAGGTGCCGACAGGCTCGGCCCAGGTGAACCGATCCAGTTCCCATTGTTCAGACGAGGCAGCCGGGATGGCGAACTCGGCCGGGAGCAGGCGGCAAAACGAGCCGTAGAGGCTCTGCGAGCGGCGGATCAACAGGTTCCGAAGTGGCCCCGCGAAATCCGTCGGGCGGATCAGATTGCGTGGGACATACACGGTATTGGCGGCGCTGGTGTACAGGCCGAAGAGAGGCCGCGTGTGGGTCGATGGCGAGGTGCACTCGAACTCGTCAGACGCACGGTTCCCGTGTTGCTTGTGATCAGCCAGGTGGGCGAGGGCGTAGCCTTCCGGGCCGTGCTTGGCGAACCGAGCGCCCCGGAACACAAAGGACCAGAGCTGCTTGGGATATTCATTGTCGTCGAGACAGAGGGCATCTGTCGGCACTTCCGCCTCGAGCGAAGTATGCCCGCGGAATGCCGCCACCTCGTGGCTGCCTGCATAGCGGCGTACCCCCGGAAACACACAGGGCGAGCCATTCCAGAGATAGATCTCCGGATCAATTCCCCGCGCCGACAGTGCCCGCGACCAATCCTCCAGATGCTGCGCGGTGTCCTCGACAACCGCACGGACGATGTCGGGGTGAAGGTAACGAACCAGAGGGATGGCGACTCGGGCGAGCTGGAGTATTTCGGCCTCGCTGGGCTGGGGCCAGACCGGCCAGTCGGCTGTACGAGAACGCGCCTTCCGGCTTGGCTTCGGCGGCGGGCGGACCGTCGGACGATCCATGAGTGGCTCACCGCCTCCCCTGAACTGCTTGTAGAGCGCGACCGCACTACGAAGCGTCGCCGTGCCTTTGTACTGATCCCCAGCAATCGGTATCCCGTGGCGCGGGGGGCTCCCTGCCCGTACATCCTTCTTCGAATACTCCAGGCGCTGCAGGAGTGAGCCCAGGCCATCCCGCTCGAAATGCAGATCGAGATCCCCCTCATGCCGCTCCACTGTTCGGCAGTTGGACACGCGCGCAGCCCGCACCCGGGGCTCCATGCGGGTTCCTCGCTCCGTCACGTAGGTCTCAGCCAGCCAGCGCTGAAAGGCAGCCTCATTCATGGTGATTGATCAGGACGACTGGGCACGGCAGAGGCCAGTGCATAGGAGCGACTCTGCAGGGCAGGGAACGGGTTCGTCAACCCAGGAAGCCTGAGCTTGGCTCCTCCACGTGTTCCTCACACTCGTGCCGGACATTGACGGAGCACCCACGCCCGCATACGGTGCCCAGGCCAGTCCATGGCGGCCACGAAGCACTGAGCGCGATGAAAGGGTAACCACGTGAAGACAACGAGAGCGCTGGGCGTTCTTTCCCTCCTGGGATGGGGATGCCTGACGGGGTGTGGGGTGGAGGGGGCGGAGCCTACGGGCGACGAAGCGGTACAGACCGTGACCCAGGGGCTGTGCAGCGAGTTTCCGATCGGGGCGTACTGCAGGACTGGCACCGCGAAGGCCGTCACGGCAGGCCTGACCTGCGTGGCCACGGCTGGCTGGGATTTTACGCACTACTGCGGGAACCCAGATGGGGCGGGATGCAAGCTCTATCATTGCTCCGGCGGTAACTGGTGGGCGAAGACCGTGGGAACCGACTGTCAAAACGTCGAGGCGCTGTATTGCTCGTAAGGCTTCGCACGTATGTCTGGACGGGACGGGGACTGTGCCCTGGTCCGTCCAGGCGATCCGCGCCTCGTGAGGGCGGTAGCCTCCCATGACGACAAGATTCCTGCTGCTTCTCGTGGTCGCACTGGCCGCAGCCTGCGGAGACGACCCGAAGCCCAACGTTCCCCCCACGCTCTCTGACGTCCGCGTGTCCACCGACGAGGACACCCCGGCCGTCATCGCCGTCTCGCCGGAGGATGCGGACGGAGACACGCTCGAGGTCACCTTCACGGCTCCCAGCCACGGCACTCTCGAGGGCACGGGGACTACGGTGACGTACACGCCCAGGGCGAATTTCACCGGGGAAGAGACCTTCGAGGTCACGGTCTCCGACGGCAAGGCGTCAGCGGTGGCCACCGTCACGGTGACGGTGAACCCGGTGAATGACAGCCCGGTGGCGGCCAACGACACGGTGGCGATGGATGAGGACGTGCTGCTGACACTGGCGGCAAGGACCCTGCTGGCCAATGACTCCGACGTGGACAGCCAGCCGCTGACGATCACCGCCGTGCAGAACTCGAGCCATGGCACGGCCACGCTCTCCGGAACGGCCATCACCTTCCGTCCCTCCGCGGACTTCAACGGCGAGGCGGCCTTCGAGTACGTGGTGACGGACGGGCAGACGCACAGCATCGGCCTGGTCACGGTGACGGTGAACCCGGAGAACGACGGGCCCGTGGCCACCCCTGTCACGGTGACGGCGGCCCACAACACCGCCACGGACATCACCCTGACGGTCACGGACCTGGAGGGTGACGCACTCACCTTCACTACCACCACACCTGCTCACGGGACGCTGTCCGGGACGGGGGCCCGCCGGACCTATATTCCGGAGGCCGGCTTCTCCGGGCAGGACCGCTTTACCTTCGAGGCCAGCGACGGAAGGCTGGTCTCCAACACCGCCACGGTCAGCATCACCGTCAATCCTCCACCCGGTCCACCTCCGCCGTAAATGAGCCGCGCGCCCTACGCCTGCACTTTCCGGAGGGACTCCCGCTTGGCATCCCACAGAGCACGTAGGGGTTTCTTCTGCTTCGGTGTCAAGACGGGGAAGTCGCAGCAGCAGTGATAGAGGGCCAGACGTCCCCCGGAATCGCGGGGGGGTACGGTGAGGGCAAAGCCCTCGCGGCGGCGGAGCTGTATACGCCCTGAGCCACGCGGCTGTGCCGAGGAAGGGAGGAGCCCGGCTGCGGTCCGCCGGGCACCGCACTCCCCGTGCCCTAGGGGTTGCCTGAGATGCTCACGACGTAGGACCCCTCGCTGGACGTCGCCAGCCCTCCGATCGAGGTGGTGCCCGCCACACGCCGCACCTTGCCGGTCCCGTCGTCCTCGAGCCGCCCGTTCATAACCAGGTCCAGGGTGACTTCTCCCTCGAGGTCCCCACTCATCTGGAACTTGCCCAGCAACTGGCCGGTGAAGGAGCCGTTGGGGATGTCACGCAGCGAGAGCGTCAGCTCGGGCTGGGCCGTCGGATCGGTGGCCGTCCCATAGGTGAGCTCCACCGTGTCATCCTCCCCGGGCACGGTGAGTTTCCCGTCGGAGTAGTTGACCATTCCCACGCGCAGCCGCATGCCCTTGTTCGCCGACGAGCCCTGATCCACCTGGCCGGAGATCGTCAGCGTTCCCGTGGCATCTCCGGTGCCGCTCTGCGCGGGGATGTTCGCGCTCGTGGCGGCGTTGAAGCCGGCAAAGCCCAGCTGCAGCGACTTCTCCACCGACTTGTCCAGTCCCAGGTAGGCGCGGCGGGCATGCTCGATGGAGTCAACGCCGTCGCCGCAGCCCATCAGGCCCGCGCAGAAGAGGAGTGACAGGGGGAAAGCCTTGGCGACACGGAAGCAGGAGATGTGCATGGCGGCTGTTTACTGCGGCTGGGAGGAGCAGCGCTAGAAGGCGGAGTCACCGGGGTGGTAGGCACGCACACCCGGACGTCGCTGCGAACCCCCGCCGCGGCCGCTCACGCCTCGCACAGGCGCGTGACGGAGACTCCCGGGCCAGTGCCGTTCACGTGCTCCTGGTAAGCCTGGGCCACCTTGGCCCGGAAGCGCTGGGCATAGCCATCGCAGAAGTTCTTGTAGAGCGTGCCGGTGGCGCCCTCGGCCAGCACGGCGCAGCCTCCTCCACACGAGGTGGCATAGCGGCACTTGCGGCACACGGGGTTGGACACCACGTTGCGCCCGCGCCAGGCATGCAGGTGCAGGCGGCTCATGAGCACCTCGCCGTCTGGAGTGACGTGGCCGATGCGCTGGCGCGGATCTCCCGTGCGCTCCCAGCAGGCGTAGATGTCGCCGAAGGCATCGAAGACATACATGGCCGTGTGGGCGCCGCAGAAGGCGGTGCTGAAGCCGGTGCTCTGGGCCTTCTGGTCGAAGATCCGCCGCGCCTTGAACTGGAGCGAGTCGTCCGTGAGGCCAATCCGGCTCACCGCCGGGTGGCGCTGGCGCAGCTCCTCCATGGCCTGTGTGAGCTGCCAGCTCGTGAAGGTGGACTGCGCGTCCACCTTGCCGTTGCCCGCGTGAATGGGAGCCACGTAGGGCGAGAACCGCGCCTGGCGGCTCCAGCCCTGGGCCTCGAACACCTCGGCGAGCGCGGGGAGCTGGCCAATGTTGTTCCGGTCGATGTTCATCCGCACGCTCACGGTCACGCCGCGCTCGAGCGCCAGGGTGATGTTGCGCGCGATGCGATCGAACGAGCCAGAGCCATCCGGGTAGATGCGGCGGCGGTCGTGCTCCTGGGGCGTCCCGTCCAGCGTCACCTGGAGAGAGGCGAGTCCCTCCGGACCGAGCAGATCCGCGTAGGACTCCAGCTCCGTGGCGTTGGTGATGGCACTGATGCGCACCCGGCCCCGGGCGCGCATCCGCTCCATGAAGTACTGAATGGTGGGCCGGCTCCGGGCTAGCAGGGGCTCGCCGCCGAAGAAGGTGAGGCCGCGAGGCAGGTCCGCGTCCGCCGCGAGCCCATGGGCCGCCTCGATGGTGCGCATGCCCGCCAGGATGCGGTCCACCATGGGGCGATCCATCACCCGCAGCAGGTGCGAGTTGCGCGGATCCGTGCGCATGGAGTCCTGGAAGCAGTAGGCGCAGCGCAGGTTGCACTCGTACGTCGGCATCACGACGTAGCTGGGCGCGCTGCGCAGGGTGCTCAGGTGGTGCCGGGCACTCAGCCTGGCGAACAGGGACTCCTCCTCTTCAGGAGTGAGCGTGACGAGGTAGCCTCGCTTCTTGAGTGCCGCGAGGGTCTCGTCCGAGGGCCGGGACACCTCTCCCTCAAGGGCGGGCTCGGGCGTCCAGGTGCCATAGAGCGGATTGGGCGCATGGTGCGCCTCGAGCGAGCGCAGGTAGGTGGCCACCCGCTTGGACGCCAGATCGTAGGCCCCCGTATAGGCCTGGACGAGCAGCATGTCATCCGGGTTGCCGGGCAGGTCCACGTAGATGGTGTAACTGCTGGTGCGCAGCGTGCCGCGTCCTTCGAGTTCGCTGGCCTTGACTGGCAGGGAAGCAAGCCCCGCGGGCATGAATGGGACGGACGGCAGCTCGAACGGCTCGAGCTTCACCATGTCCTCGAGGCCTCGTGTTCCAGCACTTCCCTGCTCAGTCGACATGAAAGGCGCTCCTCAACCCATCAGCAGAGGGTATTGCAGCCGGGGGTGGTCTCCTCGGCAGCCGCGCTGGGGTTGAGCTCCCCGAGGCCGGCGCCCACTCCACCGGTCACCTGATCCAGCGTGGCGTCGTCCAGCTCCACCAGCGACGGGATGTCCCTCACCACTTCATTGAAGCTCACCAGTTCCTTCTTCTTCTGCATGTTGGCTCTCCTCTCCTGCGTGGGTGACAAGGGGGAATCATGCTCGCAGTGGCTGCGCTGCGAACAGTCCCCCTCGAATAAGAGGAGCCTGTGAGGTGGAAAATGATGCAGGCGCTTGACAACATATAAGTGTGCGCTTATTGATTACGCATGCAGATGCACAGTGCGGCCGAGGCCGAAAACAAGATCTTCCAGGCGCTGGCGGACCCCAGCCGCCGGGCGATCTTCGAGTCGCTCACGCGCGGCGAAGCGGCGGTGAAGGACCTCACGGCGCGCTTCGACATCTCGCAGCCGGCGATCTCGCAGCATCTGGCCGCATTGAAGGAGGCCGGCCTGGTGAACGGCCGGCGGGAGGGGCGCTGTGTCTACTACCGGGTGGAGCCGCGCGGGATGAAGCCGCTCATCGATTGGATCACGCACTACCGCGCCTTCTGGACCGAGCGCGTCGATCGCCTTGAACAGTTGTTGGAGAAAATGGACGAATGAAACCCGTCGATAAGACCGCTCCATCGCAAACCGCAGCCCTTGCCTTCGAGTTCGATCTGCAGCATTCGCCGCAGAAGGTGTGGCGTGCGCTCACCGACCCCGAGCTGCTCACCGAGTGGCTCTTGCCCGTCACCGGGCTCAAGCTCGAGCCGGGAGCCGCGTTCACGTTCAAGACGCAGCCGTACCCCGGGTGGGACGGCACCGTGAACTGCCGGATCCTCGAGATCGAAGCGCAGAAGAAGCTCAGCTACACGTGGGTGGTTGGCGACATGGTCCTCGACACCGTCGTGACCTTCACGCTCACGCCCACGGCGTCGGGCACCCGCATGTCCCTTGTGCAGTCGGGCTTCAAGCCGGACCAGAAGCAGAACTTCGGTGGCGCGCGCTACGGCTGGAAGATGATGGGCGACAAGCTCGTTGACCTGCTCGCGAGGCTCCCATGAGCCGGTCGAAGCCAGAGGCCTCCTCCAGCCCGGCTCCCGCGGACAGCCACGACCTGATCCGCGTCCAGGGTGCCCGGCAGAACAACCTGAAGGACGTCAGCGTCGAGATTCCCAAGCGGCGGTTGACGGTGTTCACCGGCGTCTCGGGCTCGGGCAAGTCGTCGCTGGTTTTCGGCACCATCGCGGCGGAGTCGCAGCGGCTGATCAATGAGACCTACAGCGCGTTCCTGCAAGGGTTCATGCCGTCGCTGGACCGGCCCGAAGTCGACGTTCTGGAAGGGCTGACGACCGCGATCATCGTCGACCAGGAGCGGATGGGCGCCAACTCCCGCTCGACGGTGGGCACCGCCACCGACGCGAATGCGCTGCTGCGGGTGCTGTTCAGCCGCCTTGGCAAGCCGCACATCGGCTCGTCCAACGCCTTCTCCTTCAACGTTCCATCGGTCACCGCGACCGGGAAGATGACGGTCGAGAAGGGTGCCGGCAAGAAGACCGAGACGCGCACCTTCAGCGTCACCGGCGGCATGTGCCCGCGCTGCGAGGGTATGGGGCAGATCAACGACATTGACCTGTCCCAGCTCTTCGACGACAGCAAGTCGCTCAATGAAGGGGCGCTCACCATCCCCGGTTACACCGCCGACGGGTGGTACGTGCGTATCTTCTCGGAGTCGGGCTTCATCGACCCGGACAAGCCCATCCGGAAGTACACCAAGCAGGAGCGCCACGACTTCCTCTACAAGGAACCGGTCAAGGTGAAGGTCGCCGGCGCGAACATGACCTACGAGGGGCTGGTCCCGCGGCTCCAGAAGTCGTTCCTGTCCAAGGACGTCGACGCGATGCAGCCGCACATCCGGGCGTTCGTGGAGCGCGCGGTCACCTTCACCGCCTGCCCCGATTGCGGCGGCACCCGGCTCAGCGAGGCGGCCCGGTCCTCGAAGATCAAGGGAATCAACATCGCCGACGCCTGCGCGATGCAGATCAGCGACCTGGCGAAGTGGGTGCGCGGGCTGGACGAGCCTTCCGTCGCGCCGCTGCTGACGACGCTGCGGCAGACGCTCGACTCGTTCGTGGAGATCGGGCTGGGCTATCTCAGCCTCGACCGGTCGTCGGGGACGCTGTCGGGCGGCGAGGCCCAGCGCACCAAGATGATCCGGCACCTGGGGTCGTCGCTCACCGACGTGACCTACGTGTTCGACGAGCCGACGGTCGGGCTGCACCCGCACGACATTCAGCGGATGAACAGCCTGCTGCTGCGGCTGCGCGACAAGGGCAACACCGTCCTCGTGGTCGAGCACAAGCCGGAGGTGATCGAGATCGCCGACCATGTCGTCGACCTCGGCCCCGGCGCTGGCACTGCCGGCGGCAAGGTGGTCTTCGAGGGCAGCGTCGACGGGCTGCGGGCCAGCGGCACGCTCACCGGGCGTCACCTGAGCGACCGGGCCGCCCTGAAGCCGTCCGTGCGCAAGCCGACGGGGGTGCTGTAGGTGCGCGGCGCCCGCACCCACAACCTGAAGGACGTCAACGTCGACATCCCGCTCGGCGTGCTGGTGGTGGTGACTGGCGTGGCCGGGTCGGGCAAGAGCTCACTGATCCACGGCTCGGTGTGTAACCGGGACGGGGTGGTGTCGGTCGACCAGAGCGCAATCCGTGGCTCGCGGCGGAGCAACCCGGCGACGTACACCGACATGCTGGAGCCGATCCGCAAGGCGTTCGCGAAGGCCAACGGCGTGAAGCCCGCCCTGTTCAGCGCCAACTCCGAGGGCGCCTGTCCGACCTGCAACGGCGCCGGGATGATCTACACCGACCTGGGGATGATGGCCGAGGTCGCCACGGTCTGCGAGGAGTGCGAGGGCCGGCGGTTCCAGGCGTCGGTGCTGAACTACCGGCTCGGCGGGCTCAACATCGCCGAGGTGCTCGACCTGTCGGTGGAAGACGCGGTCGGCTTCTTCGGCGCCGGGAAGGCGAGTACGCCGGCCGCGCACGCGATCCTGCAGCGCATGGCGGACGTGGGGCTTGGCTACCTACGGCTGGGCCAACCGCTCACCACGCTGTCGGGTGGCGAGCGGCAGCGGCTCAAGCTGGCGACGCACATGGGCACCGATGGCGGCGTCTATGTGCTCGACGAGCCGACCACCGGGCTGCACCTGGCCGACCTTCAGCAGCTGCTCGGGCTGCTGGACCGGCTGGTCGACTCCGGCAAGTCGGTCATCGTGATCGAACACCACCAGGTGGTGATGGCGCACGCCGACTGGATCATCGACCTGGGACCGGGCGCGGGCCACGAAGGCGGGAGGATCGTGTTCGAAGGTACCCCGGCCGACCTGGTGGCGTCGAAGTCGACACTGACCGGCGAGCACCTGGCGGCCTTCGTCGGCGGCCGTTCGAAGGCTGTCCCCGCAGGTGTGTCCGAACCGGCCCGGGCTCGTCCTCAGAGGAGGTCCTCTTGAACTGGAACCAATGGATTCGGCAGCTCCACCGGTGGCTGTCCCTGGCCTTTACGGTGGCCGTCATCGTCAACATCAGCGTGATGGGACAGGAGAAGCCTGCCGTTTGGGTGGGCCTCCTGGCGCTGCTCCCGCTCATCGTGCTTCTGTTCACCGGGCTGTACTTGTTCGTGCTGCCGTATGCCACCCAGTGGCGCGGCAGGCGACGCACCGGCTGAATGGGGAGCTGAGAATGCGCCTGTCTGGTTTCCTCCTGCTGACCGCGCTGCTCGGGTCTCCCTCTCTGGCCTCTGGAGCGGAAGCGCCGGAGGAGCATCCGCTGCCCGCCACCGTCACCGTGCAGAGGGAGGAGGCAGAGCGGCGCTGGCGCGAGTGGGGCGGAGTGAGCCACGGCACCGAGCCCCAGTTCCAGAAGAGCGCCGCGGGGCAAGTGACGCGCTTCCGGCAGATCCACGTGGTGGGGGAGGGGATGACAGGCCCCCAGAACGGTCAGCTCGTGCTGCTGGAGTGGGTGCCTCGGGGTCAGGGGCTCTTCGACGAGAAGTGGTACGCCCAGTCCGGTGAGGTGATCTCGGAGCGAGGCGTGCG
>DASVVJ010000364.1:0-6504 GCA_036389955.1 Myxococcaceae bacterium
GGTCCAGAAGAGGGCCGCGGGCTCGCGCCACATGGCCCGCATGCGGAAGAGGAAGAGCTCCCAGAGCGGGTGGCTGGCCTTCATGGCGTGGAGTCCTCGCGCAGGCTGCGGCCGGTGAGGGCGAGGAACACGTCATCCAACGTGGCCTGGCGGGTGGAGAGGTAGCGCAGGGTGGCGCCGCGCCCCGCCACGGTGGCGAGCAGCCCCGGCAGCGCCCGGTGCAGCTCCTTCACGGTGACGGTGTGGCCCTCACCCCGGGGGTGGTGGGAGACGAAGGTGGGCACGTCCGAGAACGCCTCGGGGGGAAGCTGCGGGGTGGTGGCGAACTCGATGACCTGGTCTCCGCCGATGGAGGCGATGAGCTGGGCCGGAGTGCCCTGACCGACGATGCGGCCGTGGTCCATGATGATGACCTGGTCGCAGAGCACCTGGGCCTCTTCCATATAATGTGTGGTGAGGACCACGGTGCGCCCTTTGCCCTTGAGGCCCTCGATGACGTCCCACAGGGCGCGCCGCGACTGCGGATCCAGGCCCGTGGTGGGCTCGTCGAGGAAGAGCAGCTCGGGGTCGGCCACCAAGGCCACCGCCAGCGCCAGCCGCTGCCGCTGGCCGCCCGAGAGCTTCACCGAGTGCGCGTGGCGCTTCTCCTCCAGCCGCACCAGCCCGATGGCCTCCTCGACTGTGATGCCCCGCTTGTAGAAGGAGCGGAAGAGGCGGACGGTCTCCTCGACGCTCAGGCGCTCGTAAAAGCGCGTCTCCTGCAGCGCCAGGCCGATGTGCTCGCGCAGGTAGTCGGTCTCCGTCTCCCAGCGGCGCCCGAGCAGCCGCACCTCGCCCGCGGTGGGCTTCTGCAGTCCCTCGAGGATTTCCACCGTGGTCGTCTTGCCCGCGCCGTTGGGGCCGAGCAGGCCCACGCATTGGCCTGCGCGCACCTCGATGTCGATGCCGGCGACGGCGACGGTGTCGTCGAAGCGTTTGACGAGCCCTCGCACCTCGATGGCGAGCGGAGGGGAGGCGGGAGTTGGGCTAGGAGAGGGGTCCAAGGGACCGCGTCATACCGTGTAGCGGCGACCCTGCGCGAGAGGTTCGATGACGCTGGCGGCAAGGTCGAAGTCATCCGGGTAGTGGATGAGCCGCATCCTGGCGCGCAGCTCGGCGGGCAGCGCTGCGAGCTTCGCATAGGGCGTGTGCACGCCGTAGTTCGTCTCGTGCACCACGAGGTCCGCCTCGGAGAGCCAGGCGATGAGCCCCTCGTCGAAGGAGGTGTCCGCGCTGTAGCCCAGGCACCGCCTGCCGGCGCGGATGCGCAGCGCGGTGGTGGGCAGGTGGTGGTAGGTGAAGCGGCACTCGACGGTGAAGGGCCCGAAGCGCACGGGCGCCTCGGTGGAGAGCGGGGTATGGGCGAAGTAGTCCTCGAAGTGCTTGGGCCGGGGGTGCTCACCCTGCTTCTCGATGAGACACTCCATGCCCGCGGCGAGGTGCCCGTCCCACAGCCGCTTGGCCACGTTGGGATGGGTGAGCAGCGCCAGCTTTCGCTTCAGCACGAAGAAGGAGAAGTAGCCCAGGCCCTCCAGGCCCGAGCTGTGGTCGGCGTGCAGGTGGGTGAGGGCGACGCCGGCCACCCGGTCCGCGTCCAGCGGCACGCCCGAGGACTGGGAGGCCTCGCGCATCATCTTCCGGATGGGGTGTGGGCAGTCGATGAGCAGCACCTGCCCCTCAGCCTCCACGGCGAGGCATGAGGAGTAGCGCAGCGCGGAGAAGGCATCACCCACGCCGAGGGTGAGGAATGACAGGCTCATGACCGGCTCCCGGGCTCGAGATGGTGGGGCACTGCGTGGAGTATGCTCCAGGCCGAACGTTGCGGAGGGGCCGTAGGCCGAGCATGCATGGTGCGCATGAAGACCTCTTCCTGGCGGCGCAGCCTCGTTCTGGTTGCTGTAGCCGTGGTAACACCCTGGTTTTGGGCATGTAGCACCACTCCCTCTCGGGATGCGCGTGCTCCGTCGTCCTCCAGTTCTGAGGTTCACTGGGACGATGGGGGCGGTGCCGGGTTTGGTCGTAACTCGGCCGAGGCTCGTATCACCCATCTTATTTCGGAGGGGCAGTTCACTGAGGCCGAGGCGCTGATCGCCGAGTCAGCCTCGTCCGGGGTGATTGAGCACTCGGCGGCGGCGGTCCTTCGTAGGACGATCGCTGAGCAAGCGATGAAGCTGGGAGAGCTTCCTGCTTCACTCCAGCGTGTGGGAAACTTCCCTGCTCGACTCAAGGACTTCAGCCGTTACCAGATTCAGCGCATGCTCCAGCAGAAGGACTTCAGCATCGCCACGAAGAAAGAGCTTCAAACCGCGCTGAAGCTCCTCAAAGAGCACAAGCGCCTCATGGAAAAGAACTAGGTGGTGCGCATGCACAAGACACCCCGTGAGCTACAGCGGTTGCTCGATGCGGTGCGAAACGATCCCTCTGCTCCTCCAGGAAGTCCGAAGCGGGACAAGGAACTCCGCAAGCTCGCGACGCTCTGCCCTGCCTTCCTGCCCAACCTGCTGACGTTGAGCAGGTCCATGCTCTTGAGCAGGGAGAAGGTGGGCAACTCCGCGGCGTACTTCTCGAAGGTCGAACGCACCCTGAAAGACGCGGTCACCGTTTCTGGCGAGGATGCTTCGGCGCTCATTGAGCTGGCTCACTTCAAGGATGTCATCCGAGACGCTCCGGGCGACGCTGAAGTGCTGTTCGCTCAGGCTGCGCAACGAGCCTTGCATCTCTTGGAAGAGGCCTGGGCAGGCCAGATCAGCACCTTGGGCCAGCAAGAGAAGCTCGACGCCGCGCTTCAGCTCGCGGAGCGGGCGAGAAAGGTCCTACCGGACTCTGCCCGCATCGCAGAAGCCGTCGAGTTCGCTCGCCAGTGTGCTGAGCGCTGACCTCGCTTACGTGCCTGGTACGTTGCCCTCCACCCAGCTATCCAGCAAACGGGGCGCGCTCAGTTGAGATTGATCAGCTTGCCGGTGAGTAGCGCAGCGCCGATCAGTCATCGTGCTCGTGCTCGGCAGCGGCCTCGACGATGACGAGCGAGACGGAACTCTCCGTGGTGGGGCCGAAGGTGAGGTTGTACGTGCCCACGTCCAGCGCAAAGGTGTGGCGCCGCTTGACCTCGGAGCACTCGGAGGAACCCGTGCCGCTGACCGTGACTTCGATCCGCTGGCCGTTCGCATCCCTGAGGTTCACCGGCACCTCCCCGGTGAGGAAGAGGGTGTAGTCGGTGGCCTCCGCCACGGCGAAGGAGACAGAGCCTCCCTTGCCGTCCGTCCCGTCGATCAGCGTGATGTCGTAGCGGCGGTGGTCATTGCTCACCGCGGGCGCCCCCGCCGTGGTGGCGGAAGCCGTGATGGCGGAGGCGGGCCCCTCCTGCAGGTGCTCGCACGCGTCCGTGTCGAGGGTCTCCTCTCCACACCCCCCGAGCAGCGAGGCGGCCAGCAGGACAGCGGAAAAGCGCTTCAGCTTCATGATGGGTGACTCCAGGGATGGGGCCTGCTCCGGGCGTAACCCATGTCTTGACGGGCGTAAAGCCGGTGCGCCGCTTCAGAGCTTGCGCACGGGGGCGCCGAACATCTTGTCCCGGAGCCGGCCCATCAAGTAGCGCATGATCATGGAGACCATGGCGAACTTATGCTCGTTGACCTGCGCCATCATCTTGTTGAAGGGCCCGTAGTAGCCGTTCTCCCCGACCATCTGGGACATGAAGGCCCCGAAGGGCGGCGAGTCTCCCGGCGCCAGCACGCCGATCTCGGCGGGCGAGAAGCGCTTGGCATAGGCCTTGATCATCCGCAGCAGTTCGTCGGCGTGCTCGGAGCGGTAGTAGGTCAGCTCGAGCGGGCTCCAGTCAGGCTTCAGCCGCCCCTCCGCGATGGCGATCTGCTCGAGCGGCGTGTGCGGGTAGATCCACGGCTCGACATAGAAGAAGGTGTAGTTGGGCTTGCACGCATCGAGCATCTCGAGCGTCTCGCGCAGCTCTTCCGGCCCCTGTCCGGGCAGTCCCACCACGTACGCGTGGATGATGTAGATGCCGAACTTCTTGAACGCGAGCGTGGCGTCAATGACGCCCTCGCGCGTCTGCGAGAGGTGGTTCTTCTTTGCGACCTTCTCGTTCCCGGTGTCGACGGTCATGTTGACCTCGAGGCACCCGGCCTTGGCCATGGCCTCGATGAGCTCACTGGGCAGGGCGTTGTTCACCGGGCGCACGTCACACGTCCAGCCCAGCTTGTTGTTGCGCCGGATCAGCTCCTCGCACAGCTCCATCGCGGCTTTGGGCGGCAGGTTGAACTCGGCATCCGTGACGTACAGATGCTTCACCCCCTGCTGGGCCAGCTGCTCGAACTCGTCGGCGATCCGGGACGGCTCGAAGACACGCACCTGGCGGCCCTGGGTGTTCGGCGTCACGCAGTAGGAGCACTGCATCGGGCAGCCGCGCTTGGTCTGGATGTTCGCCATTCCGGCCCAGCGCTGGTACTTCATCGAGTCGACGAAGGTGCGCGACAGCGGAGGCAGCTTGTTGATGTCCCAGTACGGGCGCTTGGGGCCCAGCGCGATCAGCGGGTTCTCGACCACCTGGCCGTCCCGCCGGTAGATGACCCCCGGCGTTTCGTACGACGTGGCCCCGCGCTTGATCCCGTCGAGGATCTCCACCAGGGGAAACTCTCCCTCGCCCACCACGGCGAAGTCCGGCTGCAAGTAGTCGAAGCACTGCCGGGCCAGGCCCGAGATGCCGTTGCCGCCCACGATGATGTTGCGGTAGCCGCGGGAGCGCATGGAGTTGACGATGTCGCGCACCCGGGGCAGGAAGTCCGTCATCGTGCTGCCGTCATAGGTGTTTCGCACCGAGAGGCCGACGGCTTCGGGCGCGAAGTCTCCCACCAGCTCGAACAGCTCCGAGTCCTTGTGGAAGCACAGGTCGATCACCTTGACTTCATGGCCTGCGCCGCTGGCGGCCTGGGCCAGGTACTCCAGGGCAAGCGGAAGCACCGGGCCCAACGGCTCACGGAACTGATTCGTGCTGACCAGCAGCAGCTTCATGGTGGTGTCCTCTATTCAGCTCCGTTCGAGCTCATATGATCATGACGGTACTGAAAAAAACCGTCAAGGCGGGCTACCCCCGTTTTCCGGACTTGGAAGAGGACCAGGCAGGGAGCCTTCAGAACCCGTAGGTGTAGCGCACGAAAAAGTAGTCGTTGGAGTCGAAGAGCCCTCCGACGGAGAGGCCCTGGCCCTCCAGCAGCAGGGCCCCTGCCTCCAGCTCGTGGCCTGAGTGCACCTCGTAGCCCATCAGGCCCGAGATGACCCAGTCCTTTCTGGCCAGCCCGTACTGGACGCCGATGTTCACCTTCACCCGCTCACGCAAGAAGGTGTCCCGGTACATCAACGCGGCATTGGCCTGGTGGCGATCCACGAGGAAGAGCTGCGGCTCCTCGGCGGTGCGCCCGGGGAGCCAGAGCCCATAGAGTTCCAGCAGGAAGTTCTCGCGAAACTCCACTCCGCCCGCCCATGACAGCGCGCGGCTGCGGAACGGCACGAACGCCTCCGTGTAGAGGGTGCGCTTCGTGGAGTAGCGCGCGTCGAGCCGGAAGATGAAGTCCCCCACCACCGCCGAGCCATCGACTCCGGCTCCCAGCTCCCGGTGGAACGTCGAGCTGAAGGCAGGCGGTGCGAGCACCAGCTCCGGGATGCGATCCCAGCCGTAGAACAGGTTGAAGCGCACATCCCAGCCCTCGCCGCGCAGGAAAGCCCTCCCACCCAGGCTCCCGTTGCGCGGCATGAACGAGGGCGCATTCGTGGCGAACAGGGCCTCCTCGGCGCCGCGGGCCCCTCCCGCCCGCGCCGCCTGCTGCAGCGTGCCGAGCAGCTCGGGCAGCGCGAGCAGGGGAGTCCAGTCACTGCCGAAGGCATAGCCCCGCGTCGGGAAGAAGAAGGGGACGTACACCAGCTCCCCACCCCCCCGATCGCCCAGCCAGCCGGCGCGCACCATGGGGATGGGCAACACGGGCACCTCGAAGTCGACGCCGGGGCCCCGCCTCAGGTCCATGGGGTTGATGATGTCGTTGGGGCTGTTGATCTCCGTGCTTCCCCAGCGCAGCACCTGCTGGCCGGCTGCCACGTGGGCCCTGCCTCGTTTCCAGAACAGGACCGCGTCGCGCAGCTCGCTGTCGAGGATGGCACGGGCGGAGCCACCAAAATCCCGCTCCGGGCTTCGCAGGTCCAGCAGCATCCGGCCCGACACCCGGGCCGAGAGATTGAGGTTCAGGCGCAGCTCCATCTCCAGATCGAGGCTGCTCTGCGACTCCACGAGATCCTCGCCGGCGCGGTCGGCCGACAGATCCAGGCTGGCCTGCGTCCTGAACCGGCCACGGAAGGAGGCCAAGGGGCCGAAGTTCTCTCTGCCCATGGCCGTGGGGGTCGGGAGCACCGGCTCGTCACCCGGGGCTGGCATCCCCGCCAGATCCGGATCTTCGCTGGGCG
>DASVVJ010000365.1:0-6012 GCA_036389955.1 Myxococcaceae bacterium
CGGTGGTGGGCTCGACCCTGTCCTCGGCGCAGATGAACCGCGAGGTGTACACGGACGAAATCATCCCCGAGCCGGGCCGCAAGCCGCTCAACGCGTACCTGTCCGCGTACGTGTTCGGCGATGGGGCCGGCGCGGTGGTGCTGCGCGCCGACGGCCAGGAGGGCACCGGCATCCTGGCGACGATGTCCGGCAACACGAAGGGTGAGCTGGTCATCCGCCGCGGCGGCGGGATGATGAAGCTGCAGCACCAGGGGCGCACGCGGCCGGCGGACATGGCCTTCGTGGTGGACGGGCCGAAGGTGGCCGAGAGCTACCCGCTCTACATGCGCCACTGCATCGACTCGGTGCTCGAGCAGCACCCCGCGCTGCGCTCCGAGGTGCAGCGCTACTACTTCCACCAGCCCAACAAGCGGCTGATGGAGCACTTCATCGAGCAGGCGGGGCTGCCCGCCGACCGCGTGGCGATGAACGTGCACCGCTACGGCAACACCTCCTCCGCGGGCATGCTCATTCTTCTGGCCGAGGACCTGGAGTCGGGCCGCGTGCGCGTGGGCAGCGGAGACCTGGTGATGGTCGCCGCGGTGGGCGCCAGCGTGCATTATGGCGCTCAGCTGGTCCGGCTGTAGCGCTCGGGCCAGCCTTCCCCCTGGCTGGAGAGCTGCTTCATGTTCCGGACGTCCGTGAGTGCCGCTGTGCTCTTGCTGTCCTCACCCGCGCTGGCCGGTGAGGTGCTGTACCAGTTCCGCTCCGAGGAGGACCCTAAGGCGGTGGCAGACCCCATCGCGGCCTGCAAGGTGGCTCCGTTCGAGGTGAACGTGCGGCTGCCGGGGAGCCTCTTCGTGCCGGAGCAGAACCCGGCGGACGGCAAGGTGAAAGCCGGAGGCCAGAAGAAGGTGGGCACGGCGCTGGCGTGCGTGCGCATCACGGATCGCACCTTCCCCGAGGGCTCCCAGGCGGACATGTACGCGCGCTTCGAGGTGCCCGAGGGCCGCTTCGTCGCGGTGGGCAAGTGCACCGTGGTGAGCAACGCGGTGCCCCGGGCGGGGATTGTTCTCGCCGGCTGCGCGCTGAAGCTGACGGAGCAGCCGGCCGCCTACGCGGGCGGCTTCGTCACCAGCGCCAGCGTGTTCAACCCGCTGGGGCAGCCGGGCTTCAACACCGGCTCGCTGTGGACGCTGCGCGTGTTCGAGCCCGAGGCGCAGCCGCCGAAGCAGCCCGCCAAGGACCCGGGGAAGGACGCGGCGAAGGAGCCGAAGAAGTAACCCCGGCTCAGCGCGTCCTGAGCCTGCGCCCCAGCAGCACCAGCGCGAGCAGGCTCAGGAACACCGGCGCCGCCCCTCCGCCCGAGGCGCAGCCGACATCCCAGCCGATCGGCGACTCGCGGTCCTTGTCCGGGCCGTCGCCGCCGCCGCCACCACCTCCGCCGTCGCCGGGGCCCGTCGTTCCGCCATCGGTGCCCGCGTCCGGGGTGTTCGTGCCGCTGTCCGGGGTGCCCGTGCCGCTGTCTGGAGTACCTGTGCCGCTGTCCGGAGTGCCCGTGCCGCCGTCCGGGACTGGTGGGACGCCACCATCCGAATACGTCACCCGCACGCCGTTGGACCTGGCGACCGTCGTCAGGCCATAGAGGTTCGTGGCCCTGACCGTGACGACATACTCCTCACCCACGGTCAGATTCAGCCCCGTGGCACCCGCGGACGTATCCAGGGTGGCCAGGGCCGTCAACGGCTGGATCGCGGTGGGATTGGCACGCGTCCCCAGGGCCCACTCGTACTTGGTAATCGCCGAGGTGTCGCCGAACCCGCTCCAGTTGGCGAACAGGGCGTTGGTCGAAGTCGTCGTACTGATATCCGTGGGGTCGGTGTCCACCTGGGGGCGATCGCGGACGACGCCTGCGCCTGGCGCGGACAGATCCGCCACCGCCACGCTCAAGAGGAACCCGTCCTGGGTGCCGCCCAGGCTCCCGTCGTAGGGGGGCGGAGTGGGGGGATTGCCGGGAGCAACAGGCATCTGCGAGGAGGAGCCTGTCTGCAGTCCCAGCACGAGCCGATTGCTCTCGCGCAGGCTCAGCGAGGTGACTTCATCCACGCCGATGCCGCCCACGAATGACGCCCAGCCCTGGCCTCCCTCGGGCGGAGCCATCCAGACGAAGCCTTCCCGGAAGCCCGTCCCAGACTCGATCGTGGTGTCGAAGCCGCTGGTGGGGACTCCCTGAAAAGTAATGGAGGCTGTCTTCCCGCCGACATAGGCGTTGCCGGCGGAGTCGGTCGTGACGGCCAGCGCCACGTCGTCGCCAGAGCCCTGGCGGACTTCGCTGAGCTTCAGGTCTCCGCTGGGCAGAACCCAGGCAACGAAGGCGTTGGTCTCCGGCAGGGGACTGCCGGTGGTGTTCAGGTTGCCGGGAGAGTTCGTGGTGCCAGCCATGACGACGGACGCAGAGAGGGAACCGGTGGCGATGGCCGCGCCCTCGTCGGCTCCGCTGCCGCCCACGAAGGTGAGCCAGTCCAGGTTTCCCGACTCCGTGTCCAGCCGCACGACGATGGCATCCGAGGCCCCCCCTTTATAGGTGCCCTTGACCCGGGCGCCGTAGGTGAACCCCGTGGAGGTCGTCGTCCCCGCCACGTACAGCTTGTTGAGCCCGTTTTCGTCCATGCCCTGGGTGATGCCGTGGAACATGTCGATCCCATCGCCACCGAGGATCAGCGGCTGCAAGTCCCAGCCGACGGAGGGCAGCCCCCCGTTAATTTCGATCTCCATCACGAAGCCGTTGTTGGACATGGGGACGGAGGTGGAGTTGTTCATGAAGTTGGTGGAGGCGGTCCATCCCGTGACGTAGACCTTGCTACCGACGACGGTCACGCCCGTGGCTGCCTCATCACCGGTTCCGCTGAAGAACATGGTCCATTCGAGCGTTCCAGTGGGGCTGATCCTGGACAGGAAGGCATTCATTCCGGTTGAGCCCATGGGCTGCCTGTAGTTGGTGCCCGTCGTGAAGCCGGGGGAGTTGCTTTGACCCACGACGTAGAGCTCGGAGGCGGGCCCGCTGGCGACGGCGAAGGGCACATCGATGCCGCTGCCGCCAAACACCAGCGCAGCGAAGTCGGAGCTGAGCACGCCATCCCCTGATTCGAAACGGACCACGAAGACGTCCGTGCCCGTGGGGCGCGTTCCCGTCGAGTTCGGCGTAAGGCTGGACGAGGCCGTCGAGCCCACGGCGATGGTATTGCCATCCAGCTGGGTGACGACCGAGACGCGGTCGACCTCGCTGCCGCCCAGGTAGGTGCTCCACTGGACGGTGGCGGCCCGCTGCGCGTGGGCCGGCAGCGGCAGCAGGACGGCGGTGAGCAACACGAATGCAGCGGCAATACCCGCAGCTCGCGGCAGAAGAGTGGACACGGTGAGCGTCTCCTCAGAGCAGATCGAATCCCACGCCCGCCGTGGTGGACAGGACGAAGGAGCGATGCAATTTCTTGTCGTTAACGTCGAAGTACTCGGCGCCCACATCCAGCAGGACGGTGACCCGGTCAGTGGCGCCCAGGCGCAGGCCCACCACGGCGCCGCCGCCCTTGCCGACCGGCACAAAGGTGCCCCTCAGCGCCAGGCGCGGCTGCACCGAGCCGCTGCCCAGCAGCACGCCCACCTCTCCGCCAAAGCCCACCTCCGTGCCCAGCAGCACGCGTGCGTTCAGATCCACCATGCCCAGCCCCAGCGTCAGGCTGCCGCCCGCGCCCAGACTCTTGCCCGCCACGTCCATGAAGCCGAAGACCTCCGGGCGCAGCCGCACGGTCTTCTCCGCGCGCCCGCCTTCCTCGGTCCGAGGCTGCTTCGCCTGTGCCTCGGCCTCCTCGCGCTCGCGGCGCTCCTTCTCCAGCCGCTCCGCCTCCAGGCGCTGCTGCTCCTGCTGCTGGCGCTGGGCCTCTGCCGTCGCCCGGGCCTTCTCGGCCAGGGCCACGAAGTCTGGTGGGAAGAGAATGGGGTCCACCTTGAAGGAGGGAGCGATCATCGCCAGCTCCTCGAGGTGGCGGCTGGCGGACTCCTCGGCGCCCGAGGCGAACAGGGCGGCGGCGAGGTACAGCCGCGCCTTGGCTTGATCCTCCTTGGAGAGCCCAGGCGTGTTGAGCTCCTCGGTGAGCATCTTGCGCGCCCGGACGTAGTCTCCCCGCTCATACAGCGCCACGCCGCGTAGCTCCGCGTGCGCCGGCAGTGATACGAGCAGAATTCCCCCCAACGACAACAGCACGGTCAGTCTCATGGTCCCTCGGCGGGATCGTCGTCTTTGACCCAGTTTACCTGGTGGTCTGACCTCTCCTCCGACGTGATGGTGACCGTGGCCTTGTAGGGCTTGAACGCGGGATTGCGAAGCTCCAACTGATACTTGCCGGGGGGCAACTCCAAATCATTGTCCTTGGGCAGCCGGCCCTTGATCTGCCCATCCACATAGATGTCCGCCCAGAACCTCGACATGAGGCGCAGCGTGCCCGGAGGGCCGCTGTTCTTGGGGCGCACCGGTGGGGTGCCGGGCTTCTTCGACGTCTGCTGCGCGAGCTTCGAGGCGGAAGGCCCACCCACGGGAGGCTTGGGCGTCTCGGCCACGGCAGGCGTGGGCGGCTCGGGCTCGGGAGGAGGCTGCACGGCCGGCTCCTCGATGGGAGGCGTCGCGGGCTTCACCTCCTGGACCGGCGGGGTGGGCGGGACGACGGGCTCGGCCTGCGCCGGGACCCCAGGCTCCACCGCGGGCGGCGGCACGGGAGTGGGCGGCTCACCACGGTTGAGGGCCCAGAAGCCCAGGCCGCCGAGCGCCAGCAACACCACCGCGCCCGCGGCGAACAGGGGCGCGCGGCTGGGGCGCACGGAGGGCACTCGCTCGGTGCTCAGCGGCGAGGCGACCGGCTGCTCCTGAGCGGGGTTAGAGGCCAGCGCCGCGCGCGGTTTGCTGACGTTCGGGTTGGAGCCCAGCGCCGGGCGCGACTTGCTGGCCTGGGGAGCCCCGGGGGTCATGCCCGGAGGCGCCGTCGCGGTGATCGACTCGGGCTCGGGCCGTGAGCGCGGCTCGGTGACCGACTCGACCTCGGGCCGCGATCTGCGGGGAACCGAGGGGTAGGGGGCCGACTCGGGCTGAGTGCTGGGGATCTCCTGCTCGGTGAGCCGCGCGCCGTTCAGCGACGGCTCCAGGCGCGTGGCGCCGTCAGCCAACTGCCGGGCGATGGCCTTCAGCTCGCGGCGCGTCGCCTCGGCGGTGGCGGGGCGCTGCGCGGCCGTCTTCGACAGCAGCCGCAGCACCAGGTCCTCCAGCGCCGGGTGGATATCCACGAAGGTGGAGGGCGCGGGCGGCTGGGCCTGCACGTGCTGGATGGCGATGGCCATGGCCGAGGCGCCCTCGAAGGGCAGCCGCCGGGTGAGCATCTCGAAGGCAATCACGCCCACCGAGTACAGGTCCGTGTGCGGACCCACCGCCTGGCCCGTGGCCTGCTCCGGCGCCATGTACTCGGGGGTGCCCACGATCATGCTGGCGCGCGTCTGCGGGCTGGTGCCATTGGGCGCGGTGCTGCGCTTGGCCAGGCCGAAGTCGAGCACCTTCACCGACTCGGCGCCGCTGGAGTCGTGCACCACGAAGATGTTGCCCGGCTTGAGATCGCGGTGGATGACGCCCTTGGCATGGGCGGCGCTGAGCGCGGAGAGCAGCTCGTCCAGAAGCCCCACGACCTCCGTCTCGCGCATGGGCGCGCGCTGGGAGATGACCTCGTCGAGCGGCGCGCCCTCCAGGTACTCCATCACCAGGTACTGGCCGACGTGAGGGATGCTGCCAAAGCCGAAGACGTCGATGATGCCCCGGTGGCGGATGGAGCTGGCCGCGCGCGCCTCAGAGATGAGGTCCCTGGCCCCGCCGCCCTCGGAGAATTCGGGCCGCAGAATCTTGATGGCCACCTTGCGGCCGATGACCGGGTGCTCGCCTTCATAGACGATGCCCGCCCCCCCGCGCCGATGCGGCGCTTCACCACGTAGTTGCCGAGCTGT
>DASVVJ010000366.1:0-5197 GCA_036389955.1 Myxococcaceae bacterium
GCGCGCCTTCGCCGCGGAGATCGCCGGTCCCCACGTGCCGGTGGTGCTCGCACCTGGCGCCGAGGTGTCCCTGCGCGCGTACCGCTGGCCCGGCAACATCCGCGAGCTGCGCAACCACATCGAGCGCCTCAACCTCCTGCGCGGCGACGGCCCACTCACCCTCACGGCGCCGGATTCGCTCGAAGGTGCCGCGGCCGCTCCCGCACCAGCCCGGCTGAGCTTCGGTGAAAAGGGCTACCGCGAGCACGTGGAGGACTTCGAGCGCGAGCTCATCCGCGTGGCGTTGGAGGAAGGCGGCAGCATCGCCGGAGCGGCGCGCCTGCTGCGCATGGACCGGGGCAACCTCTACCGCCGCATCAAGGCGCTCGGGCTCCCGGTGTCATGAGGGCGATGTGTCCGGCACATCGCGCCCTGACATCAGGATGTGAAAATGACATCCGCTCCGGCGCGAAGCCCCCGTCTTTTCGAGCACTTACGGCGCGCCACCGCCTGGAACGGCGCATGCTCCCCTGGCTGGACATGAACCGTCTCGCACTGCTGCTCACGTGTCTCCTTCCCCTGCTCGCCAGCGGCCAGGCCCAGGCTCCGGATGCGGGCCCGGCCACAGCTCCCCCTCCTTCCGCCCCGGCACCCTCGGCGGATGCGGGAACCCCGCCGGACGCGGGAACTACTCCGGGCACCGCGCAGGAGGCGGGCACTCCGCCAGGCTCTGAGGCTCCGGTCGCACGGAAGATCAATGACTGCCCCGACCTGGATGGCGCCCCAGAGGACCTGTCCGGCTCGCTGGGCGCGCTGCAACTTCGCGTGGACGGGCAGACTCAGACGCTCTCGGAACTCGAGTGGAAGGGGCTCCAGCGCCTCACGCAAGCCCAGGTGCTCACGCTGGCGGACCTCCCGGCGGAGGGACCGGTCACCGTGGAGCAGGCCACCCTCGGCCTGCGCCGGCTGGCGCGCACCGAGCTCTTCGCCCGCCTCACCCCCACCCTGAGGCTCAACGAGGGCACCGCCGCCACGCTGGAGGTCACCGTCGAGGAGCAGCCCTTCCTCTCCTCCGTCACCTTCCAGGGGCTCCAGGACATCACCTCCGCGGAGCTGCTCGAGGACCTGCTCTCCCAGGCGGAGCGGACGACGCGGTGGCAGCCTGACGCCGACGACGATGACGTGGTGGCCACGCTGCGCATCAGCGAGCGGGGCGTGAGCGTGGACGTCGCCGCCTCGCCTTGCCCACCCACTCAGGCCCCGAAGGAGTGGCTGGCCCGGGTGGACGCACGGGGAAACCTCAAGCCGGGCCTGGTCCTCGGGGGCCTGGCGGCGGGGCTAGAGCACGCGCTCGAAGAGGTGCGTGACGACGGCTACCACCTGGCCAGCCTCACCGCCACGCTGCACCCGGATGGCCGGCTGGAAGTCACGCTGGACGAAGGCCGCATCGAGGCGGTGGAGGTGGAAGGCGTGGACCCGGACCTGGCCCCGCACGTGCGCGCGGCGCTGGGCGTGGAGCCCGGGGACATCTTCCTGCGCAGCGACATGTCCCGGGCGGTGAAGCGCATGGCGCAGCTGCAGCCCCACCTCCGGGTCGAGGGCGTGGAGCGCAACCAGCGCCAGGCACGCATCGTCGAGGAGTCCGGCGACAACGGCACCCGGCGCTTCCGCACGGTGCACGACGAGCAGAAAGCCCCCCGCCGCCGCCGCGTGCGGCTGGATGTGGACTGGGAGAACTTCTTCGAGGAGTGGTGGGACGACGACGACGAGCAGGAGGAAGCCCCCAAGGGCCTCGTCACCCGGGGCAAGCGGGTGGTGGTGCACGTGAAGCCGCGGCGGCCGGGGTTCAGCATGAGCCTGCTGCCGGTGCACACGCAGGTGACGGGCATCGCTCCCGGCCTGGAGGGCCGGATGCAGATCTGGGACCGGCGCAACCGGGCCCACTTCACGTTCGACACGGCCTTCTTCATTCCGCTGCGGCTGGGCGGCCAGCGCATCCCGGGAGAGCCTGACCAGACGAGCCGTCAGCGCCGGCTCAACTGGCTGCTGGGAGCGAAGGCACAGGTGCCCTCGCTGGGGCTGATGGAGCTGGGAGGCCAGCTGCATGACTTCACCGACACGCTGGACCGGTGGCGGATGGGCGATATCGACTCGTTCCTCTACTCGGCGCTGCTCAACCGCCCGGACGCGGACTACTTCCGCCGCAAGGGCGCGGCGGCCTTCGCCACCTGGCGGCTGGGCAACGACTGGCTGCTGGGAGCGGAGTACCGCCGGGACACCTACGCCACGCTGCTCAGCCTGTCGCCGCCGCTCAGCCTCTTCCGCCAGGACTCGCCCCCCTTCCCCAACGCGCCGGTGACCGAAGGCCGCTTCGCCTCCCTCATCGGCCGGCTGGAGTACGCCAGTGACGGCACGCCCCGGCGCCAGGCGGGCACGCTGTTCCGCAGCCCGGAGCTGTCGCTGCTCTCCCATGACGACGACTGGCCCACGCGCCCCACGCTGCGCAGCTTCCTCACGCTCGAGGTAGGCCGCTCCTCCTTCGGAGGCGATGAGGGCACGGACTTCTGGAAGCTGGTGAGCGACAGCGCCCTCTACCTGCCCACGGGGGATGACGACGCGCTGCGCCTGCGCCTGCGCGCCGCAGGCGGCGACAAGCTGCCCCTGCAGAAGCGCGAGGCCCTGGGTGGGTGGAGCGCCCTGCGCGGCTACGGCTTCAAGGAGCTGCGCGGGGATGCCTCGGTGCTCTTCAGCGCCGAGTACCGGTGGGACGCGCTCGGGGCATTCGTGGACCTGGGCTCGGTGCACCAGGAGGAGGGCTGGGCCGACGCGCGCCTGGGCCTGGGCGCCACGCTGCACCTGGGAGACGAGGTGGAGCTGACCGCGGCGTGGCGTGCGGACGAGCGGGCCACGCTCACCCCCGAAGTCCGGCTGCTGTTCACCCGCCCCTTCTGAACCGCATGAACCGGCTCGGAACCCAGGCGCGAGGGCTCAGCGCGGCGATGATCGTCGCGGTGGGACTGCTCGCGCCCACGGCCCACGCGGACGAGCCCGGGGCCCGCTGCACCGCCACCCTCACGGGGCGGCGCGTGGTGGTGCGGTCCGAGGCGCAGGCCTTCCTCACGGAGGACCTGGATCGGCTGCTGCGGCTGGGCCTGGCGGGACGCCTGGAAGTGGAGCTGACCCTGCTGCGCCGCCGCAAGCTGTGGTTCGACGCGCGGGTGGACAGCGCCCAGCTCACCCAGGTGCTCTCCTACACCCGGGGTGAGTACCTGCTGGACGGGAGGCCCCTGCCCTCGGGCGCGCAGACGCTGGAGCTGGAGCGCACCGCGTGGACACTGGAGGAGCCGCCCGAGGCCAGCGACACGCTGGTGGTCCAGGTGAACGTGCGGCTGCAGGTGGTGACGGCCGCCAGCCTGGGCAAGGTGGCCTCGTGGCTCACCCAGGGCCAGCCCGCCGAGGCGGAGGACTCCCCGGTGACCCGGAACCTCTTGCGCTCGGTGGCCGAGGATCTGACGCGCAGCGCCGTGGGCCGGTGCGCCGTCAGCCCTCCGTCGGACATGTGAAGCTGTTCACTGGAGCACTGTGAGCAGCCTCACTGCCCCGGAGCGGCGGTTCCAGCACTGTGAGGGCTACGTGAAGGGCACTTCAGCCCTCCCGTAGAGGAGTGACCGTTATGCCTCGCATTGCCAGCACCGAACTCATCCTCCTCAAGACGCTGAGCCGGGAACAGCGCGAGCAGCTCACCGATGCGCTCTACGCGGTCCACCAGCACATCTTCGCAGGAGTGGAGCGTCCCCTCTTCGTGCGCTTCGTCATGGAGTCGAAGGCCGAGCACACCTGGATCCAGGTCCACCGCAACGAAGAGGGCGCCATTGTCGGCTACTTCGCGCTGCACATCTTCGAGCGCATGCTGGGCGGCAAGCTGACGGCGGTGTTCCGGGCGCAGGCGGGCTCGCTGCGCGCGTACCGGGGCGGCAACATCACCATGCGCTGTGCGCTGGGGCTGGCGCTGCGCTACCTGCTGCGCCACCCGGGCCGGCCGGCCTTCTACTGGGGCCCGGTGATTCACCCGTCCAGCTACGCGCTGTTCGCCAAGTACTTTGGCGAGGTGTGGCCGCGGCGGGGCGCGGAGATTCCGCCCGAGCTGCTCGCCTTCATGGGAGAGCTGGCCGGCGAGTTCCGCATGGCGCAGGTGGATCCGGCGCGGCCCCTGGTGCGGCAGACGGGCTGGAGGACGTACGACACGGAGGCGGAGCGGGAGTACTGGCGGCAGTGCGAGAAGCCCGAGGCGCGCTACTTCCTCGAGGTCAACCCCACCTACACGGAGGGACACGGCCTGGTGATGATGGTGCCGCTGACGGCGTCCAACGTGGCGCACGTGATTCGCACGGTGGTGGCGCACAAGCTGCGCCAGCCGCTGGCGGCCCTTCGGACGCTGTCGCGGCGGCTGCCGGGCAGCGCGCGCCTGCTGCGCTCGGAGGTGGTGCGCCAGCTGCGCTCGGTGCCGCTGTTCGCCCACTTCGACACCGAGGCCTTGAAGGAGGTGGCCTCCAAGGCGGAGCTGCTCACGCTGCGGGCGGGCAAGCACGTGTTCCGCAAGGGAGACTCCAGCGACGAGCTGTACCTGCTGGCGCGGGGCGCGGCGTACGTGCTGGTGGAGGAGGGAGGCCAGGAGCGGGTGGTGGACGAGCTGGGCAGCGGGGCGGTGTTCGGCGAGCTGGCGATGCTGGCGGGAGAGCGCCGCTCGGCGTCCATCCGCACGGCCTCGGCGTCCACGCTGGTGCGCATCCCGCGCGAGGTGCTGCAGCCGCTGCTGGAGGCCAACACCGAGCTGCGGCAGGGGGTGTGGAAGACGTTCGCCCAGCGGCGCTTCGAGGACCTGGTGCGCGAGCAGGCGCGGGCGGGCCGCAAGGACCGGCTGACGCGGCTGCAGCAGGGCGAGCACCTGGAGCTGGCCGCCCGGGACTCGCTGGCGGTGGAGGCGGGGGCGACGCTGCTGGTGCTGTCGGGCACGGTGGAGCTGGAGCGCAGCGGGGTGTGGATGGCCACCCGCGGCTCGATGTTGCTGGAGGCCCGTCAGCCGCTGCTGGTGGTGGCGCGGGAGCCCGTGAGGCTGATGGTGCTGCCGGGAAAGGTGCCGGTGGAGCCGCAGCCCGAGCCGCGGGCCGCCGCGTGAGGCTCAGCCCGCCATCCGGGCGAGCGTGGAGGACAGCTGCTG
>DASVVJ010000367.1:0-2804 GCA_036389955.1 Myxococcaceae bacterium
CCGCGGCCCGTGTCGCCGTGGAAGTACTCGTAGAAGAGCACCAGCTCGCGCCAGTCCGGGTCCTCCGCGAAACGCCGGTCGTCTCCGTGGCAGGGCCGCCGGCCGGTGTTGTCCGGCAGGAAGAGTCGACAAAGCCTGGACGACAGCTCCCGGGCCACCTCCGCCAGCGTCATCATCTGCCCCGAGCCCGTGGGGCACTCCACCTTGAGCCCCTCTCCATAGAAGTGGTGGTAGCGCTCCAGGGCTTCGATCAGCAGGTAGTTGAGCGGAAACCACACCGGTCCCCGCCAGTTGGAGTTGCCGCCGAACATGCCGGTGTCCGACTCACCCGGCACGTACGCCACCCGGTACTGCTCGCGGCCCGCGTGGAACACGAAGGGGTGCTCGGCGTGTACCCGGGACATGGACCGCACCCCGTAGTCCGAGAGGAACTCCCGCGGATCCAGCACCCGCCGCAGCACCCGCACCAGCCGCTCGCGCGAGGGGATCGCCAGCAGCCGGTGCCCGCCCTGCTGCGCCCCGTGCGGCGCCTCCATGTACGAGATGTTGTGCGCCAGGTCCGGCCGGTTCTCCAGGAACCAGTGCATGCGCCGGGCGAAGCCGGGCAGCCGCTCGATCAGCCGGTCCGGCAGCACCTCGGCGGCGAACAGCGGCACCAGCCCCACCATCGAGCGCACCCGCATGGGCACGTCATGCCCGTTCACCCACAGGTGATCGTAATAGAAGCCGTCATCCTCCTCCCACAGCCCCGAGCCGCCCAGGTGGTTCATCGCGTCCACGATGGCCACGAAGTGCTCGAAGAACTTGGAGGCGATGTCCTCGTAGGCCGGATCCTCCTGCGCCAGCTCGAGCGCCATGGACAGCATGGTGGTGCAGAAGAAGGCCATCCACGCGGTGCCGTCGGCCTGGTTCAGGTGCCCACCGGTGGGCAGCGGCTTGGAGCGATCGAACACGCCGATGTTGTCCAGCCCGAGGAAGCCTCCGGAGAACAGGTTGCGGCCTTCCACGTCCTTGCGGTTCACCCACCAGGTGAAGTTGAGCAGCAGCTTCTGGAAGGTGCGCGCCAGGAACAGCCGGTCCCGTTTCCCCTGCGTGCCCGTCATCTTGTACACGCGCCAGCACGCCCACGCGTGCACCGGCGGGTTCACGTCCGAGAACTCGAACTCGTACGCGGGGATCTGCCCGTTGGGGTGCATGTACCACTCGCGCAGGAACAGGATGAGCTGCTCCTTGGCGAACAGCGGATCAATGCGCGAGAAGGGCACCATGTGGAACGCCACGTCCCACGCCGCGTACCAGGGGTACTCCCACTTGTCCGGCATGGAGATGATGTCCCGGTTGTACAGGTGGCCCCACTCGCGGTTGCGCCCCTTGAGGCGCGAGGCAGGCGGCGGCGGCGTGGCGGGATCTCCCTCCAGCCAGGGCTGCACGGCGTAGTGGTAGAACTGCTTCGTCCACAGCAGGCCCGCGTAGGCCTGCCGCGCCACCCGCCGCTCCTCCTCCGGCAGCGTGTGCGGTAGCCGCGAGGTGTAGAACTCGTCCGCCTCGTTGATGCGCTGCTCGAAGAGGCTGTCGAACTCCTCGCCGAAGACGTTGCGCGGCTTGCCCGGCTCGAGGAACAGCCGCAGCGGCAGCAGCACCGAGCCTCCCGGCGGAATCTCCAGCACGTAGTGGAAGGCGGCCTTGGTCCCCACCCGCTCCGGGTTGACGGCGTCCTTGCGCCCGTGGACCACCGCGTCGTGGAAGGCGTCCTTCACGTAGCGCGAGCGGTTGGGCACCTTGAACAGCCGCAGCTCGTTCGTCTCGTTGTCGGTGAACAGCCGCTCGGGGCGTTCGCCGTCCCGGGGCACCTGGGCGTGCAGCCGGTAGCGCCCCAGGGAGTCCTGCTCGGCGATGATCGCGTCCTCGCCGTCCGCCGACATCTTCGGCTTGGGCCAGTAGCCCTCGCCCGCGCGCCCCCAGGCCCAGGTGTTGCGGAACCACAGCGTGGGCAGCACGTGAACGCGCGCCGTCTCCGGCGCCCGGTTGGCCACCGTGATGCGGATGAGCAGATCATCCGGGCTGGCCTTCGCGTACTCGGCGAACACGTCGAAGTAGCGCTCTTCGGCGAACACGCCCGTGTCCACCAGCTCGAACTCGGGCTCGTCGCGCCCACGGCGCTGGTTCTCCGCCACCAGGCGCTCGTAGGGGAACTCCGCCTGCGGGTACTTGTAGAGCGCCTTCATGTACGAATGCGTGGGGGTAGAGTCGAGGTAGAAGTACTTCTCCTTCACGTCCTCGCCGTGGTTGCCCTGCGGACCCGAGAGGCCGTACAGGCGCTCCTTGAGGAACGGATCCTTCTCGTTCCACAGCGCCAGCCCGAAGCACAACCGGCACTGGCGATCGGTGATGCCCAGCAATCCGTCCTCGCCCCAGCGGTAGGCCCGGCTCCGGGCTGCTTCGTGAGGAAAATCCGTCCAGCTGTTGCCCTGGGCCGAATAATCCTCACGCACCGTGCCCCACTGGCGCTCGGAGAGATAGGGACCCCAGCGCTTCCAGTTGGAGGCGCGGTGCTCATCCTCCACCAGCCGCCGCACCTCGGCTCCCAACCCTCGCGTCTGCGTCATGCGCCAACCCTCGTTCCATCCCCTTTTGGGGAAGATGGCGCGAACCATAGATGAAGTGAGACTATGGGTGCGTGGGCCGTTTGCCTCCCTCTCAGGTCTCCCCTGACCCTGGTGCCGCTGAAGTAACCCCGCGCGCGGCCGAGCAACGCGCGTTGGAGAAGCGAGTGCTGGAACTGGAAGCCAAGGCCCGGAGCCTGG
>DASVVJ010000368.1:0-2616 GCA_036389955.1 Myxococcaceae bacterium
CACCATCTGGGACGAGTGGGCCGACGCGGAGGGCAAGCTGGGGCCCGTCTACGGCCACCAGTGGCGCTCGTGGACGGCGCCCAATGGCGAGGGCATCGATCAGATGCGCCAGCTGGTGGACGGGCTGCGCAAGAACCCGGACTCGCGGCGCCACATCGTCAGCGCGTGGAACGTGGCGGACCTGCCCGCGATGAAGCTGCCGCCCTGCCATGTGCTCTTCCAGTTCTACGTGGCCAACGGGCGCCTGTCCTGCCAGTTGTACCAGCGCAGCGCGGACATCTTCCTGGGCCTGCCCTTCAACATCGCCTCGTATTCGCTGCTGACGATGATGGTGGCGCAGGTGACGGGGCTCACCGCGCACGAGTTCATCCACACCACGGGCGATGCGCACCTGTACCTCAACCACGTGGAGCAGGCGCAGCTGCAGCTGTCGCGCGAGCCGCGCCCACTGCCGCGCATGAAGCTCAACCCGGACGTGAAGGACCTGTTCGCCTTCCAGTACGAGGACTTCACGTTGGAGGGGTATGACCCTCACCCCGCCATCAAGGCGCCCGTGGCCGTATGAGGCTGTCGGCCATCGTCGCCATGGCGGCCAACCGGGTGATTGGCGTCAACAACCAGTTGCCGTGGCGGCTGCCCGCGGACCTGGCCCGCTTCAAGCGGCTCACCATGGGGCACCACCTGGTGCTGGGCCGAAAGACGTATGAGTCCATTGGCCGCCCGCTGCCCGGGCGCACCTTCGTGGTGGTGACGCGCCAGCGGGACTACGCGCCCCCGGGAGTGAAGGTGGCGCACACGGTGGACGAGGCGCTCGCGCTGGCCCAGGGAGATGACGAGGTGTTCGTCGCCGGAGGCGCGGAGCTCTACGCGCAGACGATGGACCGGCTGAACCGGCTCTACCTCACCCGCATCGAGCGCGACTTCCCCGGGGATACCTACTTCCCCGAGGTGGACCTCTCCGGCTGGAAGCTCATCGAAGAGGAGCACCCTCCCGCCTCGGGCCCGGACGCCCTGCCCTATTCATTCCTCACCTACGAGCGCTAAAGGCCCCTCATTTTCAGATTCGACTGACATGCGCCTACCTCTCGGGCGTGGGATTTTGATTTTGATTCTCAGAATTGAGAAGCCTGTCCCCTGCTGGTAGAAGAGGGGTGTGAAAACCTCGGCTGCCGCTCTTGTCCTGTCGCTGCTCGTCGCGCTTCCCCTGACGGTGCGGGCCGCCGAGGAAGGAGCGTCCGACAACCGCACCTGGCACCGGCTGGTGGGCATCCTCCAGTACCTCGAGGCGGACTACCCGGCCGCCATCGAGTCCCAGTCCGCGTTCGAGCTGGCCGAGCAGAAGAGCTTCATCGCCGAGGCGATGGCGGCGGCTGAGGAGCTGGGGCCCGCGGCGAAGGTGTTCGTCCCGCGCATCCAGGAGGTGAAGGCCCGGGTGGACGAGGGCAAGGATCCCGAGGGCGTCAGCCGGGACTGCGGCGCGCTGGTGGAGGACCTGGTGCTCGCCGGAGGCCTGTCGCGCAGCCCGCGCCGGCCGCCGGACCTCGCCAAGGGCGAGCAGCTCTTCAAGGTGGGCTGCACGGCCTGCCACGGCGCGGACGGCCGCGCCCAGGTGACCATCGCGCAGAACATGGAGCCGCAGCCGGCCAACTTCCATGACCCGGACACGATGGCCGGGCTGACGCCATACAAGGCGTTCAACACCACCAGCTTTGGCGTGCCGGGCACGGCGATGCCGGGCTTCCCCACGCTCTCGGAGGAGGAGCGCTGGTCGCTGGCCTTCTTCGTCTTCACCCTGCGCCAGCCCGCGTGCGAGGGCACTCCGCCGCGCGTGTCGCTGGAGCGGCTGGCCACGGCGACGGATCCGGACCTGGCGGCGGAGTTTGGCGAGCAGCACCTGGCGTGCCTGCGCCGCAAGCTGCCGGACGTGGACGAGGAGCGCTCGCTGATGGTGGCGCGCACCCGGGTGGAGGATGCACTGCGCCTGGGCGCCGCGGGCGACATGATGGGGGCGCGCAACGCGCTGCTGGACGGCTACCTCACGGGCCTGGAGCCGGTGGAGGTGAAGCTGCGCGCGAGGGACGCGGAGCTGGTGAACAAGCTGGAGCACGCGTTCCTCCAGGCGCGGCTGGCCACCGAGCGCAACAGCCCGCACCTGCAGGACGAGGGGCGCGAGCTGCTGTCACTGCTGGACCAGGCGCGGCGGGGCAGCGGCAACACGGCGAGCATGCTGTCGGTGGTGTGGCTCACCTTCCTCATCCTGCTGCGCGAGGGCTTCGAGGCCACCGTCATCGTCGCGGCGCTGCTGGCGGCGCTGCGCAAGATGGAGGCCACGGCACACGTGCGCGTGGTGCACGCCGGGTGGCTGTCGGCGCTGGCGGTGGGCGCACTCGCGTTCCTGTTCGGGCGGCACCTGCTGGCCGGGGCCAACCGTGAGCTGCTCGAGGGCGTGGTGGCGCTGGTGGCGGTGGTCATGCTGGTGTACGCGGCGCTGTGGCTCAATGCGCGGGCCAACATGAGCCGCTTCATGGGCGAGCTGCGCCAGAAGATGCAGGGCGCGCTGGGCCGGGGCAGCACGCTGGGCCTGTTCTTCATCGCCTTCAGCGCGGTGCTGCGCGA
>DASVVJ010000369.1:0-5683 GCA_036389955.1 Myxococcaceae bacterium
TCATCGACCTGGGCGACGGCCTGCTTCATCTGGCGCCGGAGGTCCTCGACGGAGGTCCCCGGCTCGATGTTGCACGTAGCGACCGCGGGCAGCTTGCCGACGATCTGCTCGGCGGTAGCCACCAGCTCTTCTGCGAGACGCCCGTGAGATGCGACGACGAGGCCGACCATGTTCACTCCTCACCACCCCCCGGATGATTGCCGTCCTACGCCTGAATCCTACGACGTGCAACCCCGGTGAAAGGTTCCGAATGCCGCTCCCGCCTACCCTTTTGTCTCGAAAGGTAAGACCGGCCCCAGGAATACGCCCACCATACCAGCGCCGGAAGCCCAGGGCGCAGTGCCCACCGGACGGGGAAGCGCCCCATGCGCCCCCCACACTTGTAGAGATGCGCGGGCGGCACAGGTGATGCGGCAGGGAGCGGATTTATGGGCCCGGCTTGCCGTTTACCCAGCAGGCAAGCGGACTTACGGCACCACAAGCCGGGCGCATTGCTCGGCGGGGCGGATGTGGGCAGTGGCCCCGGCGCTGAAGGCCAAGAAGTCCTCTTCGACCCCATCACTGAAAATAACGCCCCCGGAAGGCATGCGCGACTCGATGACGAGCGGCTGGCCAGGGGTGACAAAGCCGCTGATCAAGTGCGCGGTGGAGTGTCGGCTGATGAATGGCTCGCGCACCACGAAGGCCAGCCGGGGGTCCTCCCAGCCCATTTTCCAGGGCTTGCCTGGTACGCCGCCCGTGTCCTGGGTGAGGCCCCGGGCCAGGGTGAAGACGGAGGAGAGCCAGCCGCTGGAGCCCGCCCCCGTGGAGACGAGCACCCCGCTGGAGGACTGGGTCTCCGTCGTTTTGCCGTGCTTCAGCGCGTAGCGGGCGGAGACGTGGGTGCGCGCGCCGAGGAACAGGTCATTGAAGGCCAGCAGCCGCTGCCCGTCGTTGAGCCGCGCCTCGGCGAGCGTCACCTCGCGCATGCGGGCCTTGCTCTCCAGCGTGCGCCGCACTGCCGTGTGCGCGTCCTTCACGCCGAAGGGCAGCAGCACCCCGTCGAAGCGCGAAGGGTCCGGGTTGATGCCCACCAGCGGCTGGCCATTCACGTACTTGGCCACGTTGGCCACCAGGCCGTCCTGCCCCACCGCCACCACCAGTTCCTTGCCGGTGAAGAGGAAGGTGGGCACCAGCGAGCGGTCCACCTGCTGCACCGGCAGCCCCTGCTGCGTCAGCTCGCCGTGGAGCACGTCCAGCGCCCGGCGGTAGGTATCGTCCTCGCGCGAGTAGTCCTCGAAGTCCTGCCCGGCGTGCTCCAGGTAGAAGCGCGCCTGGGCCCGGGTGTTCAGCCGCTCCACCAGCTCCGCCAGCCGCGTCTTGCGGGTGACGAGGACGAGCTTCTCGAACATGGCCCCCTCACTTCCCGTGCCGCGCCTGCCGGGGTTCGGCCGGCTGCTCGCGCTGCACCGGGCCCAGCAGTCCGCTGAGCAGCTCGGGCGACATGTTCAGCTCGCCGATTTTGCCCGCGTTCTCCGCCATCTCCCGGAAGGCCAGGGCAATGTTCAGCTTGGCGTCGCCGCCGCCACCGTGGGCCGCCATCAGCGTCTTCCAGTCCATTCCGCGCACCGGGGCCAGCACCTTCTCCAGTGCGTAGGCGCGCGCGTCCGCCGCCTGGCGCTCGTTCTCGCTCCAGCGCGTCATCAGCGCCGAGCGCTGCTCCTCCACCGCGATGTCCGCCGCCATCTGCGCCTCGCGGATCTGCCGCCGCTTCTCCTCCACCGCCAGCTCGGTGGACAGCTCGCTCTCCTTGATGCGCCGCTCCTGCTCCACCGCGGCGTTGCGCCGGGAGTAGATGGCCTCGTCCGCGCGGCGCTGCAGCCCCTCGCGTGCCTCGGCCTCGAGCGCCCGCGCCATCTCCGGGGTGGGCCGCACCGACAGCAGCGAGAAGCTCATCACCTCCACCCCCAGCATCCGCACCGCCTCGGAGGCCGACAGGCCCGCCAGCACCTGCGCCTCCACCGTGTCCGCCCGGCCCAGCACCTCGCGCAGCTCCATGCCCTGCACCACCGTGCGCGCCCGCACCTGCGCCACCTGCACCAGGCGCTCCTCCAGCTTCTCCGGGTCGCTGGAGAGGTACTTGCCCGAGGGAGCAATGGAGTAGTCCAGCAGCGATGCCAGCCGCTTGGGGTCCGACACCCGGTAGGTGAGCTGCCCCTGCAGCGTCACCGCCTGGAAATCCCTCGTCACCTCGTTGAAGGCGAAGGGCACGTCCGCGCTCGCCAGTGGCACTCCCACCAGCGTCGTCGTCGGCGCCCAGTAGAAGAAGGACAGGCCTGGCCCTTCCCGCTTCACCCGCCCGTCCTGGAACTGCATCACGTACGTCGTCGGCGCCGCCTTGATGTACCGGAGGGTCATCACCCTGCTCCTTCTCGTGTTCTTTTGACACTATGTTAGTGTCCAATTTACACGGTCGCAATGTGCGCCTAGGCGCACAGCGGGAGCGCAGGGGACTGGCACCCTCACCCCGTCCCTCTCCCGGCGGGAGAGGGTGGGTTCTTCAGGTCTGGTAGCGGGTGACGACGTCGGTGAGCCGGCGGGACACCCCTTCGAGCGCCACCGCCGCGCTCTTGGTCGTGTCCAGCTGCTGCTCCGTGTCCTCCATCATCGTGGACAGCTCGTTCATCGCCTCGAAGATGAGCACCACGCCCTGGTCCTGCTGGCTCACCGCCAGGGCGATCTGCCGCACCGCCCGGGCGTTGTCGTGGATGATGGTCGAGAGCTCCCGCAGGCTCTCTCCCGTGGCCCGCACCTGCTCGAGGCCAATCTGCATCCGCTCGGCCCCCTGCTGGGTGATGTTCACCGTCTCCGTCACCGAGCTGGCCACCGCGTCCAGCAGCTCGCGCACCCGCACCGTGGCCTGAATCGACCGGTCCGCCAGCGAGCGGATCTCCCGGGCCACCACCCCGAAGCCCTTGCCGTGCTCGCCGCTGCGCGCCGCCTCGATGGCCGCGTTGAGCGCCAGCACGTTGGACTGGTCCGCCAGGTCCTTCACCGTCCGGGTAATCACGCCGATCTGCTGCGTGCTCTCGCCCAGGTCCAGCACGCGGTCGGCAATCTGCCGCACCTGGGCCTGCAGCTCCGCCAGCCCGTTAATGCTCATGGCGATGGAGGCCTCGCCCGCCCGGCCCAGCGTGTCCGCACGCTCCACCACCTGGAGCACCCCCGCCGCCCGCTGCGCCGCCATCGCCGAGGTCTGCCGCAGCTCCTCCGCGGTCACGCGCGTCTGCTGCAGCGCCAGCGACTGGGTGCCTACCGCTGCCTGCTGCCGCTCGGCCGAGTAGCGCATGTGCGTGGCGGACTCGGCCAGCGTGCCGCTCGAGGCGCGCAGCTCATGGTGGATGGCTCGCAGCCGCTCCACCATCTCCCGGAAGGCCCCCGCAAGCTGCCCCACCTCGTCCCCCGAGCGCACCGGTACCGCCAGCGTCAGGTCTCCGTTCTGGCTGATCTCGCGCGTCACCCGCGTCAGCTCGCGCAGCGGGCGCACCAACGAGCGCCGCAGCCCGTACGCCAGCAGCAGCGCCACCGCGATGCAGCCCGCCACCCCCACCCCGAAGGTGCGCGTGCCCCACCAGAAGTTCAGCCGCAGCTCCGCGAAGGACTCCCGCGTCCGCTCCGCTTCCTGGCGGACCTTCTCCTCCAGCAGCTGCTCGAGCCTCCGGGTGCGCTCGCGGTACCGCATCCCGAGCACCTGCGTGTCCTCACGCCGCTCGGCCTGGGCCGTGACGAATTCCCGGCCCAGCTGCAGGGCCTCGGTGAAGCGCTCGCGCACCTCCTTCAGCTGCTCCTGGGAATAGCCCTTGTCCTTCAGCACCGTTGCCCAGCTGCCGAAGTGGGCCTCGAGGTGATCGAGCTCCTTCAGCGCACCGGGCGTGCTCCCGCTTCCCATCGAGGCCAACAGCACCGTCGTCTGCTGGTGAATCGTCCGCAGTTTGAAGAGCGCCAGGGACACGTCGAAGGAGCGCTCCTGTGAAGACTCCACCTCGCGTGCCATCCGGTTGGACGAGGCAATGTGGGCCCCCCCCAGGATGGCGAACGCCACCACGAGCAGCCCGAATGACACGTACACCCGCTGGCCGATGCTGGCCTTCATTCAGCCCCCAGCGTCCACCGAACCGGGGACCCGATGCAATAGGTAGGCTCATCCAGGCCGGTGACGGGTTCCCCTTAAGTGGTATGGACGCCCGCCACCCAAGGGGAGAGACTGCCCCCCGGCTGTGGAATGGGACGTGCTACGTTGTCTCGTTGGCGGCTCTGTGGCCGTTTGAGAACAAACTGGGTCTTCCAGGAGAGCCCGGCGATGCTGCCCACCCCTGTTCCCATTAGGTTCGTGCCCACCATGCCCCCTGGGAGCAACGAGGAGCACGTGCGGCAGGTGTATGGGGAGATTGCCCCCGCCTATGAGGTCCTCTTTCCGGGGCTGCACCGGTATGGGGACCGCGTCGAGCGCTTCCTGGCCGAGTCCGTGAGGCCCGGCGGCCGGGTGCTCGATGTGGGGTGTGGCACGGGCCTGCTCACGCGCGAGTTGGAGCCGTCCGTGCAGGTGGTGGGGGTGGACCTGTCGCCGGAGATGCTGGAGCTGGCGAGGCAGGGCCGGCCCTCGGGCACCTGGCGCGTGCACAGCTACCACCAGCCCTTTCCCGAGGACCTGGGGCGATTCGATGTGGCGCTGGTCATCGGGTGCCTGGACTTCTGCGACAACCTGCGCCAGGTGCTGGAGTACCTCACCGCCACGCTGAAGCCTGGCGGACGGATGCTCTTCACGGTGCTCGAGCGGCGGGCGGGGCTCGATGGCCACGAGGTGCCGCGCAGGCAGGTGCGCACCGCGGGGCCCCCGGTGTGGTTGACCTTTCCCTCGTTCGAGGAGACGGCGCTGGCGGTTGCAGCCGTGGGGCTTCAGCCGCTCGGGTATGCCCATGCGCCCGGCTGGGTGCACCTGACCGAGCAGCGGACCATGTACTTCGGTTGGTGGGACGTGGTCCGGCGCTGAACCTATTCCTTCTCGATGTCGCGGTCCCAGAGCTGGATGCGAGGGATCTCCTCCTGCAGCTGGCGCGTCAGCTCCGCCGCGATCGCCACCGAGCGGTGCTTGCCTCCCGTGCACCCCAGCGCCACCGTGAGGTACGCCTTGCCCTCCTTCTGGTAGCGCGGGAAGAGGAACCGGCAGAGGTCCACCACCTTCTCCAGGAACTGCTGCGTCTCCTCGCGCTCCAGCACGTACGCCGCCACCCGCGGGTTCTTCCCCGTCAGCCCCTTCAGGTCCGGCACGAAGTAGGGGTTGGGCAGAAAGCGCACGTCCAGCACCAGGTCCGCCTGCGGCGGCACTCCATGCCGGTAGCCGAACGACATCACCGACAGCGAAGGCCCCGTCGCCGGCTCCGGGCTGAAGCGCGCCTGCACCATGCGCTTCAGGTCGTGCACGTTCAACGCCGAGGAGTCGATGACCTGGTCGGCCAGCTCGCGCAGGTCCCTCAGGGCCTCGCGCTCGGCGGCGATGCCGTCGGCCACCGTGCCCGAGGGCGCCAGCGGATGGCGGCGCCGCGTCTCGCTGAAGCGCCGGATGAGGCTGTCGTCGCTGGAGTCCAGGAAGAGCACCTCGAGCTGGTGCCCCGCCCGGCGCACCTCGCCCAGCACCCGGGGCGCC
>DASVVJ010000370.1:0-6164 GCA_036389955.1 Myxococcaceae bacterium
CAGCGGGTCACGGTGACTGACTCGGCCAACGCCGCCGTCACCGCCAGCGTGGATGTGCAGGTGGTGGCCGGAGATGCCAGCCGGCTGGTGTTCAGCCAGCAGCCGGGCAACCGCTCCGTGCGCCAGACGTTCAGCACGGTGCAGGTGATGATCACCGATGACTACGGCAACCTGGCCGCGGTGGGTGCGCCGGACATCACCCTGGCGCTGAACCCCGGCACCGTGACGCTCAACGGCACGCGGGTGGTGGCACCGGTGGACGGGGTGGCCTCCTTCACCACGCTGAGCGTCGATCAGGAGGGCAATGGCTATACGCTCGTCGCCACGGCCGGCACGCTCACCAGCGCCACCAGCGCCTCGTTCAACATCATCGACAACGTGGCCCCGGCGCAGCCCGTGCTCAGCCAGGGCACCACGGCGCCGACCTCCATCGTGGTGCAGTGGACGGCGGTGGGCGATGACGGCTCGCTGGGCACCGCTGACCGCCAGGAGCTGCGCTTCTCCTCCAACAACATCGTCACGGACGCGGACTTCGCCGCGGCCACGCAGGTGTCCACGGGAGCGCCGCAGGCGGCGGGTAGCGCCGAGTCGGTCACCCTCACCGGGCTTGCTCCCGGCGCCAACTACTACGTGGCCCTGAAGGTGACGGACAACTCGAACAACTCGGTGCGTTCGGCCACGCTGCCGGTGTCCACGCCCAACCCCACCGTGACGCAGCTCGCCTTCATCACCCAGCCGGTGAATGGCACCGCGGGCACCGCGCTGCAGCCGGTGCGCGTGGCGCTGCAGGATGCCAACGGGGACACGGTGACGTCGGCCAACTCGGCCATCACGCTGAACCTGCTCAACGGCCCGGCCTTCACGCCGGTGACGGTGTTGGCGATGAACGGCGTGGCCACCTTCTCGACCCTGCGCGTGGACACCGTGGGCAGCGGCTACCGCTTCCAGGCCACCTCGGGCTCGCTGACGGCGGTGCAGAGCAATGCCTTCTCCATTCAGGCGGGGCCCGCGGCCAGCCTGGACATGGTGGGTCTGGTGGCGCCGGTGACGTCGGGCCAGCCGGGCACCGTGCAGGTGACGGCGATGGACGCGTACGGCAACATCGCCACCGGCTACGTGGGCACGGTGGCCTTCTCCTCCAATGACCCCGCCGCGACGCTGCCCGCCAATTACACCTTCACCGCCGCCGATGCGGGCCGCCGGGTGTTCACCAATGGCGTGGTGCTGCGCACCTCGGGCTCGCGGACGGTCACGGTCACCGACACGGGCAACGCCACCCTGACGGATTCCATCTCGGTGACGGTGGACAGCGGCGCGGCCGAGCAGCTCGTGCTCACCGTTCCCGCCGCTCCTGTTACCGCGGGCGGTGGCTTCGATGTCACCGTCTCGCTGCGTGACGCCTCCGGCAACATCGCCATCGGCTACCGGGGCACCGTCGCCTTCACCTCGACCGATGGCAACGCGGTGCTGCCGGCCAACTACACCTTCACCGCGGCGGACGCGGGCCAGAAGACGTTCCCCGGCGTGCAGCTGCGCACCGCGGGCACCCGTTCCATTACGGCGCGGGACACCGTCACCGCCACCCTCACGGACACCGAGAATGTCACGGTGAACCCGGGTGCCGTCTCGGCGCTGGCGTTCAGCGCTCCGGCCACAGCCACGGCGGGCACCCCCTTCAGCGTGACGGTCAGCGCCGTCGACGCGTTCGCCAACGTGGTGCCCAGCTACACGGGCACGGTGCAGTTCACCTCGGATGACGCGCAGGCCTCGCTGCCTGGCGACTACACCTTTACCCCGGCCGATGCGGGCAGCCGCATGTTCAACCTCACGCTGGCCACCGCGGGCAGCCACCAGGTCACCGTGACCGATGGCACCCGGAACGCGAGTGCCACCGTGGCCGTCTCCCCGGGTGCGGTGACGCGCCTGGCGTTCACGGCTCCGGCCACCACGACGGCGGGCGCCTCGTTCAATGTGACGGTGCGTGCGCTGGACGCGTTCGACAACGTGGTCACCGGCTACACGGGCACGGTGCAGTTCACCTCGGATGACGCGCAGGCCACGCTGCCGGCCAGCTACACCTTCACCGCGGCCGACGCGGGCAGCCGCACGTTCAGCGTCACCCTGGCCACCGCGGGCAGCCGCCAGGTCACCGTGAACGACGGCACCCGGAATGCCAGTGCCACCGTGGCCGTCTCTCCGGGTCCCACGGCGCGCCTGGCAATTCAGGCTCCCGCAGGCAGCACGGCGGGCTCGCAGTTCAGCATCACGGTGCGCGCGCTGGACGCCTTCGACAACCAGACCCCGGACTACACGGGCACGGTGCAGTTCACCTCGGATGACGCGCAGGCCACGCTGCCGGCCGCCTACACCTTCACCGCGGCCGACGCGGGCAGCCACCTGTTCAACCTCACCCTGAAGACCGCGGGCAACCGGTCCGTCTCCGTGACGGATGGCACCCGCAACGCCAGCGCCGCCGTGGCCGTCTCCGCGGGCCCCGCGTCGCGCCTGACGCTCACGATTCCGGCGAACACCACCGCAGGCGTCAACTTCACCGCCACGGTGCGCGCGCTGGACTTCTTCAACAACGTGGCGACTGGCTACAGCGGTACGGTGACGTTCGCCTCCTCGGATGCCGCCGCCGTGCTGCCGGGGGACTACACCTTCGGCGCCGCGGACCAGGGCACCGCCAACCTGACGATGCAGCTGCGCACCGCGGGCGGCCAGCTCCTCAACGTGTTGGACCCGGGCAACGGCGCGCTGATGACGTCGGCCACGACGATGGTTGCCGCCAACGCTCCGGCGCAGGTCGTCTTCGTCCAGCAGCCCACGAACACCTCCGTGCGCGTGGCGCTCTCCGAGGTGCGCGTGGCGCTGCAGGATGCCTACGGCAATGCCTGCAACGTGTCGCTGCCTGCCGTGACGGTGGGCCTCACGGGCGGCAACCCCTCGGCCATGCTGAGCGGGACGCTGACCCAGAACCCGTCCGCGGGCGTGGCGGTCTTCAACAACCTCTCCGTGAATCAGGAGGGGACGGGCTTCCAGCTCACGGCGGCGGCCACGGACATGACGGGCGCCACCAGCGCGCCGTTCAACATCGTGGACAACGTGGTCCCGGACACGGCGACCATCACCGCGACGCCCGCGTCCATGACCAGCGTGAACGTGGCCTGGCTGGCGGTGGGAGACGACGGCAACCTGGGCACGGCGGCCGAGTATGACCTGCGCTACGCCACCTTCCCCATCAACAATGAGACGGACTTCGCTGCTGCCACCCGGTTCGTCATTCCTCCGCCGCAGGCGCCGGGGACCGCCGAGTCGGTGACTGTCACCGGCGTCAACCTGGCGGTGGACCACTACTTCTCGCTCAAGGTGCTGGATGGGGCGGGCAACTTCAGCCGTTCGGCCAGCGTCCGGGTGCAGGGCGATGCGTGCTCGGGCGTGGTGTGCACGCCGCCGGCGGCCACCTGCTCCGCCGATGGCACTTCGACGGTTACCTACGCGTCCGCCTGCCAGCCCGCCACGGGCCTGTGCCAGGACACTCCGACGACCACGCGCTGCCAGTCCTACGAGACGTGCAGTGCGGGGGCCTGTGTGCCGGTGACGCCTGGCAGCCAGGGCGGCGAGGTCATCATCAGCGAGTTCAGCGCCCTGGGCTCGGAGTTCATCGAGCTGCACAACCCCACGGGGGCTCCCGTGGACGTGGCGGGCTACACCCTGCGCAACGCCGCGGGGATGATGGTGGACATCCGCGCGGTGAACGACCCGAACGGCACGGCGGGGACGCCGGTGACGATTCCGGCGGGCGGCAACGTGTACGGCATCGCCAATCCGATCGGCGCGATTCCGGGCGGAGTGGGCTTCGTCTACGGCGCTCCGGGGACGGCCTTCGCGCTGGCGGACACGGGAGATGCGCTGGCCGTCTACAAGAAGGCGCCGGTGGGCACGCTGCAGGACGCGGTGGACTTCCGCGTGTTCAACACCAACCCGAGCACGGTGGTGACGGCGTCGACCTTCATCGGCTTCGCGGGCAACTCCACGCAGCTGGAGCCCACGGTGCTGACGGCGGCGGCCAACGACACGGCCACCAACTGGTGCGTGAGCTTCTACGCCAATGGCGTGCGCGGCTCGCGCGTGTCCAACACCGCGGGTGCGGCGAACGGCAGCTGCAAGGTCGCTGTCATCAACGAGGTGATCATGGACCCGCCGGGTGGAGATGACGGCAGGGGGTTCATCGAGATCGCCGGCCCCGGTGGCGCGGTCATCGGTGGGGCCAAGCTCACCGATGTGGAGGGCAAGGGCACCTCGGCGGGTACCCTCAACGCGATGGGTGAGGTCACCCTCCCCGCGGGCGTTCGTATCCCCGCGGACGGCATCCTCCTGGTGGCCGATGGCATTGGCACCACCAACAACACCACCGTGCCCAACTTCGTGCCCGGCGTGGATGTGAGGATTGCCAACCTGGACCTGGAGAACTCGGGTGGAGACGCCATCCAGCTGATCGCCCCTGGGACTCCGGCCACGCTGCTGGACGCGGTGGGCTACGACCCGGGCGGGGCCAACCTGGACATCAACGTCGCCGCTGGCAACCTGCTGGCGATGTACGAGGGGGCCACGGCGCTCTACCTCGGGCCGGGAGGTACGGTAGGCCCCTCGATGATGCGCTCGCCCACCAGCAGCGACACCGGCAACAACCGCAATGACTTCCGCTGGGATCCGACGCCGACGCCGGGCCTGCCGAACGACACGGTGAACTTCACGGTGACGAGCATCACGCCGGATGAAGCGCCCAACTCCGTGACCACCCCCATCACCGTGACGGGAACGGACTTCGGGCCTGGAATGACCGTGAAGTTTGGGAATGGCGGCGCGTTCCCCTGCACCATCACCAGCACGACCCAGGCGACGTGCAGCGCGCTGAGCACCGCCACGCCCGCGCGGGTGAACGTGGTCTTCAGCAACGGCCCGGCGATTGGCGTGCCGGACGTCACGTTGGTCAACGCCTACACCTACACCGGCAACTACAACGAGACGGGCAACGCGCTGGAGGCGGACTACTGCATCATTCAGTTCCCCTCCACCTTCTCGGTGCAGGCGGGCCAGATGACGCCGGTCATCTACGGGCGCATCTTCGAGGCGGGGGTGACCGAGGCTGGCGGAGCGCCCGCGGGAGTGGTCGCCGAGGTGGGTTATGGCCCGGCTGGGGCGGATCCGCGGACGACCAACACCTGGCGGTACTTCGACGCGACGTACAACGTGCAGACGGGCAATGACGACGAGTTCCAGTCCTCGTTCGTGGCGCCGGCGGCAGGCACCTACTCGTACGTGTTCCGGTTCAGCTTCGACAACGGCGTGCGCTGGACGTACTGCGACACGAACGGAGCGGGCTCGAACACGGGGTTCGACTTCGCCACGGCGAACCTGGGCGCCATGACGGTCACCCCGTAGCGCGGGGGCAGTGGGCCCGGGAGCCTGGCCGGTGTGCCAGGGCTCCCGGGTCAGTCCAGGAAGCGGCGCTCCCAGCGCTGCCAGGTTTCAGAGGGCCGATAGTTTCGAAGAGGCGGCTGCTGGTAGAGCCAGGGCTCCAGAGCGCGTGCCAACTCCCGGTACTCAGGCAGATTGCGGCCTTCTTGCATGTCTCCCGCTTCTGGCCAGGTACCCAGGGTAACGACTGAGCGATTACCTGCGAGCGGCTCGACAGTGGTTCCTGGAGCGCTGAGGCGGGAGCGGAGTCCGCTGACACCGCCGAGCTCGTCCAGCACTGGCTGCCCCAGAAAGGTCAGCCAGTGAGGAGCCCGTATCCGCGTGCCGAGGTGCCAATCGATACTGTCCAGTCCGCCAATGTCCATGCCTGGGTAGCGGAAGGCCAGGTCCCGCCATTCCTCGGGGCCGCTGAAAAGCCCTGTCAGGGCGTTGAAGGACAGGCCCGCGTGGCCTGAGTTGAAGGGGAGCAATGTGGCCAACTCAAGCGCCAGCTGTCTCACCTGCTCAGGGCCTCGTGCTGCCAGGAATTCCGTGGGCAACCAAAAGGACACCGCTGAGACCATGTTGGGTTCATTGAGCTTGCGAGGGTCCTCGAACCACTTGCCGTGGTATTCGAACCGGAAAGCTTGCACGCCCCCGGGAGTGTCCTTCAGCTCGACGATGGGCCACTGGGTCTCGAGGAG
>DASVVJ010000371.1:0-36606 GCA_036389955.1 Myxococcaceae bacterium
TCACCCGGTCTCGCCGGGCACCTTCCTGGCGGCGCGGTGGCTCGCGCTCGCGCTCTGGGTGAGCGTGCCGGTGGTGCTCGGGGTGGCGCTGGGGCTCGCCGCCTCCCTGGCCTCCGGGCACTTCCCCGCCGGCCCCCCCGCGCTGGGCGTCCTCGCGCTCTTCCTCGCCCTGGCCTGCACCTACCTGGTGGGCACCGGCGCCTTCGGGCTCTGGGCCTCCGCGCGCACGGCGGACCCGCGCAGCGCGCTCATGCTGCTGGTCGCGGGGTGGGCGGCGGTGACCTTCCTCATCCCGCGCGCCGCCATGCTGATGGGGGCGCGGCACGAGCCCGGAGCGTCCATGGCGGCGGCGGTGGAGAAGCGCCAGGCGCTCACCGAGGCCCGGCGCGCCTGGGCCGAGGACAACCACGGCCGCCCAGCCTCTTCCTGGATGGAGGAGCGCGTCCTCACGGCCACGGCGGCGCTGGAGCGCGAGGCGGCCCTGGACTCCGCACACGAGGCCCGCCGCGCCTCGACGCTCCAGGCCTCGGCGTGGGCCGCGCGGCTGTCCCCCTGGGTGGTGGCCACCGAGGCGGCGATGACGCTGGCCTCCACCGACCCCGGCCGGTACGCCGCCTTCGAGCAGCAGGCGGACCGCTTCCGCCACGTCTTCACCCGCCACTACACGCACGCCCTGGGCGCTGCGCGGGAGGACGGGCCGGGGCTCCTCTCCCGCGTCCCGGACTTCGCCTTCCAGGAGCGGAGCGCCCGGGAGGTGCTCTCCGGGGTGCTTCCACGCCTCGCCCTGCTCGTCCTGCTCGGGCTCGCGGCCTTCCTCGCCGCGGTGCGCGCCTTCCGCCGCTACGACCTCCGCTGAACCGACCCTCGAGGAAACCCCTGCCATGGCCCTGCTGGAGATAGACCGCCTGACCAAGACCTACGAGGACGGCACCCCCGCCCTCAGCGACCTCACCCTGCGCGTCGAGGCGGGCGAGGTGTGCGCGCTGCTCGGCCCCAACGGCGCGGGCAAGAGCACCACCATGAACCTGCTCCTGGGCTTCATCGAGCCCACGAGCGGCTCGGCTCGCATCGACGGCCTGGATGTCCGCCTCCACCCGCGCGAGAGCAAGCTGCACCTGGGCTACATCCCCGAGCAGGTGGCGCTCTACGGTGACCTCGACGCGGTCACCAACCTGCGCTACCTCGCGCAGCTCTCCGGGCTCTCCCCCACCCGGCGCGAGTGCGAGGCGGCGCTCGCGGCCCTGCGCTTCCCGCCCGCCGCCTTCGGCCGCAGGGCGCGCCTGCTCAGCAAGGGCATGCGCCAGAAGGTGGCGCTGGCCGCGGTGGAGATGCGCCGGGCGCGGGTGCTGATCTTCGACGAGCCCACCAGCGGCCTCGACCCGGGCGCGGCCGCGGACTTCGCCGAGCTCCTCGAGCGCAGCAAGGCCTCGGGGGCCGCGGTGCTCATCGCCACCCACGATCTGTTCCGGATGCGCACGCTCGCGGACCGGGTGGTGATCCTGAGCGCCGGCCGCACCGTCGCGCAGCTGTCCAGGGACGAGCTGCGCCACCAGGACCTCGAGGCCCTCTACCTGAGGGTCGCCGCCTGACCCCCTCCCACCCATCTCCCCCCATGAGGTACGCCATGAAGAACCACGTCCTGGCCTCGCTGCTCCTCTCCTGCGCGGCCGGGCTGTCCCCGTCCCCTGCGTCCGCGGAGGACGTGAACGGAACACCCGCGCAGGGAGCGCCCTCCAGGCCACCCGCGGCCGAGACGCCTGGGGGCCCCACGGCCCCGGCCGCCGCGGCGGCGAGCCCGGAACTCCCTCCCGGTAAGTTCGGCGAACTCAGCACCGTCACCGCCACGCGCGACGAGCGCCGGGTGGCTGACAGCCCGGCCAGCCTCAACGTGGTCACCCAGGAGCAGATCCAGCAGCGCATCAGCCCGACCCTCGACGAGGCGCTGCGCCGCGAGACCGGCGTGTACATCATGAAGTTCCGGGGCCCGGTGGACAACCACACCCAGTCCATCATGCGCGGCATCCGGGGCCAGGAGCGCACCCTGTTCCTGGTGGACGACATCCCGCTCAACGCGGTGCTCGGCGGCGGCATCCCCTGGAACGAGATCAGCATCGACGAGGTGAAGCAGGTGGAGGTGGCGCGCGGGCCCTTCTCCGCCCTGTACGGCGGAAGCGCCATCGCCGGCGTGGTCAACGTCCAGACCGCCACCCCGGAGTCCCGGTCCTTCAAGGCCCGGGCCGGCTACGGCACCTTCGGCACCAGCAACGCCCACCTCTCGTACGGGGACAGCGTGGCGGGCGGGCGGCTCAAGCTCCTGCTCGGGTACGACCGCTGGCAGACCAACGGCTACGTGGTGCAGCAGGTGCGCAGGCCCGCCGGCACCGCCGACGCGGCCGAGGCCGACACGGTGGTGAGCGGGTACACGCCGAGCACCGACGTGACGGGCAACCCCACGTTCATCATCGGCGACCTGGGGCCCTCGCCCTTCACCCGTGACCACCTGTTCGCCAAGCTCCAGGCCGAGCTGTCCGAGGGGCACACGCTCACCGCCTCGGCGATGGCGGGCCGCTGGGACACGGACACGCCCACCTTCAACACCTACCTGCGCGATGCCAACGGCAACCCGGTGGTGGGAGGCACGCTGAACATCGAAGGCAGGCAGGTGAGCCTCACCGAGCGCAACTTCTTCCCCATCACTCGAAACCAGTACGCCACCCTCTATACGCTCGGCTACCGGAACCGGGTGAGTGACACCCTCTCGCTCAAGGCCAACCTCGCCTACGCCCGCCAGTTCAACGAGGAAAAGGAGTTCCGCACCTTCCCCACCAGCATCCACCCGAGCGGCGCGAGCTGGAGCCTGCGCACCGCCCGGTCCGACGGGTTCTACGGGGACGTGGTGGCGAGTATCCAGGCGCACGAGCGGGTGGACGTGACCGTGGGCGTGTCCGCCAACGGGGCCGAGGGGACGCAGCGCATCCCCATCATCCTCGACCGGCGAGCGCCGGAGGAGATCGGCGTCATCTCCGAGCACGGCGGCAGGCAGCTGACCACCGCGGCGTTCGCCCAGGCGGCGTGGGACGTGGTGGCCCCGCTGACCCTGTTCCTCGGCGCGCGCTACGACCTGTGGCAGAACCTGAACGCCTACCGGGAGCTGCGGCCGGAGCCGCGCGAGGCCTTCGCTCGCCAGACCCGCGGCTCGTTCAACCCCAAGCTGTCCGCGGTGTACCGCCCGTTTGCCTCCACCATCTTCAAGGGCTCGGTGGGCACCGCCTTCCGCCCGCCCACGCTCAACGAGCTCTACAGCGGCTCCACCCACAGCGGCACCCACACCTTCGGCAATCCTGACCTGGTGGCGGAGCGGCTGTTCAGCTACGAGGCGGGGGTGGTGCAGACCCTGCCCGGCGGCACGCGAGTGAGCGCCACCTACTTCGACAACCGCATCTCGGACCTCATCTTCGCCCGGACGATCTCGGAGCCCGGCGCCGCGCTCACGGTGCGCCAGAACGAGAATGCGGCCCAGGCCTACTCGCGCGGGGTGGAGCTGGAGGCATCCCACCGGCTGACGCGCTGGCTGGACGTGTTCGGCAACGCCACGCTCCTGCGGGCCCGCATCGCGAGGATGCCGAACAACCCCGAGCTCGAGGGCAAGGTCATCCCACTGGTGCCGGAGGTGCTCTACAACGCGGGGCTCCAGGCGCGCCACGGTCCGCTGGAGGCGCTGCTTACCTTCGAGCGGGTGGGGGACGCGTTCGCCCGGGACGACAACTCGGACGTGGTCAACGGGGTGCCAAGCGGGCAGGACCCCTACCACTCGGTGGACGCCAAGGTGCGCTACACCTTCTTCGAGCGCGTGACCGGGTCGGTCGCCGTGCGCAACCTCACCGGCCAGCGCTACTGGCTGGGCTTCGGGCAGAACCCGGGGCGGACCTTCTACGGCGAGCTCGCGTTCCAGTACTGACTCGGTGAGCCTGTCAACGAGGCAGCCCGCAGCGCATCCAGGTGAGAACCTGGCTGCGCTCCTGTGCGCTCATGATGATGCCTCCAAATCTACCGGACGCGTGCGGACGCTACGAAGGGCCGATTTTCCGAGGAGAAACCGAGGGGAGCACCGTTTTTCCGAGCGGCCGATGGACGCCGTGAAGTTCTTGAATCTCACGGAGGCCCTCGCCGCGAGCCCGCCGAAGGGTTGACCGGTGCGCCGTACGAGCTGGCCACGGGTGACAGGGGCGCCATGCTCACCTTCCTGCGCGCCCGGCGGAACCAGCGGGTGAAACCCTGACACGACGGTCACTTCTTCACTGCTCGTGTTGACCAGCTGAACATTGTGAATCCGGGCCACACGCGCAGTGGACCTGCCAGGTCTGGTGCGCTGTAGCGTGCTCCGCGAGAGGAGCGTTCACCCGTGGCCCCACCCGATGATGACTCTGATCCCAAGTCCCTGCTTCCCCGGCTCAGCCGCCGCGCCTTCTTCAAAGGTGCGGGCGCCTCCGCGCTAACCGCGACCCTGGCGCAGACTGCCGCGGAAGCAGCGGCCGCGGCTGCTCCGGCGGTGTTAGGGCCCGAGCCGGCTCCGCTGTCGCTCTCCGTCAACGGCCGCACCGTGGCCGTCCAGTCCGACCCCGCCACCACGCTGGCCGAGGTGCTGCGTAACCACCTGGGAATGACGGGCACGAAGGTGGGCTGCGACCGCGGCGCCTGCTCGGCCTGCACGGTGTGGCTCGACGGCGAGGTCGCCGCCAGCTGCATGACGCTGGCCCTCGACGCCCGCGGCCGGAAGATCACCACCATCGAGGGGCTCGCGCGCGGAGACGAGCTGCACCCGGTCCAGCGCGCCTTCGTGGAGAACGATGCGCTGCAGTGCGGCTTCTGCACTCCCGGCATGGTGATGAGCTGCGCCGCGCTGGTGGATCGCAACCCGAAGTGCACGCTCGATGATGTGAAGCAGGCGGTCAGTGGTCACCTGTGCCGCTGTGGCACCTATCCCAACGTCTTCAAAGCCACCCTGGCGGCAGCGCAGGCCAGCGGCAAGGGCAAGGGGAAGAGCTGATGCAAGACGTCAAGGACACCGCGGGAGTTCATTCGTCTCCCAAGCCCGCTGACGGCCAGGGGCAGCAGCAGGCCGGCGGTCCCCAGAAGCCGCCGCCGCCGAACCCGGGGCCCTCCCGGCAGCAGGCCATGCCGTATGGGATTGTCGGGGCGGGGTTGAAAGAGGTCACCCGGCGGGTGCCGGAGGACGAGCCGCCACCCCTGCCCGAGAACGCCAAGCTGAAGTCCATTGGCCAGCCCATCCCCCGGCTAGACGCCATCGAGAAGGTCACCGGCAAGGCTCGCTATACCTTCGATGTCCAGCTCCCCGGCATGCTCTGGGGCAAATGGGCCGTCTCGCCGCTGCCGCATGCGCGCATCAAGTCCGTCGACACCTCGGCGGCCGAGCGCTACCCCGGCGTGCGGGCCGTTCACGTCCTGGAGCGCCTGCTGGCGTCCGCGAGGCTGAGAGATCCCAAGGCCGAGCAGGGCCAGCGCTACCCCACCGTCCGCTACGCGGGCCAGCCCATCGCGGCGGTGGCCGCCGAGACTCCCCGCGCCGCCGAGGCCGCGGCCCGTCTCATCAAGGTGGAGTACGAGCCGCTGCCTCATGTCTCCGAACTCGAGGCGGCGATGCAGGAAGGCGCGCCTCGCGTCTTCCCAGGCCCCACCGAGCAGCCGTCCACCGCGGGAGGCGGTGGGGCTCCCCCGGGCCTGCCGCAGAAGGGCAACGTGCGAGGCCCCGACACGAAGCCCCGTGGCCAGGGTCCTCGCGGAGACGTGGAGCAGGGCTTCCGCGAGTCCGACGTGGTGATCGAGGCGGAGTTCCGCACCCAGGTTCAGACGCACGTGCCCATGGAGCCCCATGGCCTGGTGGCCGATTGGCGGGACGACGGGCTCACCCTCTACGCCTCCACCCAGTACGTCGGCAGCGTCCGGGATGAAGCGGCCGAGCACTTCGATCTGCCGAAGAGCAAGATCCGGGTGCTGTGTGACTACACCGGAGGCGGCTTCGGCGCGAAGTACGGCATCGGCAACTTCGGGCTGCTGGCCATCCACCTGTCGCGCAAGGCCCGGCAGCCGGTGCGGATGATTCTCGATCGCCGCGACGAGCACGTCTCGGGTGGCAACCGGCCCAACAGCCTTCAGCGGCTCAAGCTGGGCGCCAAGCGTGATGGCACCCTCGTCTCGCTGCAGCTCCAGGCCTATGGCAGTGGCGGTGTGGCGGGGGGCGCGGGGGTTGGCTTTGCCCACTCCACGCTCTACGCCTGCCCCAACGTGAAGGTGGAGCAACACGACGTCTTCACCAACGCGGGGCCCTGCGCGGCCTTTCGAGCGCCCGGTCAGGTCCAGGGCATCTTCGGCCTGGAGCAGGCCATCGACGAGCTGGCCGAGCGCATTGGAATGGATCCAGTCGCGCTGCGGGGCAAGATCGACGTCTCGGAGACGGACGACAGCGTGGCCCGTGCTCACGAGCGGCGGCTTGGCGCCGAGCGGTTCGGCTGGAACAAGCGGCGGCCCGCCGGAACAGACAAGGGCCCCATCAAGCGCGGCGTCGGGTTCGCCCAGTCCCAGTGGCTGTACCTGGTCCACCCGAATGTGGCGTGCGAGGTGCGGCTGTCGGGAGATGGCTCCGTCGAGGCCTTCAGCAGCACGCAGGACATTGGCACGGGGACGCGTACCATCCTGGCCCAGGTTGTCGCCGAGGAGTTCGGCCTGCGCCCGGAGGAGATCGGCGCCCGCGTCGGTGACTCCCGCTACCCCATGGGGCCTGCGTCGGGCGGCAGCCGGGTGACGAGTTCCCTGACGCCAGCTGCGCGGAACGCCGCCTATCGCTGCGCCCGCGAGCTGGCCTCCCGGCTGGCTCCTGTGCTGCAGGCCAAGGCGGACGACATCGTCTTCGCCGACGGCAAGGTGATGGTGAAGGGCCAGGCCTCGAAGACCTTGCCGTTCCGCGAAGCGGTGAAGAAGGCCGGCATCCAGGAACTCTCGCACCGGGCTCAGCGCCGGGACGACTATGAAGGGTACGTGGTGTCGATGCCGGAGATCGCCATCAGCAAGCATGGCATTGGCGGCGTGCAGTTCGCCGAGGTCGCCGTCGACACGGAGACCGGCATCGTCAAGGTGGAGCGGGTGCTCGCGGTGCATGACTGCGGGCGCCCCATCAACCCGAAGCTCACCGAGAGCCAGATCTACGGAGGGGTGATTCAAGGTGTGAGCTACGCCTTGTACGAGGAGCGGCACCTGGACCCCGCGAGCGGCCACCAGCTCAACGCCAACGTGGACCAGTACAAGATCGTCGGTGCACGCGAGGTGCCGAAGATCGAGGTGGTGCTGCTGGAGCAGCTGGGGGCGCAGTCCTCGACGGACGCGCGCGGAGTGGCCGAGCCCGCCAACGTGGCGACGGCGGCGGCGGTGGCCAATGCCTTCTACAACGCAACGGGCAAGCGCATCCGCACGCTGCCGATGACGCCCGCGAACGTGCTCGCGGCACTGAAAGCCTGAGAGCGAGGGGACACGTCATGCAGAGCTTCGAGTGGGTGGATGCCCAATCCGTGGAGCAGGCGGTCTCGCTGCTGGCTGAGAGCACCGAGCGCAAGCCTGTCGTCGCGAAGGCCGGCGGGATGGACCTGCTGGACCTGATGAAGGGGGGCGTGGTGAGCCCCCACCGCGTGGTGAACCTCAAGACGATTCCGGGCATGGACGGCGTGAGCTTCGACGCGCGGCAGGGCCTGGAGCTGGGGGCCCTGGTGACGCTGGCGCGCCTGTCGCGGGAGTCCGAGGTGCGCCGCCGCTTCGTGGCGCTGGCGGATGCGGCGGAGCACGCCGCGACGCCCCAGGTCCGCAACGCCGCCACCCTGGGCGGCAATCTGCTCCAGCGCCCCCGCTGCTGGTACTTCCGCAATGAGCACTTCCACCAGACGGGTGGCGATGCGGCCGAGCGGGTGCGCTCGGGGCAGAACCAGTACCACGCCATCTTCGACAACCAGCGCACGGCGATGGTGCACGCCTCCACACCGGCCACGGCGCTGGTGGCCTACGGGGCCACGGTCGAGCTGAGCAGCCCCGGTGGCAAGACGCGGGTGGTGCCCGTGGCCGAGTTCCTGCTGCCTCCGGACATGAAGCGCCTGAGTGACACGGTCATCGCCCCGAATGAGCTGCTGACGCGCGTGCGCATCCCGGCGCCCGCGGCGGGAACGAAGGCCGCGTACCACAAGCAGGGAGAGCGGGAGAGCTACGACTGGCCCCTCTGCGACGTGGCGGTGGTGCTGCAGATGGATGGCCGTGTCGTCCGGCAGGCGGCGATTGGCATGGGGTGGGTGGCGCCCACGCCCCGGCGGGCGGCGGAAGCCGAGAAGCTTCTGGTGGGGAAGAAGTTGGACGAGGAGCTCGCGCGCCAGGCGGCGAGGGTGGCCGTGAGCGGAGCGACGCCGCTGTCGAAGAACGCCTACAAGGTTCCCATGCTCGAAGCGGTGGTGCGAAGAACCGTGATGGCCGCGGCGGGGGCCTGAGGGGGCGCATGGACTCAGGGCCTGAGCAGAATCCGCCGCGCGTCTGCCGGCGGGTGCGTTCCAAGGGAGAGCCGGGCATCCAGTACGACGCCGCCGTGGCCTGGGAGGTGGGCTACGTCTCGACCGCGACGTTCTGGTGCGTGGCGACGGGCGAGAGCGTGGGGCCCGACGACGACCTGGTGCACCCACATTCCTGTGGAGAAGGGCGCCTGTGCTTCCGCCCCCCTGCGGATGACCCGAGCTGAGGCGAAAGAACGTGCCAAGCCCCTACCGACTCGCCGCCGTGCAGCACCGCTCGGAACTCGAGCAGATTCTCGTTCTGCAGCGCAAGAACCTGAAGCAGGAGCTGTCTCCGGAGGAGATGGGCTCGCAAGGCTTCGTGACCGTGGAGCATGACCTGCCGGCGCTGGAGCAGATGCATGCCCTGGCGCCCAGCGTCATCGCCCTGCAGGGCAGCGAGCTCGTGGCCTATGCCCTGACCATGCCGCGGGAGTGCCGGAGCTTGATGCCCGTGCTGGTGCCCATGTTCGAGCTGTTCGACCGGCTCGAGTACCGGGGCAAGCCTCTGAGGGATTACCGCTTCTACGTGATGGGGCAGATCTGCATCGACAAGGCCCACCGCGGCAAAGGCCTGTTCGACCTGCTCTACCGCGAGCACCGCGAGCTGTATCAGCCGCGGTTCGACTTCATCATCACGGAAGTCGCCACCCGCAATCAGCGCTCCATGCGTGCGCACGAGCGGGTCGGCTTCCAGACCATTCACACCTACCGCGATGCGACCGATGAGTGGGCGGTGGTGCTCTGGGACTGGACCTTGCCGTGAGGCTCAGCGGGAGGACGCTCGGCGCTTGCGACGCTGCCGCAGCTCTCGCGGCAGGGTAGGCGGGCCGCCCTCCCGCGTGCTGTGGCTGAGCGCCTCCCATTCCTCCTCGAGTTCCAGGTGCTCCCGGGGCTGGTGGACATGGCCGTCGCTCTTGTCGATCGAGGCGAAGATCACCCCTGGAATGAAGTCCTCCTCCTGCATCTGCGGGGAGGGCGCACCGAAGGTCCAGCAGGTGAGGTACTCGAACCGAGGGGTGGGCTCCACAGGGCTGAACGCATAGCGCCTCAACACCTTGAGGCTTCGTCCATGATGACCGCGGAAGGCGGATTTCTCTGCATGATTTTCCGGGCGTCCGGCTCCTGCTGGGCAAATGCCCACCTTCCACCGTGCTTCGTGGCCGCTCCCGCTTGGAATCTGTGTGCTTGCCTGGGCCGTGGCCTATGCCACGCCCGCACATGCCGACGCTCCCACACCGGAGCAGCTCGAGCAGGCCTGTGGAAGGGGAGAGGCAGCAGGGTGCCTCGCTCTGGGCCTTCTCTTCGAGCAGGGGGATGCCAGGGCTTTTAAAGACGAGGTCCGCGCCGCCAAGCTGTACGGGCAGGCCTGCACGGCGGGTGAACCCCGCGGCTGCAACCTCCTGGGCATCCTGTACGAGGAGGGGCGAGGGGCGCCAAAGGATCCGCGACAGGCGGCGGGCTTCTACGAGAAGGCGTGCACCGCGAACTACTCCAACGCCTGCTTCAACCTGGGCTTGCTGCACCTGCATGGTTCCGGCGTCGAGAAGAATGAGGCCCGCGCCGCCGGGCTCTTCGACAGCACGTGTCAGGCCAACCGGGCGGAGGCCTGTTATCAGCTGGGCGCGCTCTACATCCGGGGCACGGGCGTCGAACCGGATGCGAGCAAGGCGGGTCTCCTCTTCACGAAGGCCTGCAAGCTCGGCGATGGCCGGGCCTGCACCCTGGTCCAGTCCCAGCCTGAGGCCCAGGCCGCGGCGGCCCCCAAGCCCTCGTCCGATGACGGCGCACACTTCGCCCTGGTGCTCACCCTGGGTGCGCAGTTCGGGGGAGAGGAGCTGGTCTCCGCCTCGTGGAGTGACGGAGGGACCTCCACCCTCAACGCCGGAGACGCGCTGTCCATCTCCGTGGGGGCGATTCTCGAGCCCTGGGGGGGCGACTTCCACGTCCTGCAGCTGCAGAGCACCGTCGGGTACAACTACACGAGCCTCGATGCGAGCAACGCCAGCGCGAAGCTGACGCAGGTACCTGTGGAGCTGCTCGCGTTCTATCGCTACCGGCCGGCTCCGTTCCGGATTGGCGGTGGCTTGCAGTTCCAGATCGGCGCTTCCTTTGAGTCCGAGGGCCTGGGCCTCGTCAGTCCGGTCTCCTTCGGCGACGCGGTCGGGTTTGTCGTCCAGGTGGACTGGGTGCCCTACGAATTCCTCACCGTCTACGGCCGCTACACGGCCCTCAGTTACTCGCCGCCCCTGCTCCAGCAGAGTGTTGCCGGCGGCGGCTTCGGCATCGGGATGACCATCGCCCCACGGATTCTTTAAAAGCCCCACCTCGAGGAGTGAGATGCTGAGCCGGATACTGATAGTCGCGGTGGCCCTGCTGGGCTCTGCGTGCACGACCGCCATGTACAACGGGCCGAGGAAGCCCTCGTCGGAGCTGGCGACCCTCGTCTCGGACGACTCCGTCATCAGCAGCATTGATGGGGTGAAAACTCCGTACAGCGGAGGAAACTTCGCGTCGTTCGAGGTGCTCCCGGGAGAGCACTCCATCGGAGTCATGTTGAACGAGGTGGGAGGCGGCGGCACGTGGTACTCGAACGAGCCGGTTACGATCTGCCTGAGGGCGGAGGCGGGGAAAACCTACCGCGTGCAGATCGAGAGGCAGGGAGTCCAGTGGCGCCCCTACATGGTCGACGATGGCAGCAAACGGATGGTGAGAAACTCGTGTGAGCGCCAGCGGCCCCTCAGGTAGCGCGGCCGAGTTCACATCTCCTCCCACCGCTCGAGGTGACGCCCAAGAAGCCGTGAGTCCGCTGCCCGGGTTCCGCTAGGCTCGTGGCCATGGCTGCCTCCGACCTCACCTTCATCACTGGCAATCCGGTCAAGGCAGAGACCCTCAGCCGTTTACTGGGGCACCCCGTGTCCCACCGCCGGCTCGATCTGGTGGAGATCCAGTCCCTGGACCTTCGGGAGGTCGTCGCGGCCAAGGCCCAAGAGGCCTACCGCGCCGTGCAGGCGCCCGTGCTGATCGAGGACTCCACGCTCGTCTTCGAGGCGATGGGGCGGCTGCCGGGGACGCTGATCAAGTGGTTCGAGCACGAGCTGGGCCTGGAAGGCCTGTGCCGGCTCGCCGACGCCTATCCCAGTAGGGCCGCGACCGGACAGGTCCTCTACGGACTGTTCGATGGCCACACGCTCGAGACTTTCTATGGGGAAACGCGGGGGCACATCGCCGATCATCCGCGAGGAGAGAACGGCTTCGGCTGGGACCCGATCTTCATTCCGGACGGCTACACCCGGACGCGCGGGGAGATGACGCAGCAGGAGCAGCAGGACAGTTCGATGCGGAAGGCCGCCCTGGCGAAGCTCCAGGCCTTCCTGGCGGGAGCCCGTACGGCCTGAGAGGGGAGCGCGAACGATGATCGCCCTCGTGACCGACAACGCCGAGAAGATCCGTGAGTGCTCACGGGTACTGGGGCGTCACGCGGTCTCCGTGGTTCCGTGGTCGAAGCGCGACTTCTCCGAGGCCGGCCTGCCGCGGCTGCGGGCGGAGCACCCCGAGGCGCTCGGCTCCCTGGAAGGAACGGTCTCCGCGGTGTGCGCGCTCGCGCTCGATTCGCTGCTGGCCAGGGCGAGCGCCGCGCCGCCCGCGTATACCGCGGACGAGGCGCGGGACCGGGCGTTCCGGCGGTGGGTCTATGGGCAGTGCATGATGTTCGCGGCGTGGGACTTCCTGCCGGGCTCGGTCACGGTGGGCCGGGCGATGCTCGAGGCGTTGGATGCCCAGCCGCAGGTGGACGGAGACTTCATCACCCGGGTCCGTGCGCGCATGGACGCTCACGTGGATGGGCTGCACGCCGCGGGGCTCATCTCGGAGGATGACCGCAACACGTGGAACGGCGTGTTCCCCCTCTTCGAGCCGAAGTACGTGGCCTACGACCGCAAGAGCGAAGGCGACGAGAACCTGGCCTCGGTCGCGCGTGCGTGTTTCAAGAAGCCCGAGGCCGGGCCGGACAGCTCCGCACGGGCCATGGTCGAAGGGGTGCCCTGCCTGGATCTCGCCCGTTTCTGGAGCGGGGTGCAGGGGCTCGCCCCGGCGAAGCGGCTGCGGGTGCTGCTCGCCGAGGCGGGGGTGACCTTTCACGACGCGGAGCAGGACTTGGTGCGCGAGCCCGCGGCGTCATTGGTGGCGGTGGGAGGCTTTCCGCTGCGGCGGCACGGCGAGGGCTGGTCGCTCGGGTCCCTGCCGCCGGACAGTGCGCTGCTCGCTCGTGTGAGAGAGGCGCAGCGGCAGGCGATGGGCCACGCCGCGGCGATGACGTACCTGAACCCTCGGGACACCGCCCCCGAGGTGCTCCTCGACGCGGTGCTCGCGCGGGGACACGCGTCCGTCGCGCATGTGGCCTCGGTGACGTTGCTGCTCGCGGGGCTGTCCACGGCGGTGGAGAACGAGCTCAACGGGCAGCGGGATCTGGTGCACCTGGCGCGGCTGACCGAGGCGCGCACCGCGGCCCAGAGCGATCCGCCCGTGTGCGTGCTCGATGCCCGCGATGTCCCGCTGTTTCGCGCGGTGCTCGGCCACGCGCGTGCCACGCTCTCCGCGCTGCCGGGAGATGACCGCTCGGCGGCCGATCGCCACGAGTCGCGAAACCTGGCGATGCCCGCCGCGAAGGCCACCCTGGTACTGGTCACCGGCTCGCTGCGGGCGCTTCAGAAGCTCGTGAGCGCCATGGACGATGAGGGCCGGGAGCTGGAGCACCGGCGCTGTCTGCGCGCGCTCAATGACGCGCTCTATCCGCTGCACCCGGGCCTGTTCCGGCCGCCGGGGAGGAATGCATGAGAGGCACCGGTCATGGGTGATACCCGTCGTGGCGGCCTGGGCAGTGCCCGGCCCCTTCACATCTGTGTCGAGGGCACGAAGGGCGCGGGCAAGACCACCACCATTGCCGCGGTTCGGAAAGCCCTCGAGGCTGAAGGCTGGGCGGTGGAGCTGTCGGCGGTCTTTCAGGACGGCAACGCCTGGGCGGTGACGCAGGGCTACCCAGGCGGTGTGCCCATGATCGAGGCCAACGCGTCGTCCAACCGCGCGATGGTGGCCTGGCTCAAGGCGCGCATGAAGGCGGTGCGCGAGGGCTTCTTCGAGCAGCACCAGTGGCGCCAGCGCCCCGCGGTGATGATCTCCGATCGCGGCTGGATCACCTTCCATGCATACCTCTATGACGGGCGGTGGGCCGAAGAGCCGGGAGCCCTGCCGGAGCTCAACGCCCTCTGGGAGGAGGTGCTGCGCGAAGCCCCGCCGACGTTCTTCGTGCACACCCGCCCGGAGGTGACCCTGCGGCGCCGGGCCGGGCAGCTCGACGCGGTGTCGGGGCTGCAGACGGACGCCCGGCTGGTCCGCGATTACGAGCGCCGGATGAAGCTGGCCCGGGCCCACGGGGTCAAGCTGGCAGGGATATGGGAGACCACGGACGGGCCCTTCGTGGACCTCGCACCCAAAGTGCTCGCGGTGCTTCGTGAGCTGAGCGGAAAGGAATGACCGGGTCCCTCAGGCGCCGCGAGCCTCATGTCTACCCGGTCCGCACGGGCCTGGGCGGCAGAGTCCAGCGGTGGGTGCGCGAGGGCCCTCTGACCAAGGCGCAGGGGTTGGTGCCCGAGGCGGACGCCGTCGTCGAGATTCAGGGCCCAGGACCCGACGGGCCCACCGTGCACCTGCGCACCGACGCCCTGGGGCGCTTCGGATTGGCGCTTGCTCCCGGGGACTACCGGGTGCGCTCAGGCAGGCGCCGCCAGAAAGCACGCGTCGAGGAGGGGAGAGTGACCGAGGTGGAGCTGAACTGAGCGCCAGGCGCCGGTGAGTCCGGTTGACAGCCGCCAAAAGTGAACGCATCATTCACTTTAGGAGCGGCGATGGTCCAGACACGCAAACCGGAGACGCATGCCCGTGTGCTCACGGCAGCCGAGCAGGCCTTCGCTGAGGCCGGCTACGAGGGCGCCACCGTGGCGGGCATCGCGGAGCGGGCGGGTGTGTCGACGGGCAACGTCTATCGCTACTTCGAGAGCAAGGACGCGCTCTTCTACGAGGTGCTGCCGGAGACATTCCCAGCCACCTTCTTGCGCCTGGTGCGCAGGCGCGTCCGCGAGCTGGCTCGCACGGAGGACCTCACGGCGCTCGATGCCTCGGCCCGGGCCGCGGCCGAGGAGCTCCTGCGCTTCTGGATCGAGCACCGGCTGCGGGTGGTCATCCTGCTCGACCGGGCGAAGGGGTCTCGTTACCAGGAGTTCGCCGCGCAGTTCGTGAAGACGCTGATGCGGCCCACGCTGGCGAAGCTCCGGGCGGACCGGGGCGTGCCGCTCACGGCGGGCACGCACTTCGTCCTCGAGCAGATCTTCCGGAACACCGTGCGCACCATCGTCGCGATTCTGGAGGCGCACGAGGACGAAGCGTCGATCCGTAACGCATTCCAGGGCTTCTGGAGTTACCAGCTCGCGGGCCTCGCGGGCTTCACCAGGTGGGTGGCCACATGAACGACTTTTCCCAGTTGGATGCCGTCGGACAGGCGAGCCTCGTCGCTCGCGGAGAGGTAAGTGCGCTGGAGCTCGTGGATGCGGCCATCCGCCGCATCGAGGCCGTGGAGCCCAAAGTCCATGCGCTGGCAAGCCACGACTTCGAGGCGGCGCGGGCCCGGGCGGCCCAGCGGCTGTCGGGTCCTCTCGGCGGCGTGCCGTTCCTGGTGAAGGACCTCATGGCCTACCCGGGCCAGCGCTGTGCGATGGGCTCACGGCTCTTCCGCGCCAACATCGCGAACCAGGGCTCGCCGTATACCGAGTGCCTCGATGCCGCGGGCCTCATCACCCTGGGCAAGAGCACGACCTCGGAGTTCGGGTTGCTCGGCAGCACGGAGACGCGGCTGGAGGGCGTGACGCGGAACCCGTGGGATCTCTCGCGTTCCGCCACGGGCTCGTCCGGAGGCGCTGCCGCCGCTGTCGCGAGTGGGATGGTGCCCATGGCCCACGCGAGCGATGGGGGAGGCTCCATCCGGATTCCCGCGGCCGCGTGTGGCCTCTTCGGCTTCATGCCAGGCCGGGGGCGGATCGTCCCCACCGGCATGGCCATGCCGGTTGACCTCCTGCGCGACCACTGTGTGAGCTGGAGCGTGCGCGACAGCGCGCTTCTGTTCTCGCTCACCGAGGATCGCAGCAGCGGCAAGGCGGGGCCGCCCGTTGGCTACGTCGAGCGGCCGCTCACCCGCCGGCTTCGCATCGGCTTCTACTCGCGGACGCTCATGGGCGAGGCGCCAGTTCCGGAGGTGCAGACAGCACTCGAGCGGACGGTGGCGCTGTGCACTTCACTGGGCCACGAGCTCGTCGAAGCTCCGCTTCCGGACCTCAACGGGCCGCTCCTCTCCGAGGCGTTCTTCACCGTCGCTGGAGCGGGGATGGCCATGCTCGCCTCGTCGATGCAGGGCATGCTTGGGCGGCCGGTAGGGGCTGACGACATGGAGCCCTTCACGCTCTCGTTGATCGAGTGGTATCGCGGTCTGCCGGGTGGGGCGCTCGAGCGGATGATGTCGGCCATGGAAGACGCCAGCCGGCGGATGCGCTCGTACTTCGAGGGCTACGACGTCGTGCTGTGCCCCACGGTGCCGAATGCACCGTTCCCCCTTGGCACGCTCGCGCCGGACCTGGACCGCGAACTGCTGATCCGGCGCACCGAAACGTTGGCCGGGTACACGGCCATCCACAACATGGTGGGAGGTCCCGCCATGAGTGTGCCGCTCTTCGCCGCGCCAGCGGGCTGGCCCATCGGCAGTCACTTCGCCGCGCGTCCGGGCGAAGAGGCCACTCTGTTTGGGCTCGCCTATCAGCTCGAGGAAGCCGCTCCCTGGCGTGACCGGCGGCCTCCGGTGAAGTGAGTTCCGAATCAGGCCGCGAAGACAGCCAGGCTGTGCGGTGCCACAATGCGCACCATGCAGCTCAGCGACTGGAAGCGCGAGGGGAAGAGCTTCTCTTTCGAGGGACACCGCATTTTCTACCGCGACGAAGGCGCGGGAGACGTGCTGCTGTGCCTCCACGGCTTTCCCACCTCCTCGTGGGACTGGTCCCGCCTCTGGCCCCAGCTCACCGCCCGGTTCCGCGTGGTGGCTCCGGATCAGCTGGGCTACGGTTTCTCGGACAAGCCCTCGCGGCACGGGTACTCGCTGCTGGACCAGGCGACGCTCGCCGAGCGGCTGATGGCTTCACTGGGCGTCACTCACGTCCACGTGCTCTCCCACGACTTCGGGGTCTCCGTCGTCCAGGAGCTGCTCGCGCGCCAGTTGGAGCGTGAGCAGGCGGGCCAGGCGGGGCTGGTGCTTCGCTCCTCGTGCTTCCTCAACGGCGGCCTCTTCCCCGAGGTCTACCAGCCCCGGTTGATTCAGCGGCTGCTGGCAAGCCCGGTAGGCCCCCTGGTCTCGCGGCTCGTCACCCAGCGCTCCTTCGAGCGGAGCTTCAGCGCTGTCTTCGGCGAGAAGACCCGGCCTTCAAAGCAGGAACTGAAGGAGTTCTGGGAGGTCATCACCTACAACGGGGGCTCTCGGCTCGCCCACCGTCACATCCGCTTCATGGCGGACCGGGTGGTTCACCGGGAGCGCTGGACCGGAGCGCTCCAGCGCACCCGCGTCCCGCTGCGAATGGTGAATGGCGCGGCGGACCCGGTCTCGGGCACGCACATGGCGGCCCGTTACCGTGAGCTGGTGCCCCAACCGGACATCGTCTCACTGGAGGGCATCGGGCACTACCCGATGGTGGAGGCGCCCCAGGCCGTTCTCGAGGCACTGCTCGCTTTCACGGCCAGGTAGCCTGCTGGCCCGAGAGGCCCCCTCTCCTCAACAGGCCCCCGTTCTTCTTATGCTTCGGCCATGTTGAAGACTCCCCTGGGGCGCTTCCGCGCCATCGCGATGTTGGAGGGCCTCTCCTTCCTCGTGCTCCTCTTCATCGCCATGCCGCTGAAGTACCTGGCCGGCATGCCGCTGGCCGTGAAGGTCGTGGGCATGGCTCACGGCGTGCTCTTCGTGGTGTACATGCCCTCGCTGTTCGAGGTGGCCATGGCCCACCGCTGGCCGCTGCTTCGCGTGGTAGGCGCCTTCGCCGCGTCACTTGTCCCTTTTGGGACCTTCGTGCTCGAAGCGAAGCTGCGCCGGGAGGAGCAGCCGGCCATTCAGCCAAGCCCCTGAGCCCATGAGCCCCTCAAACGCCCGGCCTGGCCTCGGCGGCGCGCTGGAGGGCGGCGATATCGAGCTTGCTCATCTTCAGCATCGCCTGCAGTCCCCCTCTCTTGTAAAGGAGCGAGCATCATGTCCCTGTCCATGTATCAGGCGTCTGTCCCCGTGTTCATCCGTATGCTGAGCAACCTCTCGGCGATTCTCGACAAAGCCGTGGCGCAGGCCGAGGCGAAGAAGCTGGACCTGTCGGTGTTGACCCAATCGCGGCTGGCGCCCGACATGCTTCCCTTCACCTTCCAGATTCAGACGGCCACCGACTCGGTGAAGGGCTGCGCGGCCCGCCTGGCGGGAATCGAGATCCCCAGCTTCCCCGACACGGAGAAGACGTTCCCCGAGCTGAAGGCCCGCATCGCGAAGACCATCGACTTTCTGAAGAGCGTGAAGCCGGAGCAGATCGACGGCAGCGAGGAGCGCAGCGTCACCCTCAAGCTGAGGAGCGGTGAGGTTCACTTCACGGGGCAGAGCTACCTGCTCGGCTTCGTGCTGCCCAACTTCTTCTTCCACGTCACCACGGCCTACGCGCTGCTGCGGCACAACGGCATCGACATTGGCAAGCAGGACTACATCGGGCCCAATCCCTGAGTCCCACCCCGCCCATGATGGAGCCCGAAGACCAGCAGCGCTGGGAGCGCATGCTGGCCCTCGAGGCGCGCGGTCAGCGGCGTGAGGCCCTCGACGTCGCGGAGGCGCTCGCCGCATCGCTGAGCCGCTACCCAGCGGAGTGGAGAGACCGCTGGGTGGCCTGGGTCTGCGAGGAGGCCATCGACAGGAACCCGGTGCCACCCGAGGTGGGCATTCCTCAGCTGCGCTACCCGCTGCTGCGCGACCTCGTCTTTCCGGTCCTGAAGCAGCGGTACGCGAGCCGTGATGCGACCGCGGCCCGGTGGTTTGCCTGGCTGATGAGGCGCTACAGCAACGCGGTCAGGCTCTGGCAGCAGCTGCCCGAGGAGGCGCAGAGCTCTTTCGCCATGCTGAGAAAGGCGGACGAGTGGAGCCCTGGCGACATGCGGGTCATGGTTCCCCTCGCGGAGCACCTGGTGGACTGGTTCCACCACGCCATGCACGAGCTGCCGATGGGCGTCTTGTACGGCATGAATGGGGCCAGCACCGCGCAGTGCGCGGAGATGCTCGAAGAGCTGGAGTACCTGGAGGGGCTGGTTCGCCGCCTGGGGCGGGAAGAGCGGTATGCGCGGGTGCTCGAGTATTGGAAGCGCCAGGTGCGGTGCTACGGCGCCTACCTCTCTCAGAGTGAAATCACCCCATACGAGGCCTACCTCGACCGATACTTCCCGGACTGGCGCACCCATCGCCAGGGCGCCAGCGATGTGGCTGGGCGCACGTCTGCGTGTTGAGTTGCCTGTGTATGTCCCTGCTCAATCCGACGTCACTGTCTAATCTGTAGCCAGTGATTTCCCCGAGTGGCATTCCCTTTAGTCATGGGTCGCATTTGAATGAACGCTTCAATTCCGAAGCACGGGGCAACCGCTGGAAGTCATTGAGGAAGTGTCCACCTGCCGGGGTTGAATACAGGCAGCGGTGAAGCATCGAGGCGCTGCGGCGGACGAGATTCCACGAGGTTCGCGCTGGTCCAGGACGTGCACTGAGGACAGGCATCACCTCAGGGGAAACATCATGCACCTCGCGACTGTGTCTTGGAAGAGATTGTTCAATCGTTGCAGCTCCACGCTCCGTACCATGTGCCTGGGATCCATGCTGCTCGGGGCGTCCACCGCCCTGGCTCATGAGGTCGATGCGCCCGGACAGACGGCCAGGCTCATCCGCGAGGTGGAGCGCGCGCAAGTGATTGATCTCAGCCACATCTGGGATGAGAACTCGCCGGTGCTCGGGCTCAACCCGCCGTACTCCATGTCCGTGCCTTTCACGCACGCCAACACGCGTGGCTCTTTCGGGGATGGTGGGCAGATCTCCTTCGCCTCGGATTCGATGCAGTGGAGCGGGCAGCACGGTGCTCCGAGCATCGATGCCGTGGGCCACATCGGGCACGACGGCGTGCTCTACGGCGGGGTGGATGCCAACGCCGCGACGAGTGATCCGCGCGGGATTGGGCGCAGCGGGGTGGGCGCCGAGCTCGCCATCGACCACTACCCGATGGACCTGCTGACGAACCGGGGAGTGATGCTGGATGTGGCGCGCTACCTCATGGGCAGCGACGAGCCGCTGCCTCCGGGGTTCGAAATCACCGCCCAGCACCTGAAGGAGACGGCCGCGAGGCAGCGGGTGGAGCTGCGTCCCGGAGACACCGTCTTCATCCGCACGGGCTGGGGCCAGCACTTCAAGAACGACCCGGAGCTCTACAAGGGGGCTGAGTCGCCCGGTCCGGGTCTGGATGCCGCGAAGTACCTGGTGGAGAAGGGCGCCCGCGTCGTCGGGGCGGACACGCTCACCTTCGAGAAGCGTCCGGCCGCCGTCTACATCCCTCAGCTGCAGCTGTTCCCGGTGCACCTGCTGCTGGTGCCGGACAACGGCATCTACATCATCGAGAACGTGCAGCTGGAGGACCTGTCCCGGGCGCGTGCATACGAGTTCGTCGCGGTGGTGCCGCCGCTCAAGGTGCTGGGGGCCACGGGCTCTGCCCTGCGGGCCTTCGCGCTGGTGGGCCGGAATGGCCACCGCTAGCCCCATTACGCCTGGGCGGCGGGAGCCTGCCGCCGCTCCAGGTGCATGGGCAGCCCGCCAGTGGGACGCAGGGTGATCAGCGGCTCGGGGGTGGGCGTATAGCCGGGCACCATGCGCAGCCGGAAACGCTGGGAGATGCAGGCGGTGATGAGCTGAGCCTCCATCAGGGCAAAGGTGTTGCCGATGCACTGGCGCGGCCCGGCGATGAACGGGAAGTAGGCGAAGCGCGGCCGCCTGGCCACCTGCTCCGGGGTGAAGCGCTCGGGACGGAACTGGTCCGGCTCCTCCCAGAACTCGGGCAGCCGCTGCGTGGCGTAGGGGCTGAGGTCCACCGACGAGCCCCCCGGGATGTGGAAGCCGCACAGCTCATCGTCCTCGCGCACCTTGCGGCTGAGCACATAGAGCGGTGGGTAGAGCCGCAGCGCCTCTTCGACCACCATGCGCGAGTAGGGCAGGCGGGGCAGGTCCTCGAGGGTGGGCAGGCGCCCGGCCAGCACGTTGTCCACCTCGGCGTGCAGCTTGGCCTCTACCTCGGGGTGCTGATGCAGCAGGGTCCAGATCCAGCTCATCGTCGTGGCCGTCGTCTCGTGGCCCGCCACCAGCATGGTCACCGATTCGTCGATGAGCTGGGTGTCATCCATCTGCGCGCCGGTCTCCTCGTCCCGCGCGAGCATGAACATGGAGAGCAGATCTCCCCGGTCCTCGCCGGACTTGCGGCGCTCGGAGATCATTTCCCCCACCACGCCGCGCAGCGTCTTGATGGAGCTGCGGAAGATGCGGTTGGCCCGGGTGGGCAGCACCGGCGGGATGACATTGAAGGTCCGGAAGCGGTCCACCACCTGCGCGTTCAGCACGTCGAAAGCCTGCCCCACCACCGCGGCCTTCTCCGACACGTTGGTGCCAAAGAGCGCATCTCCCACGATGCGCAGGGTGAGGCCCATCATCTCCGGGCCCACGTGCAGCGGTTGGCCCTGAGCGGCCACGGACTCCCAGCGCTCGAGCAGCTCCTGGGTGGCCCGTGTCATCATCCCGGCCATCGCACCGATGCGCTGGCGGTGGAAGGCCGGCTGCGCGAGCCGGCGCTGCCGGAGCCAGAAGTCTCCCTGGCTGGTGACCAGGCCGTTGCCGCCGATCCACCGGACCAGGCTGTAGCTGATGTGGTCCTTGGTGTAGTTGTTCACGTTGTCCTGCAGCACCCGCTTCACCCCATCCGGGTGAGTGACGAGGTAGCTGCGCAGCGGCCCCAGGCGGTAGCGCGCGACCGCGCCGTGGGCCCGCGACGTCCGGGTGAGAAACCCGAGCGCGTCGCGGCGCACCTCGGGCAGCACGCCCATCAGTAGCTGGCCTCTGGGGCCTGTCGGCTCGCGAGCCGTCATGTGTCACCTGCGGGAGCCCGAGCCTTCTCGGGAAAGGGTTTCTCGGGGTCGATGCCGCGGCCTACCAGGGACCGTTGATGGTTTTCGTGTGCCTGGATGAGGCGTTGACGCAGGTGTGCACGCTCCGCCTCGGTGAGGGGCGTGTGGGGGTCGAAGTCTGGCACGGTGGCGGCAAGAGCGTCGGCGTGAAGCCGCGCGCTCTCATGCCCGATGGAGCGCGCGTGGTCCCAGGCCATGCGCCGGGCCGCTGGGGCCTCCGGCAACTCGAGCGCCTCCATCGAAACGGCCAGCAGCGAGAGCGTGCGCAATCGGGCGATGGAGTCTCCAAGCTGCTCCATCCCCAGGTGGGCCAGGCCCGCCCAGTAAAAGACCAGATCCGGATAGCTGGCCACGAACGCCGCCTGGGCCAGATCGACATAGACCGTCTGCTGATCGACGTCGGCTTCCGGGTCCGACAGCAGAGGGAGCAGCTGGAGGAAGCAGTTGTAAGCTGGTTCTCCCTGGGTGTTCTGCAGATGGCGGTAGCCCAACTGTCTGAGCATCGATGTCTCCCTTCAGTCCTGCCCTCGGACGTCCTGGGCTTTGACGCCCCAGTCCTCCAGCACCTTCGCTTCATCCTGCACGCTGCGCGTCTTCTTGAAGCGTGCGCCTGGCACGCCCTTCACCCGGCGCTCGCACTCGGCCCACGTCGCGTGGCGCATCACCGTGCGCCCCACCTCACTCAGGTAGGAGTACGCCGCGACTTTCTCCTGCCGGGGCTTCTCCTCGGGCAGCGAGGTGTCCTCGGGCACATCGTGCACCGCCACTCCGTACCCCTGCAGCGGGCCCGTGTAGAGCTTCGTGCTGCGCCCCTTGGAGAAGGCGACGGCGATCTCGTCTACCCGCTCGTTGCCCGGTACGCCCACGTGCCCACGCACGTACCGCCACTCCACCTGAGAGGCCTCGCCGTCAAAAGCCTTCTTGCGCTCAGCCAACAGCGCCATCAGCCGTTTCCAGTAGAGGGCGTTGGCCACGTCGCCTCCCTCGGCCGTCTTCCACCCGCGCCGGCTCCAGCCGAACACCCACTTGGTGATGCCCTGAATGACGTAGGTGGAGTCCGTGTAGATGTGCACCGGCCCCGGGGTCCGTTCCAGGTGGCGCAGCGCCTTGCCCACCGCCGTGAGCTCCATCCGGTTGTTGGTGGTTCCCGGCTCGTGGCCTCCCAGTTCCGTCACCTCACTGTTGGCAGTGACGATGATGACGCCCCAGCCGCCCGGGCCAGGGTTGCCCGAACATGCGCCGTCAGCGAAGACCAGGGTGGCATGGCTCTGCATGGCGCTACTTTACAGAAGATAAAGCGTGGACGCCGCTTCCCTGGGCGTGCCATTACCCGCTCCACCATGGAACTCTACTTCTCTCCGATGACCTGCTCTCTGGCGACGCGCATCACGCTCTACGAGCTCGACGAGCCCGCCTCCTTCCATCAGGTAAACGTCCGCACCAAGAAGCTGGCGGACGGAGGGGACTACCTCCAGATCAATCCGAAGGGGCAGGTTCCCGCGCTGCGTACCCGGGAGGGGGTGTTGCTGACCGAGGTCCCGGCGGTGCTCCAGTACGTCGCGGACCTCAAGCCGGAGCGGGGGCTGGCTCCCAAGGCGGGGACGCTCGAGCGCTACCAGCTCCAGCAGTGGCTGAACTACGTCGCCACGGAGCTCCACAAGCAGATTTTCTATACGATCTTCACTCCGCAGTGGCCGGCCGAGGCCAAGACGTTCGTGCGCGAGCAGGTGGCGCCCGTGAAGTTCGAGTTCCTGTCGAAGCACCTCGACGGACGCGACTTCCTGCTCGGCGTGGGCTTCACTGTGGCGGATGCCTACCTTGGCACGGCTCTGAACTGGTGCCAGGCGGCGGGCATCGGCCTGGAGCGTTGGCCGGTGCTGCGGGGGTACCTCGATCGCCTGACGGCACGCCCGAATGTGGCACGTGCCATCAAGGAGGAGTGGGCGCTGTACAAAGCAACAACTTGAGCGCCCTGGAGCAGGATCCCGGTCAGAACGGATACACTCGGTCCCTCAGCTGAATGCGCTGTGGCCCTGGGGGCACTCCGTGAAGCAATCTGTTCTGCCGGTGTCTGGCTTCCTGTTGCTGCTCCTGAGCGCTACCGCCGGCGCCCAGGAGCCCGCTTCCTTCGATGCACTCGCTTCGAGCCCGGCGAGAGCCCGGCGCGACGAGCGCCTCCCCGCCGCGCATGCTCTTGGCGCGCGTGTGCTCCATACCGATCCTCGGCTCGGGGTGCCGACCGTCGTGGCGGGCAATCGCTCAGGGGTCGATCCCCGCATGCTGTCCGGGCTGAAGCGAATGGGGGCCGAGCACGCGGCGCGGGTGCACCTGGCCCGGCTTGCCCCGTTGTATGGGCTGACCGCTTCGGCGGCGGACTCCGTGCGAGCCACCGTGGTGAAGCCCGCCGATGGCAGGGGACCTGTCCTCGTCAGCTTCCGGCAAGAGGTGGAGGGCATCGAGGTCTTCCGCCAGAAGCTCACGCTGGTGATGAACGCGCAGCACGAGCTCCTGGGCGCCTCTGGCTATTTGACCCCGCACGTGGGCGCGGAGACGCGCCTCGGCAAGCTGCGCTTCTCCCTGGGCGCACCCGAAGCCATCACTCGCAGCTACGCGGATCTCCATGGTGAAGCCCTGGTGGCCACGGACCTGGAGCCGGTGGGGCAGGCCGAGGGCCCCTATTCCTTCTTCGACTTCGAGCCTGCCCAGCGGGCCTCGGGCACGAAGCGGCTGGTGACGCCTGCTCGCGTCAAGCGCGTCGTCTTTCCCCTGCCTTCCCAGCTCGTGCCCGCCTGGTATGTGGAGCTGCACACGGAGCAGGGCAGCGGCCAGGACTCGGCCTCTTACGCCTATGTCGTCTCCGCGGACGATGGGCGGCTGCTCATGCGCCACAACCTCTCCTCTGCGGACACCTTCTCCTATCGCGTCTGGGCGGACTCTTCCGCGCCGTTCCTGCCGTACGACGGTCCCCAGGGGCTCGTGGGTTCGCCGCACCCCACGGGGACGCCGGATGGGTACCAGCCATCCCTCATCTCGCCGGGCCTCGTGTCCCTGCAGAACGCCCCTTTCAGCCAGAACGATCCGTGGCTTCCCGCCGGTGCCACCGAGACGGTGGGCAATAACGTGGATGCCTATGTGGACGTCTCCGGGGCGGATGGGTTCGACGGCACGGACTTTCGCGCCAGTACCACCAGCCCCAACACCTTTGATTACGTCTACGATGTCACCCGGCAGCCAGGCGCCAGCCCCAGCCAGCGGATGGCCGCGGTGACGCAGCTGTTCTACGTCACCAACTTCCTGCATGACTGGTACTACGACGCGGGCTTCACCGAGCAGAACGGCAACGCGCAGAACGACAACTACGGCCGCGGCGGAATCGGCAACGACAGCCTGCGCGTCGAGGCTCAGGACTTCAGCGGGCAGAACAACGCCAATATGATCGTCCCCGCGGATGGCGCCCGCCCGCGCCTGCAGATGTACCTGTTCACGCCGAATGCCCGCTACGGCGTCTCTGTCCTCCCGCCCTCCGACATCGCTGGCGATTACTTCACCGCGACCGGGACGTTTGGTCCCCAGTCCTTCGATGTGACGGCCGAAGTCGTCCTGGCCACGGACAACACCGGTAACCGCAACGATGGCTGCCAGGTGCTCACCAACACCAACCTGGCGGGGAAGTTCGCCCTCATCGACCGTGGCACCTGCACCAACCCCGCCAAGGTGAAGAACGCGCAGAACGCGGGCGCCATCGGCGTCATCCTCGCGAACAACGCGTCCGGCCCCCCGCCGGCCGTGACGGGCACCGATGCCACCGTCACCATCCCCGTGCTGGCGATTACCCAGAGTGATGGGGCGCGCATCAAGACCCAGTTGGCCACCGGCACGGTGACAGCCAGGCTGCTGCGTGAGTTCGCGGTGCACCGTGACAGCGCGCTGGACAATGGAATCGTGGCCCACGAGTGGGGGCACTACATCAGCAACCGCCTCATCGGTGACGGCAGCGGCCTGACCAACAACCAGGGGGGGGCCATGGGCGAGGGGTGGGCGGACTTCCACGCCCTGCTGATGATGGTGCGGGCCCAGGACGCGCAGCAGCCGGGCAATGAGAACTTCCAGGGGGCCTACTCGGTGGCCAGCTACGTCTCTGGAGGCGCGTTGCCCAGCGGGGCTGGCAACAACAGCTACTACTTTGGGTTGAGGCGCTATCCCTACTCGACGGACTTCGCGCGCAACGCGCTCACCTTCAAGCACATCCAGCACGGGGTGGCGCTGCCGCAGGGAGTGCCTCAGAACCCCGGCCCCGCCTCGGCTTCCAATGCCCAGGCCCATAACTCAGGCGAGGTGTGGGGCATCATGCTGTGGGAGTGTTACACAGCCCTGCTGCGTGACAGCTCGCGGCTGAGCTTCTCCCAGGCCCAGGAGCGGATGAAGCGCTACCTCGTCATGGGCTACCAGTTGACGCCCGTGCTCCCCACTTTCCTGGAGGCGCGCGACGCGCTGCTCATGGCGGCGTACGCGAATGATCCCCAGGACTTCAAGCTGTGCCACGCCGCCTTTGCCCGCCGTGGAGCGGGGCTCCGGGCGGTGGGCCCGGAGCTGGATTCCACCAACCATGTGGGCGTGGTGGAGAGCTTCGAGACCGGTAAGGACGTGGATCTGGCCGATGTGGAGCTGGTCGAGGCCCCGGGAGGCTGTGACAACGATGGGGTGGTGGACCACGGCGAGCGGGGCCTGCTGCGCGTGAAGCTGTACAACACGGGAACGGACACGCTGACGGCCTCCACCGCGACCGTCGAATCGGCCGAGCCCGGGGTCATCATCGCCAATGGAGGCAGGCTCACCTTCCCGCCCATCGAGCCGTTCGATGTGGGCACCGCCGAGGTGCTTGTCGCCGTGAGCGGCCCGGCCAGCATCCGGAGCCTCCACTTCGACGTCACCTACCGTGACGCGCAGCAGGCGATTCCGGGCGATCGCACCGGCAGTGTCGATCTGCGCGTCAACACGGACGAGGCTGCCAACAGCTCCGCGACGGACGACGTCGAGAGCAGGAACGTGGTGTGGAGCTTCACGCGGGATCCGCGCTGGGTGGACTTCCTTCCCTGGACCCGCTACTCCGAGACGCCCCTGGAGAGCTTCTTCTTCGGGCCGAATGCGCCGGCCAAGACGGACATCTCCCTGGTCTCGCCGCCGCTCCAGGTGGCGCCCACGGGGGACTTCGGCTTCACGTTCCAGCACCGCTACAGCTTCGAGGCGGACTCTTTCGACATCTATGACGGAGGCGTCATCGAGCTCAGCACGGACAACGGGCAGACGTGGACGGACATCGGCGGCGCGGCCACTCCCGGGTACGTGGCGGAGATCTTCCCGCTGGGCACCAACCCGCTCGCGGGGCGGGCGGCCTATGGCGACGTCAGCGAGGACTACCCGGCATGGGTCCCCGTGTCCGTCAACCTGGGCACGGCCTACCAGGGGCAGACGGTGCGCGTGCGCTTCCGCATTGGCACGGACGTCAACATCGGCAGCATCGGCTGGGACATCGACAACGTGAGCTTCACGGGCATCACCAACACGCCCTTCCCCACGCTCACCGTGGAGTCCAATGCCTGTCCGGACCGGATGCTGGTGTCCAATGCCGGGCCGGACCAGAGCGTGGAGGAGCGCACCGAAGTGACGCTGGATGGGCGGGGTTCGTCGAGCCCAGGGCCAGGCACGGCGCTGAGCTACGCCTGGTCACAGCTCGCGGGGCCCGCGGTGGCGTTGAGGAATGACACGACCGCGCAGCCCAGCTTCAGCGCGCTGGAAGTGACCGAGGACACGGTGCTCACCTTCCAGCTCACGGTGACCGATGAGTTCGGCGCCAGTACGGACACGGTGAACATCACGGTGCGCAACGTGAACCGTGGCCCGGTGGCGAGCGCCGGACCGGATCAGGGCATCGCCGAAGGCTCGGCCGTGACACTGGCGGGGAGCGGCATGGACCCCGACGGCGACAGCCTGAGCTATGCGTGGGTTCAGACCGCGGGCCCGTCCGTGAGCCTGGACGGGCCCGTGACGCCTTCGCTGCTCTTCACCGCGCCCGAGGTCAGCAGGAATACCGTGCTCACGTTCATGCTGAAGGTGGCGGACCCGGAGGGGCTGAGCAGCGAGGACAGCGTCACCGTGCTGGTGACGGCCAGGCAGGAGCCCGGTCCGGGCGATGGGGAAGGCTCGCCGGAAGGCTGTGGGTGCGCGGCGGGCTCTTCGGGTGCCGCCTCGTTGTTGCCGCTGGCGCTGCTCTTCCTGGCGCGCCGGAGCCGCCTCAAATCCACTCCGCGCCGAGCACCGACGGAGCTTCGCCGCCTCGGCGAGCATTGAGGAGGTCTTCCACTCCCGTCGCACCTCGTACGCGCTCGAGGTCTGCGTTCTGCCGGCTCATCTCGAGCTCGAAGAGGCCGTCGATCACATCGGTATCGATGTCGGAGTCGTCGTCGAGAAGATCAATGACATCGATACCCCGGGCCGCCATGAAGTACCCATAGCTTTCCCGGCCCTCCTCAAACTGGGTCAGGAAGTCAGCAACGGCGTTTCCAATATGAAACGCGACCGCTGTCTCAAAGCTGTCCAGGTCCTCATCGTTGGGGATGGCCTCCCTGCACGCCTCCGCCGTTCCTGGCTCGAGCGGCCGTTCCAGAGCCAGGGAGTTCCAGGCCTGGTCAACCATCCGCCTCAAGACTTCACCGCCATCCCACCTTTGCCCAACCGAAGCACGCCGATAGGCCGGAAGCATTCTCTCGATGCAAGACAGACCAAACGCGTCGGCTTGTCTCTGCGACAGTGCCTTCACCTGCTCTTTCACTTCGTCCAGATGTTCGACCAGCTCGTCGTCGGTCATCTTCTCCTCTGCCTGTCCAATGATGAACATGCTCCAAGTCACGGCAGCTCAGCGTCCCGCGGGCGTCATGATGCCCTGCCAGCCGGCCACACGCTGGCCTTCTGTGAGGAAGGCCCCAACTGCGGCACCGGCTGCTAGCCAGGGCTTTGTGGTTGCCAGCCGGTGGGGCACGTTCCCCACCGGCTTTTTCGTCGGTTTCACCGCGCCTCACCCTCCTGCGCCATGTTCCGCGACTTCACCACTCCCGCCGATAGCCCGGCCCTGGTGCTCGCCGAGGCCGTCCGGCGCCGCTGCCTGCGCTACTCCCGGACGCACGTGCGCGCCGCCGTCGAGCGGCACCCGCAGCCCACCTCGCTGCTGGCGGTGGTGGAGGTGGCTCCCGGCCTGGGGCTGAAGCCCACCGCGGGCCAGGGCGACCTGGAGACGCTGGATGCGGCAGAGCCCGCGGAGTTGCCCGCCATCCTTCACTTCGCTGGCGATGGGGCAGGGGGCTTTGGCCTGCTGGAGGCGGTCCTGCCCGGTGGCGCGGGGCTGCGCATCTGGGACAGCCTCCATGGCAGCCGCGTCATGCCCCGCGAGGAGCTGGCCTCGCTGTGGAGCGGCATTGTCGTCTTCCTGGAGCGCGGAGCGCCCGGCGCGCCGGAGCCTGGTTACCTGGGACGCCGCGCGCGCGAGTGGCTGCTGGAGGAGTGGCAGCCGCGCTTCGAGCTGAGTGGCCGGGCCGCCTCGCCCGGGGTGCGCTGGGGCCTGGGCGCGCTGCTTGCGCTGCTGCTGGGGCTCGCGGTGTGGGCGCTGCCTCCCGAGGCTCGCGCGCCCGGAACGGTGCTCTCGGCGCTCTCGGCGCTGGGGCTGGGAGCTTCCCTCGTGGCGCTTGCGTGGACACGCGGCGCCAAGGCCACCGTGTTGTGCGGAGGCGGTGGCGCGGTGGACTGCGAGAGCGTGCTGGCCTCGGACTGGGCACGCGTGGGCGGGGTGCCGCTCTCCGGGCTGGGCACGGCCTTCTTCGGCGCGTCCCTGCTGGTGCAGGCCAGCGCGGCCCTCTCGGGAGGCGTGGCGCCGGTGTGGCTGGCGGGCGCGGCCTTTCTCCTGGCGCTGCCCGTGTCCCTCGCGCTGGTGGCGGTGCAGGTGCGGATGCGGCGCTTCTGCACCCTGTGCATGGCGGTGCATGCAGTGGACGTGGGCGGCGCGCTGGCCTTCCTGCTGTGGCTGGCCCCGCGTGTGCCCCCGCCGCCGCTGTTGGCGCTTGTGCCCGCGGCGCTGCTGCTGGTGCTGCTCTTCGGGCTGTTGCTGTCCTCCACCGTCCCCCTGCTCGCGCGGGGTGAGGAGGACGACTCGCTCCGGCAGGACTGGGGACGGCTGCAGCGCTCTCCCCTCACTTCCCTGGCGCGTCTCTCCTTCGAGAGGCCGCTGGCGCTGGCGCTGGGTACGCTGGGCGTACCCGTAGGCAGGGCCGAGGCGCCGCACACGTTGGTCGTGCTGGCCCACCCCTCGTGCAAGCTGTGTGGCCCGGCGCTGGAGGAGCTCACCGCCACGGTGGCGCGCCACCCCGAGGTGCTGCGGCTGCACGTGGGCCTGGCGCCGGTGGATCCAGAGGACGCACGGGACGCCGCGGTATGCGAGGCCCTGGTCAGCGTGGGCGTGGCGCACGGGGCGGATGTCTTCCTTCAGTCCATGCGCGCCGCCAAGCCTGCCTTCGCGCGCCTGCTCACCGCTCCCGAGCCGCTGGCGGAGCTGTGCGCCCTCACCGGACTGGAGCGGAGCGCGCTGGAGCCGGCCCGCGAGGCAGCCCGGGCCCGGGTGCGCGAGGCCGCCGCGCTCAAGGCCGCGCACGCCCACGGCATTCCCTCCTTCTTCTTCGACGGCCGCCCCTGCACCGCGTCCCCCGCTCACATCGAGGCGTGGTGCGCACGGCCCGGGCTGCTGGCGGTGCTCGCGCCCCCCGAGGCCGGGGCACCGTCTTCCCAGGACACGTCAGGAGCCGAGCCGTCATGACCGAGAGCACACAGGCAGGGCCGGTGGTGGTGGTGGGCTCGCGCGAGGACGAGCACGTGGACGCGGTGTCGCGCCGTCTGGAGGCCGAGGGCGTGGACACCTTCGTGATGGACGCGCGCGCTTTCCCGGAGCGGACGCGGCTGGAGCTGACGGACAGCCTGGAGGGCATCACCGTGGACGGCCGCCGGGTGGGGCGCCCCCGGGCGGTCTACCTGCGTGGACTGCACGCCCACCCGCTGTCTTTCGGCACGGACGCCACCGAGTCCATGGACGAGGACTGGCGCACCACGTTGATCGCCTTCCGCGAGAAGGCCACCACGCTGATGGGGCTGGTGTCGCGCTGGGAGGCCCAGGGTGTGCCTCTCTACAACGGCGTCTCCTCCGAGTGGCGGTGCTACAAGCCCGCGCAGCTCGCGCTGCTCAAAGCCGCGGGGCTGCCGGTGCCCGAGACGCTGTGGACGAATGAGCCAGCCGCCGTGCGCCGCTTTGCCGCGGGCAGGCGCGTGGCCTACAAGCCCGTCACCGGCGGCGCCGCTACCCGGGAGCTCACTCCAGAGGACCTCACGGAGGAGCGCCTGGGCGCACTGGAGTCCGCCCCCGTCACGTTCCAGGAGCTACTGCCCGGCGAGGATCTCCGGGTCTACGTGCTGGACGGGCGAATCATCGCCAGCTTGAAGATCACCAGCAGCGCGCTGGACTTCCGGCAGCACGAGGAGCGCATTGAACAGGTGGAGCTGCCGCCCGAGGTGGCACGCCAGTGCCTGAGGGCCACCGAGGTGCTGGGGCTGCGCTGGACGGGGATGGACCTCAAGCGCGGAGCGGACGGAGTGCTCAAGTTCCTGGAGCTCAACGCCTCGCCCATGTTCCTCGGCTTTGATGCGCGCGCGGGCACGGACATCCTCGGCCACCTTACCCGCGCCCTGGCCCAGGCAGCTTCCTAGGACGGCTGCTACCGCCAGAGGGCGGAGAGCACCGTGCGTGAGGCAAGCCACGCTCCCACGCCCAGGCTCAGCACCAGGGCCACGGTGAGCCAGAGCCAGTGGCGGGCGCGCGGGCGCATGATGGCGCGCAGCTCGTCGGTGAGGGCGGGGTCCAGCTCGTCGCGCGGGTCGCTTGCCATGGCTCAGCCCTCCAACTGGTTCTCCACCAGCGTGCGGTAGCGGCCACCGGGCAGCGCCACCAGCTCCTCATGGGTGCCCTGTTCCACCACGCGCCCTTTTTCGAGTACCACGATTCTGTCCGCACGGCGCACGGTGGAGAGCCGGTGCGCCACCACCACCAGCGTGCGTCCCCGGGCCTCGCGTTGCAGTGCCTCGGTGATGGCACGCTCCAGGGTGGCGTCCAGGTGGCTCGTCGCCTCGTCGAGGAAGAGCACGCGCGGGTCGCGGTAGATGGCGCGCGCCAGCTGGAGGCGCTGTTCCTCGCCGCCGGACAGCTTGATACCAATCTCTCCAATGCGCGTGTCGAGGCCGTTGGGCAGCGCGAGCAGATCGTCCAGGCAGGCGGTGCGCGCGGCGTGCAGCAGCCGCTCACGGTCCGGCTGGGAGTCGCCCAGGGCGATGTTGTCCGCCAGCGTGCCGTCGAAGATGTCCGTCTTCTGGAACACGAAGGCCACCGAGCGGCGCAGGGCCACCGGAGAGAAGGACTCCAGCGGCTGGCCGTCGTAGAGGATGCGCCCCGCCTGCGGCTTGTGCAGGCCGTAGAGCACCTGGGACAGCGTCGTCTTGCCGGCGCCGGAGCGGCCCACGATGGCCGTCATTTTTCCCGCGGGGACGGTGAAGCTCACGTCGTCCAGAATGGGCGGCTCGTGCGGTGAGCCATAGCGGAAGGTGACGTGCTCCAGGCGCAACTCCGGCGCGGTCTGAAGAGCAGGGGCCACGGGCGCGTCGTCAGAGAGTTCGGGCTCCGTCTGGTACACGATGTCCACGCGGCTCAGCGAGAGCAGCACGCTCTGAAGCTCGTGGACGAAGGAGATGAGGCTCAGCATGGGGGCGATGACCAGGCCCAGAATCGACGTGGTGGCCACCATCTGCCCGAGCGTCAGCCGGCCGGAGAGCACCAGGTGGGCCTCGTACACGAGGATGCCCACGTACATGGACTGGTTGAGCAGCTGCGCGCCGGCCTGGTGCAGCGTGTCCAGCTTCCAGAGGTCGCGGCTGGCCGTGTGGTCCCGCGCCTGGAGCCGCTCCCAGGTGGTGCGCACCTGGCGCTCCGCGCCGCTGGCCTTGAGCGTGTGGATGCCGCCGATCATCTGCATCTCCAGGCGGCTGGTGTCCGCTCCCACCCGGAAGCGTTCCTGGTCCAGGCGCGAGCGGCGCGGCAGCAGCACGAACGACCAGACCGCGTACAGCACCGTGCACACCGCGAAGATGGCGAACACGAAGGCGTCGTACAGGTAGAGCACCACCCCGTAGCCCACCAGCATGACGGCATCGAGCAGCACCGAGGCCGCCGCGCCCTGGAGAATCCGGCGGATGCGTTGGTGGTCTTCGATGCGCTTGAGCAGGTCCCCCCGGTGGCGCCGCGCGAAAAAGGACAGGGGCAGCGACAGCAGGCGCTTCCAGAACTGCGCGAGCAGCAGCACCGAGTAGCCGCTGGAGAGCAGGAAGAGCAGGCCACCGCGCACCACCGTCACCGCCACCTGCGCCACCAGCAGCGCGCCAAGCCCCACGCCGATGGCGGTAAGCAGCGACACGTCCTGGCGGCCCACGGCCTTGTCGACGAGCCCCTGAAGCAACAGCGGCTGGGCGAGCGCCAATAACTGGAGCAACACCGTGGCCACCGCCACCTGGGTGAGCAGCGCGCGGTAGCGCCACAGGCCCCGCGCAAAGCGCTTCAACGCGTGGGACGGGCGGGCCGCGGAACCGCCCGGCAACTGCCTGGGCCGGTAGACTTCCTCGGTGGGCTCCAGCAGCAGCAGGATGCCATTCCAGTGCTGGCCGAGCTGCGCGCGCGGAATCCGGCGCAGGCCCAGGGCCGGATCCCCCACCACGGCCTCCCGGGGGGTGACTTCATAGAGGACGACGAAGTGGTTCTCGTCCCAGTGGGCGATGCCCGGCAGCATGGCCCGGCCCTCCTCGTCCTCCAGCGCCGAGGCGTCCTCCACGTGGACCCCCCGGGCGGTGAAGCCGAGCTGCTGCGCGGCGGTGGCCAGGTCCAGCATGCTGGTGCCGAAGGTCTGGACGTGCGTCAGCTCCTTGAGCGCGGCCAGGGCGTACTGGGCGCCATGCCAGGAGGACACCATCTCCAGGCAGGCGGGACCACAGTCGGACGCCTCGAGCTGGCGCCGGAGCGGGTAGCGCCGGAAGAGCGTGGCAAGCCTGGAGCGGGGCACGGCCCGTCGGTACCACGGGGCTCCAGGGCGCCCAAGCGCCGAAGACACCCGGCGTTAGCCGTGCGTCTGAATGCGCGAATGAGCAGCGGCCGGACAGCCTCCCGCCGCCTGCCGGAGGAGGCAGCTGGGACCGTCAGGCGCGCAGTGTCATGGGGATGCCGTTCCTGGGGCGCAGGGTGACGGCGGGAATGAGCTCGGGGGCGGGGCCGGGCGCGGCTTCGAAGCGGAAGCGCTGGAGCACGGTGGCCAGCACCAGCCGGGTTACCATCATCGCGAAGCCCGCGCCGATGCACAGGCGGGGGCCGCCTCCGAAGGGGCAGTACGCGAAGCGCGGGATGCGGCGCTCCAACCCATCCACCCAGCGCTCGGGACGGAAGACCTCGGGCTCCGGGAAGTAGCGCGCGTCCCGGTGCAGCGCCCACTGCGCCCAGGAGATCACCGTGCCCGCGGGCACATGGAAGCCGTCGATGCGGTCGTCCTCGATGGCGGCGCGGCTCATGCCCCAGGCGGGGGGATACAGGCGCATCGTCTCCTTCACCACCTGCTCGCAGTACGGCAGTGAGGGCAGATCCTCCACCGTGGGCTCGCGGCCACCCAGCACCGTGGCCAGCTCGCGCCGCAGCGTGGCCTCCGCGTCCGGGTTGCGCGCGAGCAGCAGCAGCGCGAAGGCCAGCGCGAGGGCCGTCGTCTCGTGCCCGGCGAGCATCAGCGTCAGGCACTCATCGCGCAGCTGCACGTCCGTCATGTGCTCGCCGTCCTCGGCCTGGGCCTCCACCAGCAGGCCGAGCAGGTCATCGCCCGGGCCGCCCTGCCGCCGCCGCCGCTCCACCACGTCCGCCACGACGGAGTGCAGCGTGCGCATGGCGGCCTTGAAGCGCAGGTTGGCCGGCGTGGGCACCCAGAGGGGCAGCGCGATGGGGTTCTCGAAGAGGAACTTGGCGCGCAGCATGAGGGCTTCCATGGCCCTGCCCACCTCGCGGGCCTGGTCGCGCAGGTTGGCGCCGAAGAGCGTGCCCGCCACCACGTCCAGCGTCAGGGCCATCATCTCCGTGTACGCGTCGAGGGTCGCTCCGGCCTGCTGGGCCTCCATCCATCTGCGCGCGGCGGCCACCGCCATCTTCCCGTGGGCGGCCACCAGGTCCTTGTGGAAGGCCGGCTGCATCATGCGCCGCTGCCGCAGCCAGAAGTCTCCCTGGCTGACGAACAGGCTGTTGCCAATCATCCCCAGCGCCCGCTTCTGGAAAGGGTCCTTCGGGTAGTTGCGCGGGTTCTTCACCAGCACGTGCTCGATGGCACTGGAGGTGTTGAGCAGGTACACCGGGTGTCCCAGGAAGTGGGCCTTGAGCACGCCGCCCAGGCTCGCGCAGCGCACGAAGAAGCCCAGCTGGTCACGCCGGTAGTCGAGCCCGTGGCCTATCCACGGAAGGCCTCCGGGCAAAGACGGTGGGACGGAGGTGGGAAGGGACGGAGGGGCCTGCATGGCCCCCCAATCTACCAGGCCCCCGCTTCAGTGCACCGTGGGGCCCGAGCTGGGTTGCTGCTCCAGCCCGAGCGCCGCCTTGCACGTCTTCGGGTAGAGGTCGCGGAAGATGTTGTTCGGGTCGGTGAGCTGCTTCACCGTCTGGTAGGTCTCCCGGTTCCAGATGGTCCAGAAGGTCTGCTCGTCGTAGTAGTTGTACGAGATGAGCGTCTTGGTGCCGTTGATCCGCTGCAGCTCTTCCTCGAACTCCTGGTAGATGTTGCGGCCCGGCTGCTGCTTCATGCCGTACACGGCGAGATCGAGGAACAGCGGATCCTTCACGCCAGCCCACCAGCGGGGCGTGAGCCACTCGTAGTCATGCATGCGCCGGTAGGGCACGCACCACACGGGGTAGAAGTGCATCTCGCGGTGGTACCAGTCCATGAACTCGGCGGTGCGCGAGAAGGGCACGAACACGTCCACGATGACCGATGGGTTCTTCTTGGGCAGGAAGCGGTGGAACCGGTCCGCGGCCCTGAGCACGCTGTCGGAGTGCACCAGCTTGCCGAACAGCGCCCGGCCCACCACGCTCTTCGGCGTCACGTGGGTGACGCCCCGGTCGTAGCGGAAGAGGTAGTCGTACGTGGTGAGGTAGTCCTCGGCGCGCCGGGGGATGCTCTCGCAGTACGCCTTCAGCCAGTCGTAGCGGCTGGTGTACGGGGCCTTCTCCGCGAAGCGGCCGAGGCACAGCACGTGCTTCGTGGGCGAGAAGATCTGCCCGTCCATGTAGTCCATGTCCTGGGCGGTGAAGTGGCGCCAGATGGCCTGCTGGAAGCCCTCGAGCGTGGAGTACGTCTCATACGTCACGTGCACGTAGGGCGCCGCGCGCACCAGGCGGAACTTGAGCTTCGACAGGATGCCCAGCGTCCCGAACGAGCCGTGGATCATCTGGAAGATGAGCGGGTGCTGATCCGGAGAGCAGCGCAGCACCTCTCCCTTGGCGGTGATCAGCTCGTACTCGAGGCAGGTGTCGTGGAAGCCTCCGTACTTGAAG
>DASVVJ010000372.1:0-19772 GCA_036389955.1 Myxococcaceae bacterium
CACGCTGGTGGCGCGGGTGAAGGACCGGGCGGGCAATCTGTCTGAAGTGACCTCCACCTTCACCGTGAAGCTGGAGGACCTGCCGCCGTCCCCCGAAGAGGTGGCGCCGCCTCTGGACGAGACCCGCTATACCTCCATGGCGGAGGCCACTGCGTTTCTCTACACCGGCCCGAACCCCATTCAGCGAGACGTGGCGCCGGGGACCATCGAGGCCCGGCGTGTCGCCGTACTGCGCGGCCAGGTGAAGCAGCGCGATGGCGAGCCGCTCTCTGGCGTCACCATCACTATCCAGGGACACACGCAGTACGGCCATACCCTGACGCGTGAAGATGGAATGTTCGATTTGGCCGTCAACGGAGGCGGGACGCTGACGGTGCAGTACGAGAAGGAGGGGTTTTTGCCCGTGCAGCGGCAGGTGCAGGCGCCCTGGAAGGACTATGCCCTGCTGCCCGAGGTCGTCCTCATCCCGCTGGACAGCCAGGTGACGCCCATCTTCGCCAACGCGAGCGGGTACCAGGTGGCGCGCGGCAGCGTGGTGACGGATGCGGATGGAACGCGGCGGGCAACCGTGCTGTTCCCGCCCGGGACTCAGGCCGTGATGCTGCTGCCGAATGGCGGCACCACGCCGCTGTCCACCCTGAATGTACGGGCCACCGAGTACACGGTCGGGGAGAGCGGTCCCAGGGCCATGCCCGGTGAGCTGCCCCCCACCAGCGCGTACACCTACGCGGTGGAGTTGAGCGTGGACGAGGCGCTGCAGGCCGGGGCGCACGAGGTCCAGTTCAGCCAGCCGGTGGCGCTCTACGTGGACAACTTCCTGAGCTTCCCCGTGGGAGACAGCGTCCCGGTGGGCTACTACGACAGGCGCGCCAGCGCCTGGAAGGCTTCCGAGAACGGCCGTGTCATCCTCATTCACAGCATCGTGGACGGCAAGGCCCAGCTGGATGTCACCGGCGATGGGCAGCCGGACGATGCCGCGACGCTGGCCGCGCTGGGCCTCACCGAGGCCGAGCAGCAGCAACTCGCCAACCTCTACCCGGTGAAGCACACGCTGTGGCGCACCCCCATCACCCACTTCACTCCCTGGGATTGCAACTGGCCCTTTGGCCCGCCGCTGGATGCCACCTCGCCGGGGCAGCCCGTTCCCAGCAGCAACAACCCGGAGCCCGGTCCTGATTGCACCGGGGGCTCCATCATTGAGTGCCAGAGCCAGAGTCTCCGGGAGAGCCTGCCCGTGGTGGGCACGCCGTACCGCCTGCACTACGCCAGCGACCGTGTCCCGGGCCGCCACCGCACACTGGCCATTCCCATCACGGGCGCCAGCGTGCCCCAGAGCCTCGCCAGCGTGGTGCTGGAGCTGTCCGTCGCCGGCCGCGGCTTCTCGCACGCCTTCCCGCCCCAGCCCAATCAACAGCACCTGTTCACCTGGGATGGCAAGGATGCCTACGGGCGCACCACCGTGGGCACTCAGCGGGTGGTGGGGCGCATTGGCTACATCTATCAGCTCGTGTACCACCAGCCCGCCGACTTCCAGAGGTCCTTCGCGCAGCTCTCCGGGGTGCCCTACACCACGGCTCGCGGGTCCCGCACGGTCGTCGTCTGGCAGAACTTCTCCACGCTTCTCACGGGCACTCCGGACACTCCTGCCTCCAGCGTGGGCGGGTGGCGCTTCGACGTCCACCATCGGTACGACGTGTCCGGGCAGCTGCTCTACCTGGGAGACGGGCTGCGCCAGCAGGCCAGGCCGCTCGACTTGATGATCTCCACGGTGGCGGGAGGTGGAAACGGCTCAGAGGTGACGGATGGAATGAAGGCAACCGACGCCTGGCTGTCGCCCATCAGCGTCGCGGTGGGAGCGGATGGTACCCTCTATGTTGCCAACCGCTACACCCACGCGAACCAGGTGTTCCGCGTCAGCCCTGAGGGACGCCTCTATCGCTTCGCGGGGACTGGAAGCAGCCAGAGCACCGGGGACGGCGGCCCCGCCTTGCAGGCAAGCCTGCAGCGCGCATGGCATGTGGCGGTTGGACCTGATGGGAGCGTCTTCATCAGCGAGGAGTGCAAGATCCGCCGCGTGCTGCCCAACAACATCATCACGACAGTGGCTGGCACGGACACCTGCGGGATTCAGGGCGAGGGGGTGGGCGGCCCGGCAACAAGTGCCCAGCTGGGACCGGTGCTCTCCACCGCCGTGGCGCAGGATGGCACCCTGTACATCGCGGATGCTTGGAGCCACGCCGTGTACCGCCTGGGGACCGATGGCGTGCTGACCCGGGTCGCCGGTACGCACAACGGGGGCTTCTTGGGGGATAATGGGCGTGCCATCCAGGCGCGTTTGAACTACCCCCTGGGCGTGGCGGTCACGTCCGATGGCAGCGTGCTGATCGCTGATTCCAACAACCACCGGGTCCGCAAAGTCTCGCCGGACGGCATCATCCGCACCATCGCTGGAAACGGCGGCGACTGCAGCGGCAGTGGCCCCGCGTTGACGACGTGCCTGCGCCTGCCCTGGCGGGTGGCGACGGACCAGGCTGGGTATGTCTATGTCGCCAGCGGCTACTCCCAGGTCGCGCGGTTGACGCCAGAAGGCCTGCTCACCATCGCTGCGGGAGGCCCGCGTACCCGGCAGTACGCCGAGCGGGGACCGGCGGTGGGGGTGAATATCTCTGCCTATGACGTGACGGTGGCGGCCGATGGCACCCTGTTCGTTGGCGACACGGACAGAGGCAGTGTGCGGCACGTCCAGCCCATGCTGTCGCAGTCCGTGACGAGCGAGCTCGTCGTTCCTTCTCCGGATGGGACCGAGCTGTACGTGTTCAGCTATGACGGGCGCCATCTGCGCACGCTGCATGCGCTCACCCGGGCCACGGTGCGTGAGTTCGATTACAACGCGAGCGGCCGGCTGGTGGGGATCCGCGAGAAGCACGGACAGCACACCCAGCTCGAGCGTGATCCCGCAGGGGCTCCCGTGGCGATCGTGGCGCCTCATGGCCAGCGCACGCTGCTGGAAGCGGATGCCCAGGGGTATCTCGCCCGCGTGACCAACCCCGCCTCTGAGCAGACCGTGCTCGAGCACACGGCCTTGGGGCTGCTGACGTCCTTGAAGGATGCGCGCGGCGGGCTGCACGTCTACACGTACGACGAGACGGGCCGCCTTGCGAAGGATGTGAAGCCGGATGGCCAGTTCAAGCAACTGCTGCGCACCTTCATCCAGGGTGGCCAGCAGGTGGCGGTGCAGACCGCCCTGGGACGCGTGAACACCTTCAAGAGCCAGGAGCTGTCCGATGGCGACCACCTGCGGACCACCAAGGCGCCCTCCGGGCTCGAGACAACCACCCGGCTGCGCCTGAATGGCGCGCAGGAGGAGACGGCTCCCGATGGCACGAAGATGACCGTACTCCCAGGCCCCCACGTGCTCTTCGGCATGCATGCGCCGCTGGAGTCCTCACGGACCATCCGGCTGCCCAGCGGGCTGACCTTCCAGGCCTCTCGCAGCCAGACGGCCACCCTGGTGAATGGGGGCTCGCCGACCGATTTCGCCACCTTGACCGAGTCGGTGACCGTGAACGGCCGCACCTTCTCCTCCACGTACACCGCCAACACACGAGAGGTCGTCAACTCGAGCCCTCTGGGCAGGAAGGCGACCACCTGGCTGGATGCGGATGGCCGCCCGGTCAAGATGGCCACGGCGAGCCTGCTTCCCATCGAGTACTCCTATGACGCCAGCGGGCGGCTGCAGCAGATGAAGCAGGGCTCGCGCGTGGTGTCCTGGACCTACGACACGCAAGGCCAACTCGAGACGATGACGGACCCGAACTCGCGAGTGGCTTCGTTTGACTACGATGATGCGGGGCGCATGCTGGGCCAGACGCTGCCAGGCGGACGCCATGTCGGCTTTGGCTACGATGCCAACGGCAATCTCACGGCCCTGACACCTCCGGGCCGGGCTCCCCACGGCTTCGCCTATACGGCCGCCGATGCCGAGCAGAGCTACATGCCCCCGTCACCCCTGCCGGGCGTGCCCGGTGTGCCGACGCTCTACAGCTACGATTTGGACGGAGACATCACCTCCAAGACGCTGCCGGACGGCACCCGCGTAGAGGTGGAGCGCGACAGTGCGGGACGGGTGGATGCGGTGAGCACGCCGCGCACCAGGGTGGACGTGGTGTACGACGCGCAGGGCCGGCTGGATGTGATGACGGACCCGGCAGGTGCGAGCGTGGACTTCACCTACGATGGCTCGATGGTGTCGCAGGTGGAGTGGAAGGGGGCCGTGCAGGGCAAGGTCGGCTACGCCTACACCACGGACCTCACTCCGCGGTCCCTCGCGGTCAATGGCCAGGCCTACACCTATAACTACGATGGAGATGGCCTGCTCTCGGGAGTGGGACCCCTGAACCTGGCGCGCCGGCAGGACAATGGCTTGCTGTCCGGCACCACCCTGACGCAGGTGACGACCAGCCAGGGCTATAACGGCTATGGCGAGATGGAGACCTTCACGGCCTCTGCCAAGAGCGTCCCGGTTTACGACCTCGCGCTGGAGCGTGATGCGGGTGGCCGCATCATCAAGAAGACCGAGAAGGTGCGGAGCACCACCCGGGAGTGGGCCTACAGCTACGATGGCGCCGGGCGCCTGGAGACTGTCACCCTGGATGGGGCGCCCTATGCCGCTTATACCTACGACGCCAATGGCAACCGGCTGTCCGTGACGCAGGGTGGCACTCAGCGCAGTGCCACCTATGACAACCAGGACAGGCTCCTGAGCTACGGGGACACGGCCTACAGCTTTGGGCCCAACGGTGACCTGCAGCAGTCCCAGCGGGCAGGAGAGGCCCGGCCCAGGCAGTACCAGTACGATGGGTTGGGCAACCTGGTGGCGGCCACGCTGCCGGACGGCACCCAGGTGAGCTATGTGATTGACGCGCAGAGCCGCCAGGTGGGCAAGCGCGTCAACGGGGTGCTCACGCAGGGCTTGCTTTACGATGGCCAGCTGCGCGTGGTGGCGGAGCTGAATGGAAGCCACCAGGTGGTGAGCCGCTTCATCTACGCCACGCAGGAGAACGTCCCAGACTTCATGGTGCGGGGGACCACGGTGTACCGGATCATCTCCGACCACCTGGGAAGCCCCAGGCTCATCCTCAATGCCGCGGATGGCTCAGTGGCCCAGCAGCTCGATTACGATGCGTGGGGCAACGTCCTGGCCGACAGCAATCCCGGCTTCCAGCCGTTCGGCTTCGCCGGTGGCATTTACGATGGGCACACGCGGCTGACCCGCTTCGGTGCTCGGGACTATGACGCCGAGACCGGCCGCTGGACCGCCAAGGATCCTCTCCGCTTTGCCGGTGGCGACTCCAACCTCTACGCCTATGTGGCGGGGGATCCCGTCAACCTGATCGATCCCACCGGGCTGTGCTTCTCGGACGCCTTCCTGCGGACCTTCAAGTACAACTGGAATACGACCACGGACTTCTTCTTCTCGTTCCCCACGAGCCTCTCGCGCTCGGCGGTAGGCATGATTACGGCGGGCTCGATGGCAAGAACGACGGGCTTCATCTCTCCCATCACGGCCATCCGCTCCTTCATCGGCCCCACCATGGGACTGGCACGCGGACTCCCAACGCTGGGGGCAGGGGGAACCATCGCCTCGGGCGCCGCAGGTGCTGTGGTCAACGGAGCGGCGGTGTCGGCCGCACTGGCAGCGGGAATCGCTGCCGGCGCGGCGCTGAATGGGCTCTTCGATGGCCTGCGCGATGAGGCGCCCTGCAAAGACGAGGATGACGAGAGGAAGTGCCAGGCCAACTAGCCTGGCTTCCGGTTGGCTCCACCAGGCCTGGCACCGCTCACCACGCAGTGGGCGGTGCCTCCGCCTATGGTCACCTCGTGACGGCACTCGGCCTGAACACCGTGCCGTAACACTCGATGATCGACGAATCGAGCAGGACCTCGCGGTCCGTCTCGACGCAACGAACCCAGAGTCTCCAGCCTGCGCCCGAGGCGGCCTGCGCGCGATGCAGAGACAGCCCGTCGGTGCGCACGATCGAGGACGCCGGTTGCGCCACGATAGGCGGCGAGAGCGCGCGAATGTGAGCGTCCAGGCCGTCGAAGTTGGGAATGAGCTCGGGCAGCTTCATCGTGATGGGCGAGGTCGCGAAGAGGGTCGCGCAGTGCTCGGACGATTGATAGGCGAGATACCGAGGCGGGACCACGCCGCTCGCCAGCCTCGCCTTCATGTCGTGCAGCAGGTTGTGGCCGAGCGCTTCGACCGCGGGACCTCGGGCCACGATGCTCCCATCCACGTGCCAGTGCTGGCTGTCGACAGGCACGTCACCCGGCTCGAAATATTGGATCTTCGAGTCGACGTAGACGAAGCGCTTGTCGCCGACGAGCAGTTCCTTCATCGCTTCGAGCACGCGCCGGGTCAGCGGTCCCGCCACCTGGAGGGCCTCCTCGAGGGGACACCAGCAGAACGTGACGCCATCGCTACGGACCTCTTCCTGCGTCGGGACCGGAAGGACGCGCTCGACGGTGTAGAGGTTCGGGAAGGTGGCTTCGAACTCCGCGATCGGGCGCGACCCGTCGAGCGGGTACGCGTCGAGTGTGGTGGGTCGCATCTCCTCGACGACGGCCGGCGGCGGTGCGCTGGCGGAGCGGACCGCTCGTTTGCGGGTCGACCCGTGGTAGGCGCCTTCGCCGGTGAACGGAGCGATCTGCTGCGAGTCGAGCGTGTGTTCTTGTCGAAGGTGTTTGAGGTTCATACGAAGTCGAACATGGCTTGGAAGTATTGCAGTTTGGCCTTGGGGTCCTGCGACAGCCGGATCACCTCGGGCACCCGATCGAGAAGACACTCGGAGGTGTCTCCCGCCGGCTTCCCGCTCAGATATCGCTGCGGGAGCCCGTAGAACGTGTTGTAGGCCACGTTGGAGATCGGCTCGCCGGTCTTCCGGTCGAAGATCGCGGGCAAGCGGGCCCAGTCGTGCTCGATGAAGAAGCTCTCGGCGCCCAACCGCAGGCGGAAGCCGAGCTTCTCCATGCGCGGGAGCCAGGGCGGGTCGCCGATCTGCCAGAAGCCCTTACCGCACAGCAGGTGCTGCGAGTGCTCGACGGTGCGCTGGTGCTTGTCCAGGTGGTCGCGGGCGTACTTCTCCACGATCTTGTCGAGCAGAAACTGGGCGAGTTTGCGCCCACGTTCCTCCTTGCAGACGACGAAGTTCGCGATGTGGTGGTAGCCCTTCGGTTTGAAGCGGCTGATCTCGGGGAAAGCGAACCTGTCGAACCACTTGTGCGCGGGCTCGTCGCCGTCGGGCTGGTCGAAGTCGACGGTCTCGCGGATCGTCGAGTGCCTCAGATTGTTGTAACGGCCGGTGAAGAAGAACACCGTGTCCTTGCTCCGTCCGACGAGGATGGTCGCCAGGAGTTCGCTTCGATCGGCACTCACGCGCCGCGACAGCACGAACCGATGGCCCGTGACGCCCCAGATATGCGCGACGCCGTACGGCGAGATGATCTCGAGTTGCACGCGCCTGACGACCGCCGCTGGCAAATGGCCCTCGCGGTCGTTGCGCGCATCCTCGAGTGAGCGGCTGAGCAGCGAGGAGACTGCGCGCGCGATTTCGGGAACGGCGCTCGAGACGATGCCGAGCTCCATGTCATCGTCGAGGAGCACGTAATTGGGCGCCGAGGGATTGTGGGACCCGTCGTAGCGGACGTAGGCGCGGCGAAGGACGGAGGTCGGTACGAACCGGTCCTCGGGATTCAGGTTGACGTACTTTTCGAGTTCCCTGCCCGCCATCCTGCCGTCGCGGCACTTCGAGATGGCGTCGATGATCTTCTTCTCCAGAACCGCATCGCGGCGGCCCTGGAGCGAAGTCTTCCGCGAGTCGCCCGGGTTGTCGAAGGTCGTCCCGAGTCGCGTGGCCAGGCTCGGATCCGCTCCGGCCGCCTGCAAGCTGTCGACGATCTCCCTGTTGCCCCGGCGCCGCGCGAGGATGAGCGCGGAGTACCCGTCGTTGTTCTGGACGTCGAGCTTCGCGCCCACCTTGATCAAGACGCTGGCAAGCTCCGCGCGATTCTCGCAGGCGGCCCGGAGCAACGCCGTGTTGCCGTCGGTGTTCTGCGCGTTCAGGTCGGCACCGGCCTCGATCAAGGTCAGCGCGATGTCGTGATACCCCTCGCTCACGGCCCAGATCAGAGGCGTCTCGTTGCGCTCCTGGAGCCGCGACTCCAGCCCAGCGGGCTCGTGCAGTTTCTCGAAAACCTCGGTGAGCTTGTCTGGCTGGGTCATGGTCGATGCCGGCGTGGGTCTGCCTGAGAGCGCACTCCGTGCGTGTCGATCCGGAGTGTGCACTCCCTCGTCCCGCCTGCCAAGCGAGCCTCTGTTTCGCCGGAAGGCTCCTCGGACGGGTCGACATCGTACAGGCGACACCTGTCAGCGGCCCTTGTCGGCCCCTGCGCTCCTACCCACCGCTAAGAGTCTGAGGAGGAGAGGGCCACCATATGCCGCTGGCATGGCTTCCTCTCAAGGTTTTGCACAGCAAGGGAGGCTGGCCCCGGCGCGGGGCCCACCCCAAAACTTTGTGCCTTGGCGAGGGGTGAGCCTCGTCCCAGGCTCAGCAATCGCCGGAGGCTCAACGTCTGGTGAATGCGGCCATGTGCGACGCGATCTGCTGGGGCTCTTCGATCATGGCCCAGTGGCCCAGTTCGGCAAAGTGATGGACCTCGCCGCCGAAGCGGTCCGCCGTGGCCTTGGGAATATACGTGTCCCGATCCCCCCACAGCACCTGGTGAGGAAGGGTTTCAAGAGCCTTCAGCAGCCGCACGTCCCAGCCCACGAGCCGCTTCGAATCAAGGTACCGGTAGTACCTGAGCACCATCTTGCGCGTCTTGCTTCCAAAGTTCGCGAACGCGCGCTCCGCGTACTCACGGGGGAGCCTGGGAGATGCCTTGGTCATCTCGTTCACGAACAGTGCACGAAAGGCGATGAGCATCGCGAGGTCCCCCAGGACCGGCGTCCGCCAGACCCTTCCCCAGAAATGCCATCGATAGTCCGGAAAGAAGTTCGTGTTCAGGATCGTCAGCTTCGAGATCAACTCCGGATACATGGCCGTGAACGCCAGCCCGTACGTGCCGCCGACGTCATGGACGACCAGGTGCGGCCGTTGCAGCCCGAGCGCGGCGATGAGTTCCCGGACCCACTCGCTCTGTTTCTCCAGCTCGAGGTCCCCCTGCGGCTCCGATGCGCCATATCCGGGCAGATCCGGAGCGAAGCACGCGAACTCCTGCTTGAGCAGCGCGACGACGCCACTCCACGCGTCGTGGGTATCCGGGTTCCCGTGAAGGAACAGGATGGGCCTGCCCTGCCCGGCCTCCGCGACGAAGGTGTCGATACCCAGGCAAGTCACACGGCGTGTACGGTCGAAAGGGGTCAATGGGCTCTCCAGCGGCATAACCTCTACTCGCCAAGCTCACTACTCCGATAGGGTCCAGCTGAAGGGGCCCTTCGCTCTCAAAGGACGGGCGGCTTGAGGAACAGCACGGCCACCTCATGGGGCGTGGGGGGGGTGAACTCCCCCCAGGGTGACGATGAAGGTTGTCCCCTGCCCCACCTGGCTCTTCACGGTGATGCGTCCCCCGTGCGCCTCCACCACCCGGCGCACGATCCACAGGCCGATGCCGAACCCGCCATACTGGGTCTCCGGCACCGCCCGCTCGAAGCGCTCGAAGATGCGGGACTGGTTCTCCTCGCTGATGCCGATGCCCTGGTCCCGGACCGTCAGCACCGCGTTGCCCTCGCGCGCCTCCACGGTGACGTCCACCGGCTTGCCCGCGCCAAACTTGAACGCATTGCTCAGCAGGTTGACGACGACGCTGTCGATGCGGAGCCGATCGAACGTGCCCATGACGGGCCGCGGGGCTTCGACGTTCAACGTGCAGCCTGACGTCTCACGTACCAGATCCAGCCGGGAGGCCACCTCCCGCACGAGTTCCACCAGCTCCACCGGTTCCTTGCGCAGCTCGAGCTGCCCCGAGCTGATCCGGGACACATCCAGCAGGCTCTCGGTGAGCTGGGCCAGCCGATCCACCTGCCGGGAGACGGCTCCCAGCTTGCGAGGGATCGGGCTGGCCTCGGAGACGGACACCGCGACGCCGTGCGCCAGCGGCTCCAGGCTCTGGAGTTGGAGCTTGAGCGAGGTGAGCGGCGTTCTGAGCTCGTGCGCCGCGATCGAGAGGAACTCATCGCGCAGCCGCACGGCGCTCCTCAGCTCCTCAATGAGGCGTTTGCGCTCGGAAATATCGTGAGTGACCTTCGTATAGCCCTGGAGCTCTCCTCCCGGGCCGAACCTGGGCGTGAGGGAGACTTCGGCCCAGAAGCGCGTGCCGTCCTTGCGCAGCCGCCACCCCTCTCCCTCGTAGAGCCCGTCCTTCCTCGCCTGCCGCAGTTCCTCCTCGGGGATCCCCGCGGCGGCGTCCTCGGGCAAGAACAGCCGCGCGAAGGCCATGCCGATGAACTCCTCGGCCCGGTAGCCCTTGACTCGCTCCACCCCCGGGTTCCAGCTCTGGATGCGGCCCAGGAGGTCCAGGGTGAAGATGGCATAGTCCCTGATGCTGTTGAGCACGTGGGCGCGCTCACTCTCTGACTGCTGGAGCGCCATCTCCATCCGTCTGCGCTCATGCCGGACCTCGGCCTCCTTCAGCTCGCGCTGCACCGCCGCCGCAAGCAGCGTCAGCCGGTCCTTCCGGAAGAAGTCCTGCGCCCCCAGCTTCATCGCCTGGACCGCCACCTCCTCGCCAATGCGTCCCGAGACGATGATGAAGGGCAGATCCAACCCCGTCTGCTTCAGCACATTGAGCGCGTCAGCCCCCGAGAAGCGCGGCATGACGTAGTCGGAGAGGATGATGTCCCAGGGCCGCGCCTGCAGCGCCCGCCGCATCTCCTCCGCGCCCTCGACCCGCTGCCACTCCGGCTCGAAGCCCCCCTTGCGCAACTGCTCGATCATCAGCTCCGCGTCATCCTCGTGGTTCTCCACCACCAGGACGCTGATCGGGCGGCCGCTCACGAATGGGTTCCTCCCGGAGGTGCCACCAGGTTCAGCGCGCTCCAATACACTCCGAGCTGCCGGCTCACCTCCTCGAACTGCTTGAAATTGACCGGTTTGCGCACGTAGCTGTTCACCCAGTGCTTGTAGCTCTCGACCAGATCCTTCTCCTCGGTGGACGAGGTGAGGACCACCACGGGCAGGTACTGTGTCCTCGCATCCCCACGGATGCGCTTCAACAGGCCTATCCCGTCGAGCTTGGGCATCTTCAGGTCCAGAAGGACCACGCTCGGCAACTCCCGCACGTCCCGGCCCGCGTACTTCCCCGTGCCCTGCAGGTAGTCCAGGGCCTCGAGCCCATCGCGGGCGACGACGATCTGCGCCGTGAGCCCTGCCTTCTCGAAGGCCAGCAATGCGAGTTCCACGTCATCGGCGTTGTCGTCCACCAGCAAGACGACGCCTCGCTTACCCGACATCCGCACCTCCCAGAGTGAAGTAGAACGTCGAGCCGCTGCCCACGGTGCTCTCGGCCCAGATATGCCCTGCGTGCCTGCGGAGGATGCGGTGCACCGTGGCCAGTCCAATCCCCGTGCCAGGGAACTCGTCGTCGCTGTGCATCCGCTGAAAGGGGCTGAAGAGCTTCTGCGCGTAGGCCATGTCGAAGCCAGCCCCATTGTCCCGGATATAGATGACCGTCTCGCCTTGCCGCGCAAGCGCCCCCACCTCGATCCGGGGCTGGGGCTGCTTGGCGGTGAACTTCCAGGCGTTTCCAAGCAGGTTATCGAAGACAATCCGGAGCAGGCGCATGTCGCCCACCCCCACGAGCCCCGGCGCAATGGACACCTCCACCTGCCGCTGGGGCTCGCGCGCCTGGAGCTCGGCGATGACCTGGCCCGCCAGCGTGGAGAGTTCCACCGGCTCGCGCGTCAACTCCGCGCGTGACAGGCGCGAGAGATTCAACAGATCGTCGATCAGCTCCGCCATGCGGCCGCTGGCCGCCTTGACCTTGCCGAAGAAGCGCTGGGAACGGGGGGTGAGCACATTGCCCTCATCATCCTCGATCGCCTGCGCGAAACCATCGACGGCGCGCAAGGGCCCTCGCAGATCATGGGAGACCGAGTAGCTGAAGGCCTCGAGCTCCCTGTTGGCCTCCTCCAGCTCCCATGTCCGTTCACGCACCTGCCGCTCGAGCCGCTCGGCCTCGCCCCGAAGCTGTTCGCGCAAGCGTGCCTGCTCCAGGGCAATGGACATCTGATCGGAGACCTCGAGCGCGATCTGCACCGCTCTCTCATCGAGGGGCTCGCGCCACTGGCTGGCCAGGATCAGGCTGCCAACAGGCGACGGGCCGGAGCCCAGCGGCAGGATCACCTGATAGCGCAGCCCATGGGCCAGAAAGCCCGGCAGGGTGGGCAGTCCCTCGGCAGCCTCTGGCCGGGCCCCCAGGTCCAGCACGGCCTTGCTTGCGTCCCCGGGCCGCTCCATGCGCGGAGGACCGGGCAGCCGCAGGGGCTGCTCGGCCAGCGACTCCCTGCCCTCTTCGCTGATCAGCGCCCGGTCCTGCGCCTCCCCTGGCGTGAACAGGATCAAGCCAACCTTCTGGCACCCCACCATCTGGCGCAGCGCGGGCAGCGCGGCATGACTGACCTCCGCCGGAGAGGCGGCCCGGAGAATGGCCTTATCGATGGCGTGAAGCGCCTCGAGCCGCTGCTCGTACCTGCGGTGTTCGTAGGCCGCCTGGTTCAGTGCCCGGAAATCCCGGGTTACCATGCCTGCCGCCAGCAGGGTGAGCAAGGCCAGCAGACCCATTCCGCCCAGCACAGTCCCCAGGGTCTGAGTCAGCACCTGGCGCAAGCGCAGGGCCCGCTCCTTGAGCAGGCGCTGCTCTTCCTGCGCGACCTCTTCCAGGAGCAGCCGCAAGGCATCCATGAGGATCTTGCCCTGATCGGTCCGGACCACGCTGAGCGCCGCGTCCCGGTCGCCGCTCTGCGCGAGAGCGATGGTGTCCGCCAGCTCCTGGAGCTTCTGGCCGATGAGTGCCTGAATGCGGCCGAGCCGCTCCTGCTGGCTGGCGTTGTCCGCGGTCAACCGCCGCAGGCGATCCAGCTCAGGCCCAATCTCGCGGATCGCGGCATGGTAGGGCTCCAGATAGCGCGGGCCCTGTACCAGCAGGTAGCCACGCTGGCCGGTCTCCGCATCCTTGAGGAGCGACAGCAGACGCTCTTCAGAGGCGAGCACGTCCAGGGTGTGGGAGAGATGGCGGTAGCTCTCCGAGAGCTGCCGGAGCGAGAGCAGAGACAGGGTGGCGATAACTCCCAGCGCAATAAAGGCCGCCACGAAGCCCGCCACCGTCCGCAGCGGAAGGGTGCGGCGCTCCTCTGGGAGCGGCTGGCTGCTGGGTATGGCGCGTCTCAGAAGTCACTCTCTCCGGGAACGTTCGCCGGGAAGCCGGAGATGGCCTGCGAGGCCTGGAGGCCGGACATGGTGGCCGCCTCCACGCAGCCGCAGTTGAGCCCGGTGAGCGTCCAGTCCCCCGCGAGGTACAGGTTGGTGAAGTCTTGTGGATCCACGAGCAGCCCCAGTCCAGATCCGTGGGATTATAGGCCGTGGCTTTCGGCCACGGGGCCCCTATCCACGCTCTCAGCCAACGGATGGACAGTTCCTTGAGCCGTTGGTGCTCTCGGGAGTGACGTGCTGGATCGATAAGGGCTCGTTCAACTGATGGGCACCAGCTCGAGCGCCGGACACTGGCCTCTCTTGTCGGGCCGTAGTTGCTCTGGCGAGGCTTGGGCAGTCAAGAGGACCGCGCGCCTGAACAACGGAGCGGGTTCTGCGAATGAGGTGGCTGGCCAGGGCGAGCGTCATATCGATCGAGAGGCTCCGTGAGGCGAACAGCAGGCGGAAGAAGAGCTGCTTCTGTTCAAGCAGCTTCTCCAGCAGTTGGCTCCCAGCGAGCCGCAAGCCCAGTGGGGCGCCGGAGGCCGTCAGCAGGGACAGGACGAAGAAGAGCCCCAGCGTGACGAACAGCGCCCTCGGCAGGTAGGCCGGCTGTCTGGCTGACAGGTAAAAGCGTTGTTTTGGGCCTGCGCTCGGCATCAGACGAGACCTCTTCGGCAGAGGAAGCCCCGCGCCTCCTTCCGCCCTCTCAAAGAGACGGAGTGAGAGATCTGTTATTGAGACGGGCCGCACAGCGCTTCCTCTCTGGGGAGACAGGCTGGCGTGTGCTGCAGGGCCCGGGAATGCCGTTGGACCGGCGCATTCAATACCGGGGCCTATAGGGCCGGGCCGGACGCGATAGTCGTGGACAGCACTGAGTGATGCGTGGTGTGTCTCCGCCTGCTTCTACAGGGGGAAAAACATGCTTCGAGTTCGTCACGGGCACCGTGGTGCTCACCGCCACCGCCAGCGACCCGGCGGGCATCTCCAAGGTGGTTTTCCTCGTGGGCACCACCCAGGTGGGCACCGACAGCACGGCGCCGTACTCGTTCAGCTACAACACCCGGCTCCTGTCCAACGGCGCCAAGGCCCTCACTGCCAAGGCCTACGACGGGTTGAACAACGCAGGCACCTCGGTCGCGGTGAACGTCACCTTCGACAATGACCTCACCGTGCCGGCCACGTCTATCACCTCGCCGGCCAGCGGGGCTACCGTCTCGGGCGTGGTGCAGATCAACGCCATCGCCAGTGATGACCGGGGGACCATCGCCAAGGTGGACTTCTTCCAGGGCAGCCTCTTACTGGGTTCCGTCACCGAGGCGCCCTACACTTGGGCCTGGGACACGGCGAAGGCCTCCATCGGCAACCAGACGCTGAAGACGCGGGCATGGGATGCGGCGGGCAACTCGGCCTACAGCACGGCGGTCACCGTGAGCGTGACACGCTGAGCAGCGGCGCGGGGGCCTGGCGCAATGCCACCCGGGAATTCGACGGGGGCGGCGCCACCCCCACCGGACGTAACCCAGGAGAACCTTTACTTTCAGTAAAATTTAGACAATTCAGTAAATCCAGAAACGCTCAAGAGGGAGTCCCGTGATGAAGCGATTCTGGAGAGGCGTCAGCGCCCTGGCCCTGGGCGCAGGGCTGGTGGCGGGCTGCGGTAGCACGGAGCACGAGGCTCGTACGGAGCAGGGAGACGAGCACGTGGGGACCATGGGCCCGGAGGACGGGCCCACCTTGAGCACCCAGGAGCAGGCCGCCGTCACGGCCTGCGCGCAGAACCTGGCGCTCAATAAGCCGGTCACCTCCAGCGGCTACTGGAGTGACGGAGTTCCCGCGCGGGCCGTGGACGGCAACGCGACCACCGCATGGCGCACCGACCTGTCCACCGGCGCCTGGCTGCGGGTGGACCTGGGCTCGGCGCGCACCCTCAACCGGGCGATGATCACCTGGGCCTGGGACAATGCCTTCGGAGACTCCGCGGACAGCGTCCTGGAGAGCAGCACGGACGGCACCGCGTGGACGCACCTCAAGACGCTCACCCACACCGACTCGGACAACAACGGCGCGCAGTACGTGTCGTTCTCCCCCACCCTGGCCCGGTACGTGCGTTTCCGGGGCACCCGCTGGAATGGCGGCTGGGGGCACATGAACGAGCTGCAGGTGTTCGGCCCGGAGAGCCAGTGCATGGCGCCCACGGAGCAGGCCACCCGTGACACGACGCTGCTGGCACCCCGCTGCTCCGGCACCTTCGCCGTCTGTGACACGGGCACGACCGTCAACGGCCGCGCCCAGCTCGGCCCCGAGCCTTCCCACCCCAACACGCTCCAGGGCAGCTGCGCGGACGGCACCAGCGGTACGTACCACTTGAGCGAGTCGCTGGACCGGCTGGCGGTCTCCACCGTGGACGGCGGCCCCATCAGCCCCGGCAAGCGGGTGAAGATCTCCGCGACCGTCTGGGTGCGGAGCTCCCCCACCAACAGGCTGGACCTCTTCTCCACCCCCAGCGTCACCTCCCCCACGTGGCAGCTCATCGCCACGCTGACGCCCGTGGCCGGCGGCGCGCAGACGCTGGAGACGACCTACGTGGTGCCGGCCGGGGGCCTGCAGGCCATCCGCGGACAGTTCCGGAACTCGGGCACCGCCACGCCTTGCTCGAGTGGCACCGCTGACGACCGGGACGACCTCGTCTTCCAGGTGGGCTGCCCCACCTGGTACGCGGACGCGGACGCGGACGGCTGGGGAGACGCCTCGCTGGCCATGGTCCACTGCAACCAGCCTCCCGGCTATGTCTCCAACTCCACCGACAACTGTCCCTCCACGTCCAACCCGGACCAGACGGACGCGGACGCGGACGGGGTGGGGGACGTGTGCGTGGCGCCCACGAACTGCGGAGACCTGGCGGAGGGCAACCTGCTGCAGCGCTGGACGGCCAGCTCTTCGGACAACGCGCAGACGACGCTGAACTCGCTGGGGCCCAGCGACTCGGTGCGCGGCAGCAAGGCGCTGCGCGCGGTCACCCAGTCGGGCTTCGACTTCTGGGTGAACTTCGTCCCGGCCTCGGGCACCTCGCTGGACGTGTCTGGCTACGCGCAGCTGCGGCTCGCCGTGCGTGGACTGAACACCACCCCATACGGCTGGCAGGGCCACTTCCCCGTGGTGGTGCTCCAAGACGCGGCGGGCCAGCGGCGCACCTATACGCCGAACCAGCAGTTCCTCAGCAAGGACGGCGTCACGTGGACCCCCATCACCGTGCCCCTGGCGGGAGACTCCACCTGGAGCGTCTCCGGAAGCCAGGTGGACCTGAGCACCGTGCAACGCGTGGAAGTGCACGCGGACACCTGGGACACCGGCTTCACGCTGGACGTGGACGCGGTGAGCTTCGAGCATCCGCAGACGGTGTGCCCGGTGCAGTGCCCCGGCTCGTGCAGCGGCCGCGGCGTGTGCGACAGCGCCACCCTGGCCTGCATGTGCGATCTGGGCTACGGCGGCTCTGCCTGTAACACCTGCGCGCCCGGCTTCGTCTCGCAGGGCGGCCAGTGCGTCCTCCCGGTGAGCGGCACCTACAGCACGTGGCCCAACGCCGCCAGCAAGGCCAACAGCGACGCTTGGCTCGCGGTGAACCACTCGCGGCTGCAGACGCTGCGTCCCAAGGTGCTGGCGCTCAACTTCGTCAACCCGAGCACCCCCTCCCAGGTCTCCACGCTCATCAGCCAGGTCACCAATGCCTTCGCCCAGTCCTCCAAGGTGCAGGGCTTCCGCAACTCCACGGCGGCCGCTCAGCTCCAGTACCAGCTGGCCAAGCCCATCATCGATCTGCGCGATGGCATCAACGGGCGCCCGCCGCCGCCCGCGGGCTACCCGTACCAGAACAGCACGCTGTTCCCGCGCCGCCCCGAGAGCGAGCCCGGCGCCTGGCGCTTTGACTACGCCACCCTCTTCGAGCAGGGCTTCGCGCGCAACTACGGCTATGTGGATCCGGCCAACTCGAGCCGGTACCTGACGCTGTGTGAGCTGGTGGAGCGCGGCGACATCCACGAGCTGTGGATCATCGGCTCGGGGGACGTGCCGGACGTGAACGCGGCGGAGGTGCTGGAGTCCAAGCCCCGCTACACGCGCACGGGCAACAAGATCCCCAACGCGGTGGAGCGCTGCGCGGGCAATGGGTGCTTCGACGAGGACGTGCCCTTCTGCGGCCGCAGCCTGCGCATTGGCTTCGTGAACTACAACCGCGGGCCGGGCTGCTACGTGCACTCGCAGGGCCACGGCCTGGAGTGGACCTCGAACAGCCGGGCGCTGCCGGCGCTGACGGAGTGGTTCACCCCGCTGGCCCGGTTCGACCTGAACACGCGCCACGGCCTGCCGTTCCAGGACTGGTACGGGATGAGCTGCACCACCAGCCCGTGCCTGAGCTTCCCCACGGACACGAGCGCCCAGGTGGAACACCAGGGCAGCACGTACAACGTGAGCCCGTATGACGGCGTCTGCGGCAACGTGCACTTCCCGCCCAACGGGCGCGAGCACTACGACTACGGCAGCGCCACGTCTGTGCGCAGCTCGTGCACCGGCTTTGGCCGGCGCCAGGGCACCGGCGGCGTGGACGCCACCGAGCTCGTCAACAAGGACACCTGGGCGCGCTACCTGACCGTCGCTCCGGACTGCGGCGGCGAGTTCCTCGTGTGGTGGTTCCAGAATATGCCGGGCTACGGCTCGGGGCAGACGTACCCGGACGGGCGGCCCATGCCTTCCCTGTGGCCGTTCTTCTTCTACTGACGGACGCTCCAGAATGGAGTTCTCGTAGTCCTGCCCGGGGCCCCGGCTGCTGTACCACCGTCACGGTCCCGGGCCAAAAAGGAGCGGTGGGCTCCGGGGGCTGCTGTAATCGGGCGACGTTGCCACCAGCAGGATGCAGCCCCTGGAGGAGCCGATGCTCATCGCAGACGAGTACGTTCGGGACATCAACATCTTGACGAAGACAGGGGCCGGGAGCTTCAAGCCCAGGCCCACGGCCCTGCAGGACCCAGTCCTCGCCGCTTACGTCAAAGCGGTCTACTTCCTGTTGGCGGATCCCCAATTCATCTCGGACGGCTTGACCCATCTGGACAAGGCGCTGGTCGCAGCCACGGGGGGAGTGAACACGCAGAGCAGCACCGAGAGCTACTTCAAGGGCATGGAGCAGTTCCACAAGACCGGAGCGAGCTTCACCAAGGCGGACGACACTTCGCCCCTGCGCGGAGCCCTCAGCAAGGTCCTCCTCGCCTCGCAGCAGCGAGGAGGGTTCGCCACGGACATGCAGGTGACCATCGCGAAGTCGACGGATACGGCTTCGCTCGAGAACATCAAGGCGTTCGCCAACCTCCAGAAGACCGCGCAGCACTTCAAGGACATCAACGCGGGCGCGGACCACGGTGAGTTCACCCACCAGATCCAGTGGTACATGCTCACGGAGGGCTGGGCCCTGGTTCAGGAAAAGATGGTGGAGGCCTATAAGGAGGCCAACGGAGGCACCTCTCCGGGCTCCAGTCTGTCCATCAGCACCCCGGGTGACCTGATGACGGCGGTGGGCGCGACCGGAACCGCGGCGGTCGGCCTGTGGCCCATGCTGTTCGATCGGGTCGACGCCAGCGTCAATGGGGTCTACGTGCTCACCACGGACCTCACCGTCACGATCGAGGGCCGAAGCCCCGAGAAGCTCCACCTGCACATGCGCCACATGTCGAACACCTACCCGACGCTGCGAGCCTTCCTGCGCGCCCGGTACGCCAAGCGGGGCAAGGAGCAGATGGCTACCTCTTTCGACTACTTCGGAAAGAAGAAGGGGCAAGGGGCCCAGGAGATCAACCCCATCGGGTATCTCGGCAAGCCTTCCAAGAAGTAGCCCCAACACCGCGGGCCTACGAAGGCCCGCGCGAGGCGTCCCCGGGCGGCCAGTCCGAGATCAGTCTATGACCGCTTCCCACCTCCTGCCGGGTCTCATCTCCTCGGGTGCTGAGGAGAATCAGCGGTCATGAACGTGACGCGCCGGTTTGAGCGGGTGGACAGCGCGCGGCCAGAGGCCCCTGCGCTGCCAGACGCGGTGGGAGAGCGGCTCGCCCTCACCGCGTTCTCGCTCCTGCCGGATGGCGGCACGTCTGAGTACGTTCCGGGTCTTCCTCCCCCCAACGGCGAGGGCGCGGCTGCCAGCTACGCGCGCTCGAGGCTGGAGCTCCTTCCACATGGCGCGGCGCCAGCCATCGTCGAGCGTGTCCTGCGCGACGTGACACGGCAGCTGGCGGGCAACCCGGTGCTGGTGGCTCGTCTGGAGGC
>DASVVJ010000373.1:0-3839 GCA_036389955.1 Myxococcaceae bacterium
GATACGACTCTTCGGATCGTTGGAGTTTGGAGCGAGGGTATACGGGTGCATGGTCGACGCCTCTTTCCAGAGCGGCGACACAGTTGCGGCCCTATGCCGCAAGCTGGCCACTGCTTGGGCAGTGGCCCCCGAAAACCTGAACAACCCGCATCACCTATCACCCCTGAATCAGCAGCGGGCATTCAACGCTACAAGCTCAGTAATGAGCCGACGCTGCGGACGCAATACCTTGGGCAGATGATGCTGGTCTGTTCCCCTGAGCCTTCCACTGAGGTTCAAAAGACGGGAGGCACCGTCACGTTTGGGCACGGCGAATTCTTATGACGCACGCTTGTCCCTAGAGAGAGCAGGCCAACTCAGTCGTGCCGCGACGGGGAACCTCGAACTCTTACGAAAAAGCCATGCCGGTGAAGGAACTCTCTCGAGGTCAGAAGCGGTCGCTGGCGATTTCACGCGAGATAGGCCTGCTGATCGTCGCCACATCCAACGATTCATTCGAGCAACTGGAGCCGAAGTTCAAGGCACTCCAGCGAAGACTGCTCGCGGCGGCCACGTCAGACTTCGAACTACGGGAGGTCCAGAGGCGGATCGCCGAGGAACTCATCAACGCGGCGTTTGGGCTCAACTGTCCGTGGCCCATTTTCAGCCGCGTCCTGCGCCGCATTCAGCGGCTGGGTTACACGGATGTCGAGCGGCGCTACCACATCGCAGCCATCTATGCCCTGTGGAGCAAGGCGCATCCCGAGCGTGTAGCGGAGGCCCGCTGTATGCTGGACGAAGCTGAACAGCGCCTCCTCAGGCTTCCCCGAGGGCATCTCTATCGAGAAGAGCTGCTGGCTCGCCTGGTAGGTCTCCGCGCCAGGATCGGCTTCCCGGCCCCGGCTCGTCCCGCCAAGCGGCGCGCTGTGAGCACCTCGGTGTAGAGGTGCCTACCTCGGCGGTGGGCGTGTGCCTGCTCAACCTCCGACGATTGGGACCCTGTCCTCCAGTCCAACTGCCAGCGACTCGACGTTCCGGGAGATCCGGAATTGGCAGCCACTCACCATCCCAGACCGCGATGCACATCAACCCTCCACCACAGCGGGTTGGGGGAGTTCACGTGGCCACGTACCGACTCGTCCGCAAGCTGGCCGCGGGCGGCATGGCGGAAGTCTTTCTCGCGAAGGTTGTCGGAGCCGAGGGCTTCGAGAAACCTGTCGCGGTCAAGCGCATCCTGCCCTCGCTCGCGCAGGACCAGGAGTTCGTTGACCTGTTCCTGCGCGAGGCCAAGCTCACCGTCTCGCTCCAGCACGCCAACGTCGTCCAGGTGTTCGATCTCGGCACCGTACGCGGCCAGTACTACATGGTCATGGAGTTCGTGGACGGAGAGAACCTCCGCGCCCTCCAGCGCACCGCCACCGCTCAGCAGATTCCCCTCGGCCTGCGCGAGGTGTGCTTCATCGTTCAGCAGGTGGCCGAAGGCCTCGCCTACGCCCACGAGAAGCTCGATGCGGCGGGCCGGCCGCTCAACATCATCCACCGCGACATCAACCCTTCCAACGTGATGATTTCCACGGCCGGCGAGGTGAAGCTGGCCGACTTCGGCATCGCCAAGGTCGCCAACGCCCAGAGTGGCACCGAAGTGGGCGTGGTGAAGGGCAAGGTCGGCTACCTCGCGCCCGAGCAGGTGCGCGGCGCCCAGGTGGATCAGCGTGCGGACCTGTTCCTCATGGGGCTGCTCCTCTATGAGCTGCTCTCCGGCCAGCAGCTCTTCAGTGGCACCGACTACTTTCAGATCCTCCGCAACATCTCCTCCTTCGATGTGAAGACGGTGGTGCCCGTGCCGGGCGTGCCCGCGCCGCTGTGGAGCATCGTCACCCGGGCGCTGGCCCCGGATCCGGTGTCCCGCTTCCAGCGCGCCCGCGACGTGTCCGACGCGCTGCAGAACTTCCTCTTCGACCACCGCCTGCGCGTGGGCCCGCAGGATGTGGCGCGCCTGTTCGCCCGCTGCTTCCCGGGGCGCGGCTCGCTGCTGGAGGTCCCGGCTTCCGTGGATCAGCGCGGCGAGGAGATCCGGCTGGGCTCCGAGGGAGTCTCTCCTCCCGGTGGCACGCGCAACCTGCCCCCGCGCAGCTCGACGCGCGGGGAGGGCCCGCGTCCCACGCCGCCGCCGATGCCGCCACGCAGCGTCTCCCGGGAGCAGGCCGCTGCTCCCATGGGCACGAAAACTGTCGCCATCCGCACCAACTCGCGGGCGGACATGCAGCGGGCCGCCGTGCCGTCCGCGTTGAACATGGGCACCCAGCCTGACGCGGGCCGCCGTCTCACGCCCGTGCCGCTGCCGCCGGGAGCGCTGCCGCCGCGCTCTCACACGGCCAACCCGGCCGTGCTCCCGCCGCGCTCCAACACCGCGACGGGCCGGGCCGTGCTGCCACCGCGCTCGCACAGCACACAGATGATGCAGCTGGCCGCGCTGCGCCCGCGTCCCGCGGTGCGCCGCCGGCTGGGAGAGCTGCTGCTGTCGGCGGGGAAAATCTCCGAGGCCGAGCTCCAGGACATGCTCGAGCGGCAGCGCCACGAGGGTGGCAGGTTGGGCGAGCGGCTGGTGGCCGAGGGCCTCGTCACCGATGAGGACGTGGTGGCCGCCATCAGCGAGCAGCTCGGCATTCCCTTCATCGCCGAGCACCAGCTCCGGGTGCTGCCCGTGCCGCTGCCGCTGCTGTCCCTGCTGCCCCAGGAGCACGCCGAGCGCTTCGAGGCCGTGCCGCTCACGCTGCAGGGCAAGGAGCTGATCTGCGCGATGCGCGAGCCGCAGAACCTGGAGCGGCTGGATGAGCTCCAGTTCCGTACCGGCTACGCCGTGCGAGGCCTGCTCGCCAGCGAGGGGGCCATCCACCGCACCATCCAGCGCTTCTACCAGGGCGGGGAACCGCTCGGGCAGCCGCAGCAGTGGGAGAGCGAGGCCCAGGCCAACCCCACGGAGCCGCAGCCGGGCGAAGCGCCGTTCACCGAGCGGCACACCCGCTCGCATCCCACGCCTGCGCCGCAGCCCGCGCCCGCGCCGCAGCCTCAGCTTCAGCAGTCCGTGGCGCCCGAGCCTCCGGCTCCTGCGCCGCAGCCCACGCGCGTCCCACCGCGCTCCCTGGCGCGCACCCTTTTGGTGATCGCCGATGACGGGGAGCAGCGGGAGGCCGCCGTGCGCCTCTTCTCGCGGCAGGGCGTGGCGGTGGCGGGCAGCACCAGCGCCGAGGCCGAACGCGCGGTGGCGCTGGGCGGCATCGAGGTAGCGCTCGTCGCGGGAGACACCATCGCCGACACGCCGGCCCTGGTGGCCCGGCTGCTCACGGCCGCGCCCTCCATGGAGGTGCGCGTGCTGCCCTCGCTGGCCGAGGCGCTCGGCGGCGAGGCCGGACCCCTGGGGCGCGCGGTGCGGTTGCACGCACGGGTGCTGGACGCGGCGCTCGCCGCGCTGGGCGGAGCCGGCGTGCAGGGCGCGGCGCTGGCCAAGCTGGCGCGGCGCGTGGCCATCCGCCTCGGAGCGGGGCGCGCGGAGGCGGAGCGGGCTTCGGCTGCCGCGTACGCCATGGCCTGCGCGGCCCGCCTGGAGAACAAGGAGAACTTCGCCCGGCCCAGCTGTGAGACGGTGCGCGCCGTGCTCGGCCGGGATGCGGGGGAGCTGGCCTCTCTCATCGGCGTCTGCGCCGAGGGAGGCATGACCGCTGCCAACGCCAGCCGTGCCGCCCTGGCACTGACGGCCGCCATGGCGCTCGTGCAGTTGGTGGGCACGGGGGCTCCCACGCCGGACGCCGCCTCGCGCGCGCTCGTCAAACTGCGCGAAGAGGGACTGGTGCCGCCCAACG
>DASVVJ010000374.1:0-15452 GCA_036389955.1 Myxococcaceae bacterium
CGGTGCTCTACCCGCTGGACGGGCCGCTCGCGGGCCGGTGCGTGCTGACCGCCGCGCCTACCGGGCGCCAGGTGCTGGTGGGCTTCCCGCTCACGGTGAACGCGGGCGAGACGGTGACGCTGCGCTTCGGCGGCTGGCTCGGCCCCAAGGATCCGGACCTGCTCAAGCTGGTGCCCGGCCCCGAGGTGCTCGCCTCCGTGGGGATGACGGCGGCCCCGTGGCAGCCCACCGTTGGCAAGACGGTGGACTTCGGCATCTGGGAGCTCATCTGCCGGCCGCTGCTGTTCTTCATGAAGAAGTTCCACGCGCTCACGGGCAACTGGGGCGTGGCCATCATGCTGCTCACCCTGCTGGTGAAGCTGGTGCTCTTGCCACTCACCTACAAGTCCATGGTCGGCATGGAGGCGGTGAAGGAGCTGCAGCCCAAGATGGAGGAGCTGCGCAAGAAGTACGCGGATGACCGCGAGCGCATGAACCTCGAGGTGATGAAGCTCTACCAGCAGGCCAAGGTGAACCCGCTGGGCGGCTGTCTGCCGCTGCTCATCCAGATGCCGGTGTGGATCGCCCTGTTCACCGCGCTGCGCAACAGCTTCGACATCTACTGGGAGCCCTTCGTCGGCCCCATCTGGTTCGACCTGACGTACAAGGACCCCACGTACCTGCTGCCGCTGGCGCTGGGCGTGTCGATGATCATCACCCAGAAGATGCAGCCGCAGATGATGGATGCGGCCCAGGCGCGCATCATGATCTGGGTGATGCCCATCATCTTCACCATCACCCTGCTGCAGTACCCGTCGGGCCTGGCGCTCTACATCTTCACCAACAACATCCTCTCCATCGGCCAGCAGTACGGGTTGAAGAAGTGGCTGGAGCGCCAGAAGCTCAAGAAGGGTGGGGGAACACCGGCGGCCGCGCAGGCCTCCGCGGGAGGCAAGCGCAAGTGACCGAGCAGGCCCCGTCGCAGAACGCTGCCCCCACTCCCGCCGGTGACACGCGCGTGCGTGCGCAGAAGCTCCTCACCGACATTCTCGGGCTGATGGGCTTCCCCGCGCGGCTCGAGTTCCAGGACGCCTCGGATGGAAGCCTCGCCGTGGCCCTGCACTTCGAGGCGGGCCTGCCGCCCGGCGTGGAGAACGGCAAGCGCAGCCAGGTGGTGGACTCGCTCCAGTTCCTGCTCAACAAGATGCTCCACCGCCCCGGCGTCGAGCGGCGGTGGGTGCTGCTGGGAGCAGGCGTGTTCCCCGAGCCCCGGCCGCGCAAGGAGCCGCAGGCCCCCGCGCCCGCGGGCCCGGCGAACGGAGCCGCGGCCCCTCGTCCGCCTGCTCAGCCCCGGGCTCAGGCTCCGGCGCCTGCCGCCGCACCCGCGAAGCCCGCCCGGGCTCAGGCGCCCGCGCAGGCCGCCGCACCCGCGCCGCAGCCGCAGGCCCGGCGCACCGAAGCGGATGAACGCACCGTGGAGGTGGCCGAAGACGCTGCCCTCAAGGAGGCTGCCCGGAAGCTGGCCGAGAAGTCAGCCTCGCTGGGACGCTTCTACGCCCTGGCAGGCATGAAGCTCGAGGACCGTGCCCGCGTCTTAAAGGCAGTAGAGGGTGTGGCGGGTGTCGCGGTGACGGGCGAGGGGGAGGGGCGGTGCCGCCGCGTGGTGTTCACGCCGGAGAAGCCAGCGCCGCTGCCCAAGCGCATGCTGCTGCCGGATGACGACGAGGACGACTTCGAGGGCTGAGCCACCGCGCGGGCCCGGAGGAGAGAACATGGGCAAGGCGAAGTCGCTCAAGGACAAGCTGTTTGGCGCCGCGGTGCTCAAGATGAGCTTCCGCCTGCGCGGGGACGAGGAGTCTCCCGCCTTTCGCGTCGTCTACCCTGGAGTGCTCAGGGACCTGGCGCTCGAGGACGAGGCGGTGGAGAAGTACATCGAGGAGAACCGCGAGGCCGTGGAGAAGGCGGCTCGGGGTTCCAGCCCGCCCGCGGGCGCTCGCTGATCCGCCACCGCGTGGCATGACGCCCTCCCCTGCCACCATCGCCGCTCTGGCCACCGCGCCTACCGCGGGCGCCGTGGGCATTGTCCGGCTGTCCGGGCCCGCCGCGCTGGAGGTGGGCCGCCGGCTGGCGCCCGGTGTCCCCGCCGAGCCCACGCCCCGCCACGCGTACCTGGCCCCCTTCGTGGATGCCGAGGGCCGGGCGCTCGATGAGGGCCTGTTCCTCTACTTCCGCGGGCCGCACTCTTTCACTGGAGAGGACGTGGTGGAGCTGCAGGCCCATGGAGGCCCGCGGCTGCTGCGGCTGCTGCTGGGCCGGGTGCTGGAGGACGAGCGGGTGCGCCCCGCGAGGCCGGGAGAGTTCACTCGCCGCGCCTTCCTCAACGGCCGGCTGGACCTGACGCGCGCCGAGGCCGTGGCGGACCTGGTGGCGGCGGACTCGGAGGCGGCGGTGCGCGCGGCGGCGGCGGGGCTCTCGGGCGCGCTGGCCACGCGGGTGAGCGCACTGGAGGCACCGCTTCGCGCGCTCCATGCGGACCTGGAGGGCGTGCTCAATTTTCCCGACGAGGCGGAGGGCGCGGATGAGGAGGCGGGCGCGCGGGTGGCGGAGCTGCTCGCGCAGGCCCAGGGGCTGCTGGCCGAGGCCGGGCGCGGAAGGCTGGTGCGCCGAGGGGCTCGCGTGGCCCTCTTCGGGCCGGTGAATGCGGGCAAGTCCACCCTCTTCAACCGCCTGGTGGGCGAGGCCCGCGCGCTCGTGGACGAGGAGCCCGGCACCACGCGGGATGTGCTGGAGGCCCGGGTGGAGTGGGAGGGCCTGGCGCTCACGCTGCTGGACACCGCGGGCCTGCGCGAGTCCCCGGGCCGGGTGGAGGCGCTCGGCATTGCGCGCACCCGTGAGTCGCTGGCCGCTGCGGACCTGGCCGTGCTCGTGCTGCCTCCCGAGGCTTCCGCCGCCGAGGCCGAGGCGTGGACCCGCGAGGCGGGCGCCACACCCGTGCTCCAGGTGGACGGCAAGTGCGATGTGGCACCGGGAACCCTCACCCCGGCCCTCTCCCGGGGGGAGAGGGGGCTTCGCGTCAGTGGGCTCACCGGGCAAGGCGTCGAGGCGCTTCGCACCGCCGTTCTCTCGCACCTGTGGGGCGGTGGCACCCCTTCCGCCGTGGCCCTCGTCTCCGAGCGCCACGCTGACGCGCTGCGCCGCGCCTGTGAGGCCCTGTCACGTGCGCAGCAGGCCCATCGCCTCTCCACCCTGGAGGTCGTCTCCGGCGAAGTGGGCCTGGCCCTCGAGGCCCTTGGCGAAGTGTCCGGTACGCACGTCTCCGAGGCCCTGCTGGACGCCATCTTCCAGCGCTTCTGCATCGGTAAGTAGCCGACGTGCCTCACGTGGGCCGGGGGATGTCAGACCCCTCCTTAATATGCGTCTTCGTTCAGCCGCCGCTCGGGAGGGCATGGTGACGGAGACTCGAATTGATCAGGCGACGTACTCGGTGCTCAACGCGCTACCCAAGGGGTGGGTGGGCGAAATCGTCGAGGACGAACTCGTGGCCTCGCCACGCCCCCTGGCCGCCCAGACGCGCGCGGCCTTCATGCTGGGAGTAGAACTCGGTGAGCAGCTCGATCCGCGCCGCGGTGGCACGGGCCGCTGGTGCTTCCTGCGCGCCCCGGAGCTGCACCTGGGCCGCGATGTGCTCGTGCCGGACCTGGCCGGCTGGCGGCGCGACCGCGTCTCTCAGCCGCCCGAGCCCGACGAGCCCTTCCTCACCGTCGCGCCCGACTGGGTGTGCGAAGTCGTTTCTCCGGTGACCATTTCGCTGGACCGCGTCCGCAAGCTGCCGCTGTACGCGCAGCATGGCGTGTCCCACGCGTGGTTCATTGATCCCGAGGCGCGCACCCTCGAGGTGTTCCAGCGCCTCAAGCGCGGCTGGCTCTTCGCTGCCAGCTACGAGGGTGATGCGCTGGTGCGCGCGGAGCCCTTCACCAACGTCTCCCTCGAGCTGGGCTCGCTCTGGCTGCCCGAGGACACGACCACGCAGCTGGCGCTGGTGGCGGGGCGCTAAGCCACGCCCGTCAGGTGCCAGGGCAGAAGCCGCTCGGCCGAGCGCAGCAGCCGCCGTACCGCGCGCATCAGCAGATCCGGATCCACCGGCGCGGCGACGAAGCCCCGGGCGCCCACCGCCTGGGCCCGGCTCAGCTCCAACTCGGGTTCCTTGCCGGCCACCAGCAGCTGCGCCTTCAGCCGCTGGCCCAGCGCCTCCGCCGAGGGCAGCGGCGACACCACCACGATGTCCTCGCTGGCGTCATAAACCTCGGACGAGGTGGCCACCCGCGCCGCGATGCCCGCCTCGCCCAGCACCCGCACCAGGCCCGTGGAGGCATCGGCGCCCCAGCCGTATACCAGCACCCGTGGTGGCTCCACGGTCACCGTCGGCTGCGGGCCCGCCATCACCGCGTCCACCACCGAGACGAGCTCGGACAGCACCGTGTCCAGCTCCAGCGGCGAAAGCAGCGGCAGCCCCTCCAGCTCCATCGTGGCGGACTGCGGCTGGCCGCTGTGCCCATGGGGCCCCAGGCCCACAATCACATCCTCGGCCAGGCAGCTCGCCATGAAGGGCATCGCCTCCTCGGCCTCGGGCAGCACGAGCGCCTCGCGGGCCTCGGCCTGCGGCGCCACGTGCACCTCGCCCCGGTACAGCCGGCCAATCGCCCGGCGAATCGCCGAGTCCGGCGCAAGCCGCGCCAACACCCGCTTGCCCGACACGCTCTTCACCACGTCCAACGAGTCCAGCATCGCCGGCGCCGCGATGGCCACCACCAGCACCGCGTCGCGAGGGCCCTCCAGCCGCAGCGGCACCACCCGGTGCGCCTCGGCCACCTTCAGCGGCACCAGCCGCGTCAGCCGCGGGTCCAACGTCTGCGCGTCCAGGTCCACCGCCGCCAGGCCCGTCTGCTCCGACAGCGCGGAGAACACGTCATCCGCCGCGCAGAAGCCCTGGTCCACCACCACCTGCCCCAGCGGCATGCCCCACTGGCGTTGGAACGCCAGCGCCGACTGAAGCTGCAACGTGTCCACCGCTCCACGCGCCAGAAGGATGTCGCCCAGCCGCTGCTTCTTCATCGTGTGTGGCTCCTGCCGCCCCCCGGCGGCCCGATGGAGGACTCAGCCTCACCCTGGGTACGGCCCGGGTGGAGAGTAGGCGCCTGTGTACTCCTTCTCTGGCCGGACGCCATACCACTTTGGCGCCAGAGTATTCTCTTTTCGCGCCACAACCCCTTGTAATTCCTGGAATTTCTCCTCGCTTGTCCCGAATGCCGGGGTGTCCAGGGCTTCGCTCCGCCCGCTGGAACCGTCTCTCGCGCGGGGTGCGAGCCACCCGGCGCTCGGCTGATCGCCCGGCCATGTGTGGGTGCCGAGTGCACATTTTGGGCCCGTGCGAGAGGAATCGTTGGAGACGGTGCTGCGGCATCTGCGCGAGGAGGTTCGCGGGCCCACCGACGCGATGCGGGTGGGTGAACGGCTGGCCGGGGTGCGCGTGCGTCCCGAGCACCTGGGCCCCTTCCTCCACTTCCGCCGGGGGCGCTACACGCGCAACCTCGTCTACCGGGACGTGTCCTTCGAGGTGGTGCTCAACTGTTGGGACACCGGCACCGCCTCGCCCGTGCACGACCACGGCGGCCAGGAGTGCTGGTTCAGCATCCAGGCGGGCAGCTTCCTCCTGGAGGACTTCCCTCTGCTGTCCGGAGGCGAGGAGCCGGGCCCCGCGGTGCTGGGGCTGCCCCGCCTCTGTGGGCCGGTGGGTCCGGGCTATGTGGATCACCGGCCCATCCAGGACTCCATTCACCGCGTCTCGGCGATCAGCGGCCCCGCCGTCACCCTGCACGTGTATGCCGCCCCCGTCACCCGCTGCCTCGTCTTCGACGTGCGGCGGCAGCGGTGTATGTGGCGGCATCTCACCTACCACTCCATCTTCGGCCGTCCGGTGCCCGAACAGCCCACGCGGGACGAAATCGTTGATCGGGTGTAGCCTCCATCCTACACCTTCCCGCTTTTTTCTCGCAGTATGAGTGAGCGGGCCATTGGGAGCGGCTCTGTCCGGGGCTGATCGCTGGAAGTGACGGCAGGTTGACCGATGGGCGCCCCGGGGTTGACCTGTAGACTCTCAGTATGGCGGATCCGTATGTGCGTAAGCTCGTACCCCGAGCTTCCCGAGAGTCTGGACAGGTGGCGGTCGAAGCGGCGTTGGTCATGCCGCTGTTCGTCTTTCTGATCCTGGGCATCCTGCAGCTGGGGCTCACCTCCCAGGCGCGGGTGATGGCCAAGTACGCGGCGTACCGCGCCGCGCGCGTGGGCGCCATGCACCATGCGGACCCCAAGGCCATCGAGGCGGCGGCCATCTTCCACCTGATGCCGGTGCTGGTGGGCGCCAGCGACGTCATCCGGCCCACCAATGACGCGGGCGCGGTGGCGATGAAGTTCCCCCTGGCCACCACGTGGGACAACCAGGTCGCCGGCATGAAGCAGGTGAAGGCGGTCATCTGCGGCCCGGTGCGCGGCGAGTTCACCGGCAGCGGCGGCCAGCAAAGCATCGGCCGCGCGGATCAGAACGAGCTCAACGGCCAGGGCAGCGCCAACGAGGTGGACTTCGATGACCCGGCGGTGCAGAGCCCGCCGGCCAACTTCTACGCGGGCACCGAGGGCGCCAACAACCTGCGCCGCTTCAACCGCATGCGTCTGCGCGTGCAGATTCAGTGGCTGTACCGGATGCCCATTCCCTTCGCCAACTGGGTCATCACCAAGGCCTACCTGGGCACCGCGATGCCCTCGGTGCTGATGATGCCCAAGGGCAACAACGGCAAGTTCAGCCACTTCAAGCAGTACAGCAGCGTCCGGCAGGCGAACCTGGCGAAGGTCTACGTGGTGCCCATCAACGTCAGCTACGCCTTCCGCATGCAGAGCAACCTGTTCCTCAGCCGCTTCCAGCTGCCCACCAGCAACGAGTGCATCCACTACGGCCTTGGCAATGAGTGAGCGCCTGGCCCGCGAGGTTCTCCCGATGAACAACACCCCCACCGCTTCTCCCGCTGCCCGCCGGCTGCGCGCCTTCCAGCGCCGCGGCCAGACGATGGTTCTGGGCGTCGTGTCGCTGCTCGTCCTGGCGCTCATCGTCTTCATCACCTTCAACGTCACCGTGTCGGTGCAGCAGAAGGTGAAGCTGCAGAACTACGCGGACGCCAAGGCCTTCTCCATGGCCGTGGCCGAGGCCCGCACGCTGAACTACTTCGCGTACACCAACCGCGCCATCGCCTCGGCCTACGTGGGCATGTCCAACGTGCACGCGTACATGTCCGAGGCGGCCATCCTGTCGGACCTGAAGTTCGCCGGCATGGTCATCATGGCCGGCATCATCCCGCAGGAAATCTCTCAGTGCATGTGCTGCCTGGGCGGCCCCTGCTGCGCCCAGCACTGCTGGCACGCCACGGAGGCCGGCATCAACACGGCGGGCCTGGCCATCGACTACTTCTCCGGGGTGATGGGCGGCAAGGTGCAGGCGCTGGACGGGCCGGCTTCCCAGACGATGAGCGCGCTCAACACCCATATCACCACCATCAGCGGCTCGCAGGACCTGGCCAAGGCCAGCATCGTGGCCCTGCTGGGCGGCGGGGAGATGGGGCAGCTCAAAGCGCAGAACATGATGAAGGCTGACTTCGTCACCAATGACGACAACCTGGTGGCCGCGCAGAACCTCATGAAGTGGAACGACGTCTTCTACGACAACAAGACCATCAAGCAGCGCATCATGGCCGAGACGGTGAACGCCTCGCGCTCGGACTTCTCGTGGAGCCGCCACGGCTCGCTGGGCGCCACGCTCTTCCCGCCGCCCTGGATCGCTGACCGGATGAAGGCCTCGCTGTGGAGCGGGCCCAAGGGCAACTGGGTCATCACCCAGGTGCCGGCCAACCCGTTCCTGGCGGGCGGGCGCAGCGGCTTCGCCGAGGGCGGCTTCAACAACATGCTGGCCGCCATCGCGGGCGACGTGAGCTCCAGCAACAACACCGGCCGCTCGCTCAGCTCGTTCGACTGGGCCACCATCGCGGGCAACTGGCGCCACGGCGGCGGCGGCTTCATGCTGCCGCTGGCCGCGCCCGCCTTCAACTCGGGGCTGACCACCGGCAACAACGGCAACAGCCACACGGGCGGCTTCCTCGCCGACGCCACCGGCAACTCGCCCCACAACGGCAGCAACCACAACCTGAACCTGGACATGGCCCGGTTCACCGAGTTCAACATCGGCGCCAATTACCCCTTCAACCAGCCGGCCGTGTACGCGGCGGTGACCACCGACTCGCGCGTCAACGAGTACGGCCGGCGCGGCCCCTGGGAGATCAACAAGAACCAGTCGGGCGTCGTCACCCTCAAGGGCGTGGGCGGCACCGACGGCCGGCTGGCGATCGCCAACAACGAGACCACCAAGGCCTTCTCCAAGGCCCAGGTGTACTACCACCGCATCGGTGACTGGGGCGACTACCCCAACCTGTTCAACCCGTTCTGGCGCGCCAAGCTCGAGCCGCTGACCCAGACCGAGGTGCTCACCGTGCTCGGTCCCTTCGACAGCGACGCGGCCCAGGTGGCCACCGGTGCCCGGGCCGTCAACTCCAGCGCGGTCAACATGCAGTGAGGAATGCCATGAGCTCTCTCCAGACTGCTTCCCAGAGGTCCCAGGCCCGCCGCGAGCGCGGTGGCGCCATGGTCGAGTTCGCCCTGCTCAACATCGTGCTGGTGCCGCTGCTGCTCTATGCCATCTTCCTGATGGACGCGGCCTACCTGAAGCTGGACCTTCAGGAGACGGTGGTCGCCGGCGTGTGGGACTTCTCGCAGCGCAACACCGAGCCGCCCGCGGACACCAGCGGCGTGGGTGCCTCCAACAGCCACAGCTCCAACAACGGCATGGAGCTGCAGGCCACCGCCAAGGCCATCCGCATCGTCTACGCGGACCACACCTCCGCGTTCGATGACGGCGCCGAGGTGGGCTCCACCGGCTATGGCAACGCCACGCGCATGCGCGGCAACGGCAACGGCAACCCCAACTCGCCCGGTGGCCACATGCGCCACCACACCGGCTTTGGCGCTCAGTACACCTTCCGCTTCAAGGCGCCTCCGGCCAACCACGAGGAGGACGACGCCGAGGAGGGCACCAACAGCGGCGGCGCGCTCAATGGCGTGGGCACCGAGCTGGACACCCAGTTCAAGTGCAGCATCTCCACGGACATGGGCTGGTCGCTCGACCCGAGCATGACGGCGTTTGGCCAGTCTGGTTACAACGCCGGCGGCGAGGCGCGGTGCGACTCCATCGCCTTCATCTACAACTACATCATCCCGGAGAAGTACATGCAGGAGTTCTCCGAGGTGGATCAGGTGACGAAGATGAAGCGGCGCCGTGACGCAAACTCGGACGGCGCGCACTACTACCAGGGCGAGGGCGGCCGCGAGGGCAACATCGTCGCTCACGAGACGGCGGCGATCAGCTTCAACACCTGGGCACTGCGCAACGGCGCCAAGAACACCTACAACTCCACCAGCGGCTACGGCGCCAAGCACTCCTCGGGCTACAACGGCGCGCTGGCGGATGCGGACATCGGTGAGCGCAACTTCCTGGGCCTCACCAAGGACCCGAAGGACAACCCCTTCTTCCGGCGCGTGCAGTACATGTACTCGCAGAACGGGGCTTACGCGGCCACCTACGCCAACATCGCCGCCCGGTCGGCGCAGTTCATGAACAAGGCGACGCTGGGCGGCAGCCGCATGATGACCACGTACGCGGTGCCCCTTCTGCCGGGCGGGCCGGTGGCGCCCTCCGTCATGCCGGGCGTGGGAGTACCCAACCTCGCCGGCGTGTTCATGACGGCGCGCTACCAGCCCAACCAGCGGGGCATCAAGCAGGGGGAGCCGTCGTTCTTCGGAGGCGCCGGCAACTTCCAGAGCACCCCGTACTCGGGCCACAACTCCAACTACTCCTCGGCCGCGAACAACCGGGGCCAGTACTACATGGGCTGCAAGACGCAGGAGACCCCGAATTGCTTCTGAAGAAGGCACTTCTCATCGCCGCCCTGCTCGGGGCGGCACCGGTGCTGGCGGGCAGCCCGCCGGCTGCTTCCTCCCCTGCCGCTCCCAAGGCGGTGGTGGCCGAGTCCTCGGCGGACGCCGCGGGCACCTGCACCGCCTGTGGCACGGCGGGCGGCAAGGGCGGCGCCTGCACCGCGCCTGATGCGCAGGCGCAGATCAGCGATGAGGAGTGGCGCGAGTACGTGCGCCGGAAGATCGCCGAGGAGAATGCTCCCAAGGTCGAGCCGGTGGACCCGGATCCGTTCGCCTTCAGCGCCTACCGCGGCAAGCGGCCCGAGTTCATGGGCGAGCAGACCATCATCAACGGGGCGAAGATGCGCATCGCATCGCTCATCGTCCCGGACTCGCAGCAGACGGTGGCGCAGCACTACTACGAGGTGTTCGAGAAGATGGGCTACCGCCCGCTGGTGGGCGAGATTCCCAACACCCGCGGGGTGCGCTACCTGAGCTTCCGGCCCGAGGGCAGCCAGAACCTCAAGACGATTACGCTGGTGCCGCATGGCCAGGGCACCATCATCCTGGCCTCGGTGGGCAACCCCGAGGACATGCTGACCAAGAAGCCGGAGCTGCCCGGCGAGGTGCCGGTGCCGCCCAAGTCCGAGGCCGCCTCCGTCATTCAGCAGATGGAGCCCGGCACTGCCTCGCGCAGCGCCTTCTTCCTGGTGCGCGAGTCCACCCCGGACGCCGTGCGCGACTTCTACCGCAAGGAGATGAGCCAGCGCGGCTTTGCCCCGCTGGAGTCCGCTTCGGCCCAGGGCTCGGAAGCGTTCGAGAAAAATGGGATGATGGTGACCATCTCCGCCAAGCCGCACACCGAGCCTGGCGCCGTCGCCGTCAGCCTCATCTGGTTTCAGTAGGGCAAGCGCTTCATCGAAGGAGACACAGCCGTGAACGTCATTCGAATCGCCGCGCTGAGTGTATTGCTCGCCGCCTCGGCCGCGGGGGCTCAGCAGCAGTCCACCAAGAAGGCGAAGGAGGCGGCGCAGGCGGAGCTGGCCAAGGTGAGCAAGCCCATCGTCACCGAGAAGGACAAGCCCAAGACGTGCTCGGATCAGTGCGCCCTGATGGAGAAGGTCATGGCGGACAGCTGCAAGAAGGGCGCGGGTGACAACAAGGCGGGGCAGCAGGGCTGCCAGAGCTTCGTGGAGAACATGGTCACCACGTGCGAGGGCAGCTGCGCGGAGAAGGGCCGCATCGACAAGCAATACATGATGGAGCGGCTCAAGCCGGTGGGTGGCGGCAAGATGCCGAAGGGCGCTCAGAGTTCTGGAGCGGAGGGTGAGGGCGATGAGCACTGAGCTGCTGAGCACGCTGTCGAAGGCGAAGCGCCGCTCCGCGCGCGGCCAGGCCATGGTCGAGTACTCGGCCATCGTGTTCTTCCTGGCCACCTCGGGCGGCGTGGCCATCATCACCGTGGTGCCCATGCTGATGAACGCGCTGGACCGCTACCTCCAGGGCATCTATTTCATGATCAACCTGGCCATCCCGTGAGAGGATGACCGGAGCGTCCCGGACCGAGGCTCGGGACGCTCCCTGAGGGCTCCAGGCCGGCAGAGCCCTTGCCGCCTCGAGGAGTCTTCCCACCATGAAGCGTTCTGGTTTTGTCGCCGCCGCGCTGGCCCTCGGAGGGCTGCTCGGTGCCGCCGAGGTACGCTCGGCCTCCAATGAGCACCAGAAGAGCCTGGAGGCCTTCAAGAAGAAGGCCCTTTCGGATCGCCGGGCCCAGGGGCTCGACAAGAACGAAAAGGCGCTCTACGAGAAGTATCCCACCCCCGAGGTGCAGCTGGTGGGTGGCGGAGGCGGCGCGTCGATTCTCGATGCACCGGCAGGCACCGAGACGACGCTGACGGCCACCGGCCGCTTCGTTCCAGGCTCCTTCGCGCACATCAACTGCGTGAACGTGCAGGTGCTCTCTCAGAAGGTGACTGAGACGAAGCTCGAGGTGCGCGTGCGCGTGGCGGGCGCCGCGCTGCCCGGCATGTGCGACATGGTGGTGTACTCGCCGGTGAGCCTGGCCAACGAGGGCGTCTCGTTCCGCATCACCGGCTCGCACCAGTGGGAGTTGGCCACCGCCAACGGGTTGAAGGTGCGCATGCGCACCTCCTCGCAGAAGGACTCGAACCTGCTGTCGGCCACCACCGATTGGTTCTCCAAGGACGGCAAGCCGCTGGGCACCCGGCAGGCCAGCGTGGAGTCCAATGAGCAGAGCGTCACCGTCAACGTGATGCGCTCCGAGGAGGAGCTGCAGAACGCCAGCAAGGCGTGGCGCTCGACCTCCTCGAACACGGACATGGCCGACGCGCAGAAGGAGGCCAAGGCCATTCAGGAGAAGATGAAGGCCGAGTGCATGAAGCTGGCTGGGGAGAAGATGGGCGCGTGCATTCAGAAGTACACGGCGCAACTGCAGGCCACCACGCAGAAGATGCAGAACGCGAACAAGGCGACCCAGGAGAAGGCGGACGCCGGCGCGGTGGGCTGCCAGTCCATGAAGTTGCAGGTGGTTGCAGGCAAGGTGAGCGGCCAGGGAACCAGCTGCGGCGCTCCCGGTGAGGTGGCCGTTACGGGCACTGTCACCGTCAGCAAGTAGCCTCTCGCGTGTCACCCGTTCCCAGGCTCCTTCGAGGCCTGGGCTGGGGGCGCCGTCTTTCGGAGTCGGGCCGGGAAGCGGTGGTGCGTCAGCGCGTAGAGCGCTGGCGTGTCCGGCGGGTGACTTCGGAGGGTGTCATGACAATGCGGAAGTGGAAGCGGGCTTTGGTGGGGGCCCTGGCGGCGGGAGCCTTTCTGGCCGCCGGGCCGGCGTTGGCGCAGGACCGGGGCGCAAGCCCTCAGCGCTGCGAAGCCCGCTGCGAGGATGAAGCCAAGCGTTGCCGGGAGATCTGCGAGAAGTACGCGGGCGACGACAACGACGAGTGCCGCCAGGCGTGCAGCGAGGAGCAGAAACGCTGCACGCGCGAGTGCCGGGAGCAGGCCCGGCGCTGAGGCCAGGCCGCTCCACGGGAGCACGTTAGAACCGGGTGTCGGGCACGGGCGCGCGCAGCGTGGCGGACTGGGAGCGGATGAGGCCCAGCTGCTCGCCCAGCTGATAGAGCGCCCGCGTCTGCGCCAGCACGGGGGACAGCGGCGAGAGCATGGACGTGGCGGCGTTGGCCTCGTCCTCGCTGTTGTCCCCGCCGCCGCCGCCCAGCAGCTCGGCGAACACCTCGGCCGCCTGCTTCTTTCGCGGGAACACCTGCACGCGCACCTCGGCGTCCTTGGGCAGCTTCGCCGCGTCCTTCGCCAGCTCCAGCGCCTTGGGGAAGCCGCCCAGCTCGTCCACCAGCTTGTTGGCCAGCGCGTCCTCGCCCGTCCACACCCGGCCCTTGGCCACCGCCTGCAGCTGCTCCAGCGGCAGGTTGCGCCCCTTGGCCGCCTTGCCGGTGAAGTCCGCGTAGATGCGGTCCAGCATCGCCTCGTTCTTCGCCAGCTGCTCGGGGCTGAAGTCCTGGTCGGTGCCGTACATGTTGGCGTTCTTGCCCAGCGCCAGGGACTCCCAGTTGACGCCCAGCTTGGACCAGAACTCCGCCGTCACCATCTTCCCGCCGAACACGCCGATGCTGCCGGTGATGGTGCCCGGCTGGGCGACGATCTTGTCGGCGTCCATGCTGACGAAGTAGCCGCCGCTGGCCGCATAGGTGCCCATGGAGACGATGACGGGCTTGCCCTTCTCGCGGGCGCGCTGCACCTCGCGGCGCACGGTGTCGCTGGCCACGTAGCTGCCGCCGGGGCTGTCCACGCGGAAGACGATGGCCTTCACCTTCTCGTCATCGGTGGCCTTGCGCAGCGCCAGCGCCACGCTGTCTCCGCCGAACACCTGGTCGCCGCTGAGCGGGTTGGACTCGCTCTTGCCGCGGTTGATGCCGCCCACGCCGTACACCAGCGCGATGGTGGAATCGCCCTCGGTGTTCGGCCGGCCCGCGCGCTCCAGGTACTTGTCCACGAAGAGCAGCTTGGAGCGCTCGCCCGCCACCTGCTTCACCTTCTCGAGAATCTCATCGCGGTACAGCAGGCCGTCCACCAGCTTGGCCTCCAGCGCGGCCTGGCCCAGCAGGGGCGCCTGATCGATGAGGCCCTTCACCTCGTCCGGGGTGAGCTTGCGGCCCTCGGCGATGCCGTTGACCATCTGCCCATAGATGCTGCCAATCAGCTTCTCCATCGCCTCGCGGTGCGGAGCGGTGAAGCCCTGCTCGGTATAGGTGTTGACCGCGTTCTTGTACTCGTAGCGCTGGCCGATGCGCGGCTGCACGCCCAGCTTGGCGAAGGCGTCGCGGGCAAACGGCGTCTCGAACATCAGCCCGGTGAGGTTCACATCGCCCGAGGGCTGGATGTAAATCTCATCGAAGGCGGTGGCCAGGTAGTAGGCGCCGGTGGCGTTGGAGATTTCCCCGAAGGTGTCCGCATAAGCGATGGTCTTCTTGCCGCTGGCGCGGAAGGCCTTCACCGCGTCGCGCAGCTCCTGAATGGTGGCGACGCTGCCGGGCTGGCCCACGCGCACCAACAGTGCCTTCACGCGGTCGTCCTTGGCGCCCTTCTCCAGGGCATCCAGCACGTCGCGCACGGTGGTCTCCTTCTGGCCGAAGGCGCCGGCCAGCGAGTCCTCCGCCACCTGCTCGGGCAGCGGATTCTGCAGGTCCAGCTCCAGCACCAGGTTGCCGGGCACGCTGGGCTTGCTCGCCGCGGCGGCCATGATCAACAGGAACAAGCCCATGACGGCCAGAACGGACATCGCGCCGATGACGGCGAGGGCTCCGACGATGAAGCGTTTCATGTGACGCAGACTCCTCGAGGCCAGCGAACGTGGGGCGGCCCAGGCCCGTGCTTACTACTAACGGCGGCCTGGCACGATGTTCCAGCCACCTTCGGGTGCAGGAGAGTACAAACCCGGTAACCCCGGCGTTCCTTCCCGAGTGGGCAGCAGGAATGCGAACAGCCGCTGGTTTCTCGGGATGACGGCTAGGGTCCCCCGGGTTGGTAACGCCATGTACCCCCTGCCGCCGCGCGAGGTCCGCATGCGCCGTGCCCCCCTGTCCCTGTTTGCCGCCCTTCTCCTGGCCGCCACCCCGGCGCTCGCCCAGGGCCCGGCCCCCAAGGCCCGGCCTGCCCCGGCCGCGAAGCAGCCGGCCCCCGCCTGGAAGTGGAAGCCGCGCACGAGCGTGGAGGGCATCACCGAGTACCGTCTGCCCAACGGGCTCATCGTGGTGCTCTTTCCGGACCCGACCAAGCCCACCTTCACCCTCAACGTCACGTACTTCGTGGGCAGCAAGCACGAGGGCTACGGCGAGGCGGGCATGGCGCACCTCCTCGAGCACCTGCTCTTCAAG
>DASVVJ010000375.1:0-7802 GCA_036389955.1 Myxococcaceae bacterium
CCGAAGAGGAGCAGCCCACGGCCAGCATCAGGAGGGGGAACCAGCGAAGAGAGCGCATGGGAGAGGCCTTTCCGCCTCCCATCATGGACCATCTAGGGGGCGGAGACGCCCTTCATGCGGCTCCGCGCGAATGCCACGCCCCACCCGGCGATCAGCCCCGCCTCGACCACCGCGTCCAGCAGGTACACCGGAGAGATGCGCCGCTTGGACGTATAGATGACGTCCACCAGGGTGAAGGCCGCCGCGCTCCCCATGCCCAGCAGCCGGATCTCCGGCGTCACCCGGCGCCGCAGGCCCGCCGATAGCAGCGTGCCGCCAATCACGGTGATCAGCGCCCCTACCGTCTTCACCAGCCAGCCCTCCAGCTTCGGCCCCGTCACCAGCTCGAAGCTGCGCAGGTGCACGATGGGCCACAGCCCCGTCACCACATCGAAGCTCCCCTGCACCACCGCCAGCCGTGACTCGACGCTTGCCTGCTCTGTCTCGTCCATGTCCCACCCCCCAAGGGCCTCAAAGCCCGCCTTCCAGGGTGGGCATCCCTCGCACTGAGGGCTAGCGGGTAGGACCTTTGTCCCCATCCCCCCTGTCCATTTGTCCATTAAAGAATGGATTTAACTTAATCCTCCGGGGATTTAAGCTTGATTCCGCGACGGTAAGTGCAAATACATGCGCCCGTCATTTTCTGGCCCCGAGCTGAAGGCTAAACGGGCCGACCCGGAGGTAGGACAGATGGAGACGAAGAGCCTGCTGCGCGACTTCCTTGAGATTCCGTACGACGAGCTGGAGACGATGAACCTCCGCGTCAAGGAGCAGCGCCTGCGGCGCGAGTCTCCGGACAAGCTGCGCGAGGAGCGCATCAAGTATCTGACCGACGAGAAGCGCATCAAGGCGGTCACCGTGTGCTTCACCGACCTCGAAGGCCGGCTGCACATGCTGGACTACGACAAGAAGTTCCTCCTCAAGAGCGCGGACAACCTCACCTTCGACGGCTCGTCCATCCGCGGCTTCTCGGCGCAGCAGGAGAGCGACCTGCGGCTGAACATCGACTGGGCCGCCTTCTACTGGCTGCCGTCGGACATCTTCGGGCCTGGCAAGGTGCTGGTCTTCAGCGAGGTGCTCGAGCGCGACGGCACGCCGTACCACTCGGACATGCGCGGCATGCTCAAGAAGTACACCGAGCAGCTGTTCCAGAAGGACGGCACCGTGGTGCACGCGGCGCCCGAAATCGAGGGCTTCCTCTTCAAGAGCCGCGACGCCGAGCGCCATTACCACGAAGAGGGCAAGTTCGAGTTCATCTCCATCGGCGGCTACTACCACTCGCTGCCGGGTGACGCGCTGCGCACCTTCATCGACAAGGCCGCCGAGGCCCAGCGCGCCATGGGCTTCCAGAACGAGAAGGACCACCCGGAGGTGGCTCCCAGCCAGTTCGAGATGAACTTCTCGTACAGCGAGGCGCTGATCGCCGCCGACCAGATTCAGCTCTACAAGCTGCTGTGCCGCCAGGTGGCCGCGCAGATGGGGCACACCGCCAGCTTCCTGCCCAAGCCCGTCACCGGCGTGAACGGCAACGGCATGCACATGAACCTGTCGCTGTCCAAGGGCGGGCGCAACCTGTTCCACGACAAGAACGGGCAGGACGGGCTGAGCAGCCTGGGGTGGGACTTCATCGACCGCATCCTCAACAACGCCAACGACATCTGCCTGGTGCTCAACTCCAGCGTGAACTCGTACCGCCGGTTGGATCCGCACTACGAGGCGCCCAACCAGATCAAGGCCAGCCCCAACAACCGCGGCGCCATGGTGCGCATCCCGTTTGGAAACGAGCGCAGCGCGCGCGTCGAGGTGCGCTCGGTGGCGCCGGACGCCAACCCGTACATGACGCTCTACACGCTGGTGCGCACCGGCCTGGAGGGCCCGCAGCCGCAGGAGGACGCGGAGACCAAGCGCACCCGCACCCGGTTCCTGCCGGACAACATCTACGACGCCGTGCGCCTGTTCAAAGGCAGCCAGTTCGTCGCCCAGACGCTGGGTGAGAACGTGCAGGGCAAGTACGCCGAGCTGAAGATGTCCTCGGCCGAGCGCTGCCCGAAGCTGCTGGGCACCCAGGTGAAGACGGCGGAGATCCAGTTCCACCACGAGGTGACCAACCAGATGCTCTGGAACCTCTTCTAAGGAGAGGCCCGGAGGCTCAATGGGCTGGACAGGAGGGCGGTAAGCCCGTTATCGCCCCCTGACCCGAGATGAAATCCAGCCCCGCGAAGTCCTCCTCTTCCTCGCAGCGCGCGGGCGCGCAGGCCAAGCCGCGCCCGCCGCGCGCCCCTCAGCCCTCACAGAAGTCCGCTGTGCCGCCAGGGCTTGCCGAGTTTCAGGACCGCATCCGCGCCTCGGGGCTGCGCAGCACCGCGCCCCGGGTGGCCGTGCTGCGAGCGCTGGAGGCGGCCACGGCCCCGTTGAGCCACGCGGACCTCGTGGACTCGCTGGGACAAGAGGGGTACGACCGCGTCACCATCTACCGCAACCTGACGGACCTGACCGAAGCGGGCCTCGTGGCGCGCGCGGACCTGGGCGACCACGTGTGGCGCTTCGAATTGCGCCGCGCCGGCAAGGCGCACGAAGGCACCCACCCTCACTTCACCTGCACCGACTGCGGCACGGTGTCCTGCCTGCCCGCGGAGTCGGTGCGTGTCACTCCCTCCAAGGGTGCGCCCAGGGCGGTGGCGGCCCGCGCGGTGGAAGTGCACCTGCGCGGCCTGTGCGATGGTTGTAGTTGATCGGGTGCGTCGCCGCGCTTACATGGAGTGACGGGCCGGAGTTGAGCAGACGTCTTCTTTCTGGGAGCGTGGTGGGATGCGGCGCTCACGCCTCGGATGGGCAGGGCTCGTCTCCCTGCTGCTGCACGTGGCGCTCCTGGCCTGGCTCTGGGAGCGGACTCCGGCACGCCCGGTGAGCCCGCCGCCCCAGGACCCTCCTCTGACGGTGGAGATCATCACCGAGCCGCCTGAGCCGCCTGAGCCACCCGCGCCCACGCCTCCGGTACCCAGGCCTCCACCGCCTGCCCGGCCCCGGCCTCCTCCGCCTGCTCCCCCGCCTGCTCTGCTGCCGAGCAAGCCGGCCCCCGTCCCCGAGCCTCCTCCCGAGAAGCCGGAGGAGGTGCCGCCCACGGCCCCTGCTGGGGAACCACCGCCTTCGGCTCCCGCGGAGGACGCGCCGCTCGTCGAGCGCACCCCGCGTCCCTCCCTGCTGCCGCCCACTCCCGAGGAGGGCTGGAGCCTGCCCAACCCGCCCGAGCCGGAGAAGCCGCGCGGGCGCACCCTGCACCCGGATGATCCGAGCCTCTCACCCGAGGTGCTCCTGGCCGAGGAGAAGGCCCGGGTGACCGAGCGGGTGCAGACCTGGACCCAGGATGAACTCGCCGAGCTGCGGGTGGAGAACGGCCTGGTCCACCCGTACTTCAGCCAGCTGCGCGCCTCGCTGGAGGAGCAACTGGAGGACTCTCCGCTCTTCGACGAGGCGAAGCTCTCCGTCGTCCAGCAGATGGTCACCTCTTATATGGAGGAGGCCGAGCGCTACGGTTCCGGCCGTAACCCGCACAAACGGGTGAATGAGCGCGCGCCGCCCACGGCCTCCGAGCGGCTCGCAGCCATCTCCCAGGGCAACCCCGCGCACGATCAGATGCGGGCCTTCCTGGCGGCGGGCGAGCGGGTGCAGCAGCTGGCCGACAGCTTCGCCGAGCTCGTCGTCATCGTGGAGATGCAGCAGGCCCTGGACGGCCAGCTCAGCTCGGTGAAGGTGGTGGAACCCAGCGGCAACAAGGCCTTCGACAAGTACGTGCTGGAGGCGGTGCCCCCAGCGCTCGTCAAGCTCACCCCGCCGCCCCCCGAGGCCACCATGGGGCGCACCCAGCACATCCGCACCCTCTGGGCGGTGGAGGGCCGCGTGGTGTACCTCAAGCGCCTCTCGGAGATGGAGGGCACGGACTCGATGTACCTTGCCGGGGCCGCCGCCCTGGGCGTGCTCGCCGGGCGCTTCGAGGAGACCACCGGCGAGATCTACGTCATCGACATCCGCAACCCCCGGTTCGAGGTCCGCCCGCGTCTGCTGCGCCTGTGGTGAGCTTGCCTGCCTGCCCTCCGAACAGGACGGGAATGAACAGCGGGAGCTTGCTTGGCATAGGCCGGATCCGACCCCACCGTTTCCCCCGAAGTTGATTCAGTCACTTCATTGGGGAAAAGGGGAATCGGGAATGAAAAAGCTTATTGCGGCGCTGGCCATCTGCGTGGGAACCGCTGCCTTCGCGAACGAGACGCCTGACAAGGTGCAGAAGGCTCAGCAGGAGCAGGCGGAGAAGAAGCGCGACGCCACCCAGGTCTTCACCCAGAAGCCGGGCGACTCCATCAAGGAGTCCAAGCGGGATGCGGAGGAGGGCTGGGACGCGACCGAGGTGGGCCCGAAGATCGGCACCGCGGCCAAGGACGTCACCGGCATCCAGACCGAGAGCGAGGGCACCTTCAAGGTGGCCCAGGCCTTCAGCATGAGCGGCAAGCTGAAGGACGCCACGCTCGAGGGCGTGTCCATCGAGCGCCCGGGCCTGCCGGTGGCGGACCTGGACGTGCGTGAGAAGACGGCGGTGTGGCTGGATGGCAAGAAGGTCAAGGGCGTGGACGCCATCCCCGAGGGCTCGCAGGTGCGCGCCAAGTTCCAGCTCGAGGGCCAGGACATCGTCGCGGTGGAGCTGCGTGCCACCAGCGCGATGAAGAACAAGGCCAAGACGCCTGCGGCCAAGCCGGTGGACACCAACACCCAGGACACGGGCGGCTCGGGCACGCTGAACGATGACGCCAAGCAGATGAAGAACGACGTGAAGGACTCGGCCAACGAGGCCGAGAGCGACATCAACAAGTCGCTCAAGTAGGAACCACGCATTCCTGCTGGGCACGGGCCCGTTCCCCTCTGGGGAGCGGGCCCGGTTGTTTCTGGGAAAAGCCCTTCCACTGCTGGCCCCATGTACGCCCAGGGGTGACGACGCCTCCGGCACGCGGGGCCGGGCACGGGGTTTGCTCTTCACCTGTCTCGAGGAGGCGACACAGGTGATGCGCAGAATCTTGGGAGCGTGTGTGGTGGTGGTGATGGCAACGGCGTGGGCCTGCGGAGGAAACGAAGAGGCCACACGGCCCCCGGTGACCCCCAACGAGGACAACAACCAGACTCCAGTGGGTCCGCCGGACTCTGGAACGCCGCAGCAGCCGGACGCGGGGACGCAGCAGCCGCCCGATGGGGGCAAGCCTCGGCCGCCTCCGCCGCCTCCGCCGCCTCCGCCTCCTCCGCCTCCTCCGGACGAGGGGCCGGTGGATCCACCGCCGCCGCCTCCGCCGCCGGAGCTGGGGCCGGGGCCGTGGCCGACGGACGCGAGCCTCAACTACACCAAGCGCTTCAATCTGGGGAACGTGCGCTCGGTGAGCGTGGACGACGCGTACAACATCTGGATGCTGGACGGTGAGCGCATTGGCGTGCTCCGGCCAGGGGACAGCGCGCCGCGGTGGGTGAGCAACATCGGCCAGGCGCAGCTCGGCTTCGGGCCGGACGCGCTGGCGCTGAGCTCCACGGTCATCTGCGGCGGCAGCGCGGGCCGCGCGTACGTGGGCTACAGCACCTACGAGCTGGACAACGCGTTCATCTTCAGCCCGGATGGCCGCTCGTTCCCGAGGTACGACGATCCGGACGAGACGCGGTTCGATCCGCTGAAGTACGCGGAGTACCAGAAGGGGGACCTGGACATCGTGAAGCTCGCCCCGGACGGCAACATCGTCCTGGAGGAGCACCTGCAGCGCTCGGCGCGCCCCAACGGGCCGCAGAACGTGGGCATCCGCAACACGAACGATCACCACTTCGACGAAGACCGCTCGGTGCTCACGTGCACCAAGGTGATGCACGGGCGCTACAAGGGTCAGGTGTACATCGGCACCAACCACGGCGTCAGCCGGATCAGCGGGCTGTACTACAACAGCCACCGGCACCCGGTGTGGTTCGAAGAGAAGCTGGACGAGAACGGCAACCCCACGGGCAGCAAGACGCAGAAGGCGGGTTACACGTACGCGCTGGGCATCGGGCTGAACGGCCAGGTGCTGATCGGCAACGACTGGAACGTGGGAATCGTGGTGCCGTCGGAGAAGCTGGCGGACTGGGACCGCACCGAGGGCAACTACAACGAGGAGCTGCTCAACGCGCACGTGCCCGCGGTGAACAGCCTGCCGGAGAAGGACTACTGGCGGGGCTTCCAGCAGACGACGGACAACAAGTACTACCTGGCGAGCAAGGACTACGGGCTGTGGCAGATCGACGAAATCAAATGGAAGTCGGAGGCCAACGCCACCAAGGTGCCGGGGCTGCCCACGGATCAGCTCACCTCGCTGGCGGCCACGGGAGACGGCTCGCTCTTCATCGGCACGGCGGGAGCGGGGCTGTGGCGGCTGAGCCCAGACAAGCAGCTCACCCAGGTCAGCGTGGAGGGCGGCCATGTCCGGGAGCTCTTCTATGACCCGACGGTGAAGCCGGCGATGCTCTACGTGCTCACCAACGCGGGGCTCACGGTGCTCAGAGGCCACTGAGCCGCCCTCCCCTCTCCTTTCGGGAGAGGGACAGGGTGAGGGTTCCGAGCCCAGGGCCTTACACGGGCCCTGGGCCTTCCGTCCGCAGAGCAAGCAGGCTCCCCCCCCCCACCTTCAGTCCAGTGGGTGGCCTTCCGTACAATGCGCGGCTCAATCCTCACCGGTACGGAAGGACCGCATGCCCCTGAGACTCTCCCGCCGCTTCGCCACTCGCAGCTCCGCGAGCCCGGCCCACTCCGTCTCGAGTCACCACGGGCTGGCGCTGGCGCGGAACGACGTCGTCGCCCGGCACGGAGAGGATCCGCTGCGCTCCGAGCAGCAGCAGCGGCTGCGCTTGAGGGACCACTTCGCTCTCAACGAGTACGTGATTCACGTGCCCGGGCTGCACGGTAACCATGACGGCCTGCGGGTGGCGCAGCTGTCGGACATCCACGTGGGCCAGGCGACCTCGGACCTCCGCATCCGCCGGGCGGTGGCGGCGGTGAACGCGTCGGCGCCGGACGTGGTGCTGCTCACGGGTGACTACGTGACGCACAGCCCCAAGCCGCTGCCACGGGTGCGCGAGGTGCTCTCGGGGCTCAAGGGCCCCGTCTTCGTGGTGATGGGCAACCATGACCACTGGGTGAATGCGCCCTACCTGCGCGAGGGCTTCGAGCGGCTGGGCTATACGGTGCTGCAGAACGAGCACCGGGTGGTGCACCTGCGCGGGGCGCCGGCCACGGTGCTGGGCGTGGATGACGGGCGCACGGGCCGCGACGACGTGGAGGCCACCTTCCGCGGGGCGCCCACCTCGGGCACCCGGCTGGTGATGGCGCACACGCCGCCCACGGTGGAGAAGCTGCCGCCGTACGCGGGGCTGGTGCAGTTCTCCGGGCACACGCACGGCGGCCAGTTCATGGTGCGCGGGCTCACCGAGAAGCTCTTCCGCCGCGCGGGCCAGCCCTACATCCGCGGGCACTACGTGGTGCGCGGCAACCAGCTGTATGTGAACCAGGGCCTGGGCTTCGGCTTCGGCGGCCCGTACCTGCGCCGCGGCACCGAGCCCGAGGTGGCCTTCTTCACCCTGCGCGCCGCCCCCGCGCTGCAGGCGGTGGAGTAGCTCAAGCCTCCGGCTGGTGGGGCTGCTCCCCGAGCAGCTCCCGTGCCTGGTGCCCGGCCAGCGCGGGCTGAGCGTCGCGAGGCAGCAGCACGGTGAAG
>DASVVJ010000376.1:0-11792 GCA_036389955.1 Myxococcaceae bacterium
CCGGCCGCAGGATCCGCTCGGCCTCATCGAGGATCGGACCCTCGCCACCCTCCGCGAGCATGGCGTGCCCACCGCCTCCATGCTCTCTGGCGCCTTCACCCACCTGATCGGCAACTCGCGCATCGCGGAGAAGAAGTTCGACAACTTCCGCCGCTTCGAGCAGCTGTTTCCCGAGTACGGCTTCGTCTTCGTGGGCGACAGTGGCCAGGGTGACGTGGCCTTCGGCGAGCAGATGCTGGCGGCCTCCCCGGACAGCGTCCGGGCGGTCTTCATCCATGACGTCGTCGACACCTCCGAGCCCATCCGCCAGGCCTGGCGAGCCAAGAACATCTTCTTCTTCGACACCTACGTGGGCGCGGCCCTCGAGGCCTATCAGGTAGGCGTCATCGCCCGGGACGGCGTGCACCGCGTGGCCCGCGCCACCCAGGAGGAGCTCGAGAAGGTTCCCTTCGGCTCCGTGGAACAGCGCGAGGCGCGCCGGGCGGAGCTCTCCCGGGATTTGAAGCGGCTCGAAGCGCTTCGTTAGCGCAAACGGGATAAGCCGCAAAATATAGAAAACCGGGAACCTGTCAGACGGGTGTGGTGTCTGGGGAGGGCGCAGTCGTGTAACTGCCCTGGAGCCCCCGACATGATTCCTCCCCGTTCCCCCCGCCCGATCGCTCGGGCCCACCGATCCCCTGTGTGGATCCTCGCCGCGTTGCTTGCCGCATGCACGGGCGTGGACCCCGACCCGCTGACGCCGCCCGAGGAGCTTGGCGTCCAGCAGGACGCGCTGCTGACCCGAGGCCTGATCGGAGATCTCACCGCGGACGTCCAGGTGGGCAAGCGCGACTTCGCGGAGATCTCTCCGCGAGAGATCGTCCCCGACAAGTTGAGCGCCCCCGGCGGCGTGGCGGTGGATCGCTCCGTGTCTCCCGGCCGGGCTTACGTCTGGGACTCGGGTAACAGCCGCATCCTCGGCATCGATCTGGCCACTTGCTACGCCCGGCGTGCCACGGGTCAGCGGTGCACCGCGCCCCGGATCTTCGGGCAGACCTCCGGCTCGGATCGCGGCGCCTGCAACCGGGACTCGAGCTTCCAGACGTACCCGAACCGTCCCGCGTCCTCGGCCTCCACGCTGTGCGGGATGCCGGAGTCCACCCACACCACGCTGGAGGACAAGACGTTCGCCAACATGGCGGTGGATGCGCAGGGCACGCTCTACGTTCCGGACATGGGCAACCACCGGGTGCTGAAGTTCACCCGGCCCTTCGAGACGGATGTGGTGGCGGACGAGGTGTGGGGCCAGTCCAGCATGGCGGGCAACCTCTGCAACCGCTCCAGCACGAACGGCGCGCCTACCGCGTCGACGCTGTGCTTCCGCTCCATCGTCTCGAGCGGCGGCGGTGTGCGGCTGGATGCGGCGGGCAACCTGTGGGTGGCGGACGGCGGCAACAACCGCGTCCTGCGCTTCCCCCTGCAGTCCACGGGCGTGGTGGCCAAGACGGCGGACCTGGTGCTCGGGCAGCCGAACTTCACCACGGGCGGAGACTGGTCCGGCGGCAGCGAGCTGAACCGGATGAACGAGCCCTCCGCGCTGGCGTTCGGCCCGGACGGCACGCTGTACGTCGCGGACACGGGCAACAGCCGCATTCTCGCGTTCGTGCCCCCGTTCACCTCGAGCATGACGGCCACCTTCACGGTGGGCAGCTTCGAGGAACACCGCGGCCCGCGCACGCTGGAGCTGGACCCGGATGGCCGGGGCCTCTGGTCCACCCACCACGAGAACTGGGACACGGCGGTGCGGCTGTGGGCCTTCACGGGCGCGCTGCTGGAGCAGACGCCGAACCTCAGCCACCACAGCGGCGGCGCCATCGGCTTCGACGCGGACAAGCGGATGCTGGTGTCCACCTATGTGTACGGGCAGGACGTGCACCGCCTGGCGCCGCAGCCGGATGGCACCTGGCAGGAGGATCTGCAGCTCTTCTCACCGCCCGGGGGCTACAACCAGACCAGCGGCCGCCGCCTGGAGCACCCGGCATGGGTGGGGCTCACGGTGACGCAGAACCAGCTCATCGTCGCGGATGGCCGGCTGCTCTTCTGGAACAACCCCACCACGGTGACGCAGGGCAAGCCGGCGGATGGCTACGTGGGCGCCGCGTCCATCACCGAGCTGCCCAACCCCGGCTTCGGCCAGGTGAAGAGCGACGCGAGCGGCCGGGTGTGGGTGACGAAGGCCTCGGAGGTGCGTGCCTACCAGGCTCCGCTGACCACGGGCGCCCAGCCGCTGAGTGTCCTCACGTCCGTGGCGGTGCTCGGTGGGGGACAGATCTCCTTCGAGGGTGAGGGCGAGGTGCAGGGCCTGGCCATCACTCCGGACAGCCAGTACCTGTGGGTGGCCCAGCCCCGGCACCACCGGGTGCTGCGCATCCGCGAGCCGCTGTCCCCCGCGCCCGTGGTGGACGTGGTGCTGGGGCAGACGTCGCTGTCGGGCACGGCGTGCAACCAGGGCCTGGTGCCGGCGCCCAACACGGGCACGAGCCAGGTGGCGGACCTGAACATGCTCTGCTTCCCGGGGGCACTCTCGCTGGACCGGCAGGGCAACCTCTATGTCTCGGACCACTTCCTGGAGGTGGAGGGCAACTGGCGCATGCTCATGTTCAGCGCGGGCCTGTTCCCGGCGGCGCCCAACAGCGTGGTGTTCGCCCCCCTGGCCACGAAGGAGTTCCCCAAGTCCGGCGTGCCGGGCTTCCCACACCTCTTCCAGTCCTTCGAGGCGGCCTTCGACAGCACCAACCGGATGGTGCTGGGCTTCAACCCGTACTCGGGCAAGCGCTTCGTGCAGTACTTCAATGATCCGGCGAGCGTGAACCCGGCCGATCCGCGAGACGGCGCGTATGCCAGCCCCACCGGGCAGCTGGCGGACTTCTACGGCTGGCCGGTGGGCGCCACCTTCGACGCGAGCGACAACCTCTACGTGTACGACGCCAACCGTGGCCGGGTGATGATCTACTTCCGGCCGTTCCGGCGCTACACGATCACCGGCTCGGTGGCGATCATGGGCGGAGACGACTTCGGGGTGAACCGGCTCACCCGGGGGCCGTGCCCAGGCAAGCCGTTCACGACGGCGTCGGCGCTGGGCTCCACCATCCAGGTGAGCGGCACGGCGGGGCAGGCCAACTGGGACTGCGGGGAGCCCGAGTTCTTCATCGGGAGCGCGAAGGGGCAGCAGCTGACGCTCACCCAGAACACGCAGCAGTTCACCTTCACTCCGCCCAAGGGCTTCGTGTGCAGCTGGTACGCAGTGTACGGCCCCCGCGCGAGCGAGAGCTTCTCGAAGCAGACGAACGGCAACTGCACACTGACGCTCACGCTGGGCTCGGGCCCTGGGGGAGAGCTGTTCCTCTGGTTCTTCGTGGATCCGGTGGCCACGTACGACACGGTGATGAAGGCGCCGCGGTGCAGCGCGATTGGCAAGAGCTGCGACACGCGGACGCTGATCAACGGCCGGGCCACGCTGGGGCCTGAGCAGAACGCGCCGAACACGCTCTTCGGCTCGTGCCCGGATGGCACAGCGGGGACGTTCCGCGCGCAGGAGTCCCTGGATCAGCTGGTGGTGTCCACCCTGGACGGGTCGCACCTGGCGCCCGGGAAGACGGTGAGTGTGCAGGCGACGGTCTGGGCCAGGACCGGCCTGGGCAGCACGCTGGACCTCTATTACACGGCGGACGCCAACAACCCGGCGTGGACCTACCTGACGTCGCTGGCGCCGCAGGCCTCGGGCAAGCAGGTGCTCTCGGCCAGCTACGTGCTGCCGGCGGGGCCGGTGCAGGCGGTGCGGGGCCACTACCGCTACGGCGGCAGCCCGGCTCCGTGCAGCACGGGCACCTACGATGAGAGCGACGATCTGGTGTTCCGCGTCGAGTAGTGGAACCCCCGCAGTCACCCTGGAGGCCCGGAGACGGGCCCTCCAGGGGCAGCACGCCATGGCGGTACCGGCCGGTAGGCAGGCTGCCTGCTCGCTCATTGTCTCTGCTAGAGCAGGGCACTCCGCTGGGATAAACCATCGGCTAAATCGAAGCTTGTCGGCCACATTACCTATTTGCCGAAGATTCGAGCGGTTCTTAATTAAAGGGGCGTAACACCTACCCCCTGAAGGAGAGCCGCATGAACCTGGAGATTCGTGGCCGCAATCTGACGATTTCCGCCCCGCTGCGGGAGCACTGCGAGAAGCGTCTGCAGTTTGCCCTCGGCCGCTTCTCGGACCAGGTTGCCCGTGTCTCCGTCCGGCTGATGGACCAGAACGGTCCCCGGGGCGGTGTGGACAAGTCCTGCCAGCTCACCATTCACCTGCGCAAGGCGCGCTCGATCCACATCGAGAGCGTGAGCGACAACTTCTTCGCCGCCGTGGCCGAGGCCGCGGACCGGGCCAGCCATGCCGTCACGCGTGAGCGCTCCCGGTCGCGTCCCACGCTCCACGTGGCCTGACACTTCCCTTCCCTCCCCAGGTGCCAAGACCATGAAGAATCAGCTGACTGACTGAGGCACGGCAACCCTCACCCTGTCCCTCTCCCTGAGGGACAGGGGGGCCCAGGGCTTAACCCTTTTTTCTCTCGGAGACACACCGCACCATGGAACCGCAGACCATCGGCAGCCCGCTCCTCTGGGGCGGCTTCATCCTCTTCGTCCTCGCCATGTTGGCGCTGGACCTGGGGGTCTTCCACCGGAAAGCCCACGTCGTGCGGTTCAAAGAGGCGCTCATCTGGAGCGGTGTCTGGGTGAGCCTCGCCCTGCTCTTCAACGTGGGCGTCTGGTGGCAGTTCGGCGCCGAGCCCGCCGTCCAGTTCCTCACCGGCTACCTGATCGAGAAGTCGCTGTCGGTCGACAACATCTTCGTCTTCGTCATCATCTTCTCGTCGCTGGCCATTCCTCAGCTCTACCAGCACCGGGTGCTGTTCTGGGGCATCCTCACCGCCCTGGTGCTGCGCGCGGTGATGATCTTCGCCGGCGTGGCCATGCTCCAGCGCTTCCACTGGCTCATCTACGTCTTCGGCGCCTTCCTCATCCTCACGGGCATCAAGCTGTTCCTCAACCGCAACAAGGAGGAGCACCCCGAGGACAGCTTCTTCATGAGGTGGGCCCGGAGGGCCATCCCCTCGACGAAGAACTTCGACAAGGACCACTTCTTCACGGTGGAGAACGGCAAGCGCCTGGCCACCCCGCTGTTCATGGCCCTGCTGCTGGTGGAGTTCACCGACGTCATCTTCGCCCTGGACTCCATCCCCGCCATCTTCGCCATCACCCAGGACCCGTTCATCGTCTTCACCTCGAACATCTTCGCCATCCTGGGCCTGCGCTCGCTGTTCTTCCTGATGGCCGGCATGGTGGAGAAGTTCAGCTACCTGAAGGTCGGCCTGTCCGCCGTGCTCGTCTTCGTGGGCGCGAAGATGGCCCTGGTGGATGTGGTGAAGGTGCCGACGTTCGTGTCGCTGGGGGTGATTGCCCTGCTCATCGGCGGCTCGGTGGTGGCCTCGCTGCTCAAGGCCCGGAAGCAGGAGGCGGCTGACAAGGCCGCCAAGGCCCTTCGCCCGCCGCTCACCCCCCCGACGCCCGAGGCGAGCTGAGCGGCTGAAAAACCAGAGGCCGTGAGCCCTGGGATTTCTCCCGGACTCACGGCCTCTTGAAGTGGGCGCAGCAGGGTTTGAACCTGCGACCCCTGCCGTGTGAAGGCAGTGCTCTACCGCTGAGCTATACGCCCGTGCGCGACGCGGGGGTAAATGCCATCCGCCCCCGCCCCTGTCAACGCTATTTTCGCTGCCTGCTCGCAGCCCCTGACAGGAAGGGCTCAGCCTTTCGAGAGCTCGTCGAGCTTCTCGTCCAACTCCCGCAGGCGGCGCTTGAGGCCCGACAGCTTCTTGCCCACGGCTTTGTAGTCGCCCTTGGTGGCGAAGTTGAAGGCCTTGAGCAGCTCCTCCTGCCCCTTGTCGAGCGCCTGCTTGCCCCGCTGCACCGAGCCAATGGCGTTGGCGATCTTCATGGCGCGCTTCTCGTCCGCCATGAGCTTCTCCATCGCCTTGGCCGAGGCGTTCATCGCCTTCTTCTTCAGTTCCTTGCCGATGCCCATCCGACACGTGCCTCCGCGGACACTGACGCTCACTTCTCGTCGATGAATTCCGTCTTCAGCTGGGCGAAGACGCGGTCCGCGATGCCCTTGTAGCGCATCCGCTCGATGAGAGGCTGCAGATCGCCCTTCATGCTGATGCGGCGCTTGAGCACCGCGTCCACCGGGTCCAGCGTGCCCCTGAGCAGCTCCTTCCACACGGAGTACTGGGCGCGGGCCACGTAGGCGGGATCGAACTCGTCCAGGTCGTCCGGATCGTCCAGCACCCGCAGCTTCTTGATGAGGCCGTTCTCGGGGACGATGTGGACCACGAAGGGCTTGGCCAGCTTGCCGGGCTCGGCGTCCACGATGGCGCCGAAGTCACCCTTCCAACCCTGTCCGGCTGCCGCGGCCTCGGGGTCCGAGTTGGTGAGGCGCACCGCCTCCTCGCACCACTCCTTCGACGGGAACTTCGGCATTGCAACGACTCCCTAACGCCTGCGGAACACCTTGGTGATGCTGCGGAACAGGCCGCCCCCGTCCTCGGGCGGCTGGGGGGCGCGCTCGTCGGGCACGGGCTCGCGAGCAATCGCCTCCTCGAGCGCCTTCTTGAGCACCTCGGGGGTGTCCCGGGTGGCCAGATCCACCTTCTTCATGGTGGTGCCCTCCTCCACCATCACCTGGAGCAGGCACTCCTCGGTCAGCTTGAAATCGATCTTCTTGCCCGACGCCGAGGCCGGCAGGCGCACGGTGCCCAGGTACTCGTTGTCGACGATGTAGTCACTGTCGCCCTGGAAGATGTCCAGCTCGATGTACGGCGAGTTGGGCTCCTTGGGCGGAGGCAGCCGGAAGCTGCGCACCAGGGGGATGAGCGTGTTCTTCTCGATGATGCGCTTCACCCGGCCGTTGGGCAGCGCGTAGCCGATGGGCATGGACAGCGCGTCCAGCAGCGTCACCGAGTCCAGGCTGCCCAGCGAGTCGGCCAGCAGCGCCGCGCCCAGGGCCACGCACTCGTCCGGGTGCACGCCCTTGCGCGGCGGCTTGCCGAAGTGCTCCTGAATCTTCTGCTGCACCAGCGGCATGCGGCTCTGGCCGCCCACCAGGATGATCTCGTCGATCTCCGAGCGCTTGATGCCCTTCTCCTCGAGCACCCGGTCGCAGATCTCGAAGGTGCGCGCCACCAGGTCCCCGGTCAGCGCGTTGAGCACGTCGCGGGTGAGCGGGATGCGCAAGTCCAGCGGCTTGCCCTTGCGCTCTTCGATGTAGGGCAGATCGATGACGACGTTGAGGCGCAGGGTGAGATCGATCTTCGCCGCCTCGGCGGCGTTCTTGATCCGCTGCATCGCGATGGGCAGCTGGTTCAGGTCGATCTTGTGCTCCTCGTAGAACTTCTCGATCACGTAGTCCATCACGCGATTGTCGAAGTCCACGCCGCCCAGGAAGGTGTCGCCGCCGGTGGCCAGCACCTCGAAGACGTTGCCGGTGAGTTGCAGCACGGACACGTCGAAGGTGCCGCCGCCCAGGTCGTACACGAGGATCTTCTGATCCAGGCCCCGGTTGAAGCCGTAGGCGAGCGCCGCGGCGGTGGGCTCGTTGACGATGCGCTTCACGTCGAAGCCCGCCAGGCGGCCGGCCTCCTTCACCGCGTTGCGCTGGTTGTCGTTGTAGTAGGCCGGTACGGAGATGACGGCCTCGGTGATGGGCCCGCCGAGGAACTGCTCGGCGATGGTCTTCACCTGCCCGAGGATGACGCTGGACACGTGCGGCAGGGTGTACGTCTTGCCGCCCAGCGCCACCGCCGCGTCCCCGTCCGTCCCCTCGACGATGTCGTAGGCGAAGTAGTTCTTCAGCTCCTCGACCGTTTTCGAGTGGTACTTGCGCCCGATGAGCCGCTTGGTGCCGTAGAGCGTGTTCTTCGGGTTGGTGATCATCTGGTCCTTGGCGACACCGCCCACCAGAAGGTCACCCTTGGACGAGAGCCCTACCACCGAGGGCAGGACGAGGTTGCCGCGATCGGTGGGGACGATCTTCGGGATGCGATTGCGTACGGACGCGACCAGCGTGTTGGTCGTTCCCAGGTCAATCCCGACGATGCGTGGTTTGTCCGCCATGAGGTCCAGAGGCGCTGGCCGAGGGGTCCCATCGCCCAGTCCGACTCTGTATCACGACAATGCGCAACATGCGCATTTCTGACCTCGGCTCCTACTTTGGGGGATCCTTGGGGCCCTCCAGCCGAGGGAGCACGGGGGTCTCCATCGCCTCCAGGATGAGCCGGTCATACGGAGCGTCCTCCCCTACCGGCAGCTCCTCGAGGAAGCGGGACTGGCGGACGATGACCCGGGCCCCGTCCTGGGGGTTGGTGGTCAAAGGATAGGTCAGCGCCAGCTCGTCCTTGGCCCGGGTGACCGCCACGTAGAAGAGGCGGCGCTCCTCCTCCTCCTCCTCGGGGTTGCGGATGGCGGTGATCATCGGGAAGCGCCCCTCGGCCAGCCAGATGACGAAGACGGCCTTCCACTCCAGCCCCTTGGCCTGGTGGACCGTGGACAGGGTGAGGAACTCGTCTGGAGGCTCGTCGACCAGGGCCTCCTCGGAGGAGAACTCGGACACCAGGGCGATCTCCGAGAGGAACCGCGGCAGATCCTCGAAGCGCCCGGCGAACTCGGCCAGCTGGCGGATGTCCTCCTCGCGGCGGCCCTCCGAGCCGAACTCGTCCCGGAGGTACTCGGCATAGCCCCCTGTCAGCACGTCCTCGATGAGTTGACCCGGAGTGCGAGTGGCGTCCGGCCGCGTCAGCCGCGTCATCAGAGCGGAGAAGCGGCCAAAGCCCGTGGCAGCGCGGCGCGGCACGTGGCGGCGGACGTCCGGGTGCTCCAGCTTCTCTTTGGCCGGCAGCTCGGGAGGCAGGGCGGCGAGCGCGCTCCAGAGAGACTCGGCGATGGCCTGCCCCACCCCGGACACCAGCTTCACCACCCGCTTGAAGGCCAGCTCGTCCACCGTGTTGTGGACGAAGCGCAGGTGGGCCAGCACGTCTTTGATATGGGCCTGCTCGAAGAAGCGCACCCCGGAGCGAACCCGGAACGGAATGCCACGGCGCGTCAGCTCTAGCTGCAGTTCCATGGAGTGGCTGTGCGCCCGGTAGAGCACCGCCATCTCCTCCAGCGGGGTGCCCTCCTCGCGCAGCTCCAGGATGCGCTGGGCCACGAAGGCGGCCTGCTCGTCCACGTCTTTGGTGGGCACCACCACCGGGGGCTGGCCCGCAGGGCGCTCGGCGGTGAGCTCCTTGGGGAACTGGCGCAGGTTGAGGCTGATGGAGGCGTTGGCCAGCTTGAGGATCTCCGGCGTGGAGCGGTAGTTGCGCGTCAGCGGGTACACGCCGCAGCCGGGGTAGCGCTGGGGAAAGTCGATGATGTTGGTGAAGTCCGCGCCCCGGAAGCTGTAGATGGACTGGCAGTCGTCGCCCACCACCGTCAGGTTCTTGCGCGCTCCCACCAGCAGATCCACCAGGTCTCCCTGGAGCCGGTTGGTGTCCTGGTACTCATCCACCAGCACGCACTGGAAGCGCTCGGTGAGCTGCGCGTGCACTGCGGGGTGCTCGGCCAGCAGGCGCTTGAGGTGCAGCAGCAGGTCGTCGAAGTCCATCAGGTTCATCTGATGTTTGCGCTGCTGGAAGCGCACCGCCGCCGCCAGGATCTCCTCGGCCAGCGGCAGGAACTGAGGCCGGTCCTCCACCACCACCTGCGAGAGCGAGCGCTGCAGGTTGATGGCCGTGGACACCATGTCCAGCACCACCTCTGCCCGGGGGAACCGGCGCTCCTTGGACACCTTGCGCTCGGCGACGCACGAGGCCATCAGGTCCCGCGCGTCCTCGCGGTCCAGCACCGTGAAGCCCTGCGAGAAGCCCAGGTTGTGCGCGTGCTGACGCAGCAGGCTGTGCGCCGCGTGGTGGAAGGTGCCTCCGAGAATCCGGCGCACGTCCACGAAGGAGCCAGCCAGCTCCTCCACCCGCCGCGTCATCTCCCGCGCGGCCTTGTTGGTGAAGGTGAGCAGCAGGATGCCCTCGGGCGGAATCCCGCGCTCGAGCAGCCGCGCCACCCGGAACGTCAGCGTGCGCGTCTTGCCCGAGCCCGCTCCCGCGATGACCAGGGCGGGCCCATCCGGTGCCTCCACGGCCCGAAGCTGCTCCTCGTTCAGCAGCGCCGCGTAGTCGATCCGCAACGAGGGCTTGGACCCTTGTGCGACCTTGAGCGTGTAGGTACGCGTGGCCATGGGCTCGGGACTCTAACCGTCAGCTCTGGAGGCGGCAGGGAAAATCCGTTCAGTCCCCGCGTGCCGAGAGCGCCGAGAGCCTGGAGGCCGCCACCGCGCGCACCTGCGGAGAGGGATCCCGATCCCTCGCCAGCTCCAGGAGCACCGGGGCGAGCTTGGGCAGCTTCGCGCCCACGGCCTCCAGTGCCGCCGTGCGCTCCTTCACCGCGTTGCCCAACCGCTCGCTCACCCCGCGGTCTCCGCACAGGCGCGCGTTCGGGTTGCGCTCGCGCAACAGCAGCTCCGCGTCCGCCAGCCGCGCCGTGGAGAGCTTCACCGCGTCCGCTGCCACCCGCTCGAAGGTGTTCAGGTCCTCGGGGAACTCGGTGGCCTGCTTGCGCGCCTGGGCGATGACGTCCGCCGCGAAACGGGCGTTCTCCACCGCCGCGCACATCTGCCGGGCCGAGGCCAGCGGCACCCCACCCTCCGTCGTCACCACCTCTTCGCGCGCCACCTGGAGCGACCAGAGCGAGAGCTGCCGCGCCGCCACCGCCGCCGAGAACGGCTGGCGGCGCTCCTGGCGGATCTGCACCCAGCGGCGCAGCACCACCGGATCCGCCTGGTTCGCGTCGTAGGCCCGCTGGTACTCCGTGGCCGCCTGCTCCAGGTTGCCGCTCAGGTCCAACAGCGCCGCGATGGCCAGGAACACCTCCGGGCTGCTCGCGCGCTCACGCAGGCTCTCCAGCCGCACCGCGACCTCGTACTCGGCCACCGCGCGGGGCAGCGCCCTCAGCACGCTCTGCAGGCTCTCCAGCGCCCGCAGGCGGATGAGCGGGTTGCGCGCGGTGCGGAACGCGGTGAGCAGCGGCTCCAGGGCTCGCACTGAGACGTGCTGCCCCAGCTCTTCCGCTGCCTGCCAGCGATCCAGCGGATCCGGGGCTCCGAGCGCACGCTGCAGATCCTCGAGGTCCCTCAGGTAGTGGCCCACGTGCGCCGCCTGCGCCAACGGCTCGCGGGAGGCCAGGGCCTCGCGCGCCGCACGGGCCCGTGCCAGCCGATCCGGGAAGTCCTTGAGCTGTGGCCCCAGCGGATGCGCCTTCATCCGCGCCTCGGCCTCCTCCAGCAGCCCCGAGACGAGCAGGCCCTCCACCTCGAGCTCCAGCAGCCGCGCCTTGGCCGCCTCGCGGTGCTTCCCCGCCGGAAAGTCTCTCAGGTACGAGAACAGCTTCGCCGCTCCCGTGGCCTTCGCCTGCGTGAAGGCCTGATCATCCAGCCGCGCCTCTACCTCCTGGCGCCGCGGATCATCCCCCGCCTCGCGCAGGAAGGAGGACAGCCGCTTCGGATCCTCCGAGGTGGCCAGCTCCGTCTGCTCCGCCTCGCTCTGCAGCCGCTTCGCCTCGTCGCGCTGCGCTCCGTCCGGGTGCTCGGCGAGGAACTGCCGCCAGGCCGCCACCGTGCCCGCCTCCTT
>DASVVJ010000377.1:0-11233 GCA_036389955.1 Myxococcaceae bacterium
AGGCTCTCGCGCAGCGGCAACAGCGCGTTCATCAGGCCGTTGAGGGGGTTGCGCACCTCGTGGGCGAAACCCGAGGTGAGCAGGCCCGTGGCCGCCAGGCGCTCGTTCTCCGCCGCGCGCACCGCCGCGTCCCGCAGGCGCAGCTGCGCCTCGATGCGCGCCAGCATCTCCCGCGGCGAGAAGGGCTTGCCCAGGTAGTCGTTGGCGCCCATGGACAGGCCCTCCACCTTGGCGTCCACCTCCTGGCGCGCGGTGAGCATGATGATGGGCATGTCCACCGTCTCCGGCGAGCTGCGCAGCGCCGCGAGCATCTGCATGCCCGACATCACCGGCATCATCACGTCCGAGACGATCAGATCCGGCCGCTCCTTGATGGCCCGCTGGCTGCCCTCGTCGCCGTTGGTGGCCTCGAGTACCCGGTACTCCGTCATCAGCACGCTGGAGACGAAGCTGCGGATCTCCGGATCGTCCTCGACCACCAGCACACGCGGCGCGTTGGGCGGAGCGCTCTCCTGCTCCTGAGGAGGCGCCGCGGGCGTGACAGCCTCCGCGGCCGACATTCCCGGGCGGATCGCGGGCAGCCCCGTGTAGGAGCGGCGCTCGCGGCGCACCGGCAGCTCCACCACGCGCCGCTCACGCAGATCCTCGCGGATGTGAGCGGTGCCCTTGGGCAGCTGCACGTGGAAGGTGGAGCCCTTGCCCACCTCGCTGCGCACCTTGATGCGGCCAGCGTGCAGGTCCACCGTCTCCTTCACCAGCGCCAGCCCGATGCCCGAGCCGCCGAAGCGCTTGGTGCCGGTGGAGTCCGCCTGGGCGAAGCGATCGAAGATGACGTCGATGTCCTGAGGCGCGATGCCCGGGCCGGTGTCCACCACCTCCACGTGCACGCTGAGCTCGTCCTCGTACACCTTCACCGTCACCGCGCCCTCCTGGGTGAACTTCAGGGCGTTGGAGATGAGGTTCTGGAAGACGATCTCGATGCGCTCGGTGTCCGCGTGGACGGAGGAGACGGGCCTGCCCTCCAGCGACAGGGTGATGCCCTTCTTCTCGGCCATCACGCGGAAGGGTGACATCAACGACGTCACCATCGCGTGCAGCTCCACCGGCTGGTAGCGCAGCCGCACCTTGCCGGCCTCCATCTGCGCCAGGTCCAGCAGGTTGTTGATGAGCTTGAGCAGCCGCTGGGCGCTGCGGTCCATCGTCTTCAGGTGCTCGCGCACCGAGGCGGGCATGGCGCTCAAGTCCCGCTGCAGCAGCGACTCGAGCGACAGCAGGATGAGCGTGAGCGGCGTGCGCAGCTCGTGGCTCACGTTGTCGAAGAACTCGCTCTTGAGCCGGATGAGCTCCTTCTGCGTGTTGAGCGCCGCCTCCAGCTTGGTGTTGGCCTCGGTCAGCTCGCGGGTGCGGTCGGTGACGCGATCCTCGAGGGCGCGGTTGCTCTGGTAGATCTCGTCATAGCGCCGCTCGAGATCCATCAGCGACTGGATGAGGCCCTCGTTCTGCGCGGCGAGGTACTCGTCCTTGCGGCGCACCTCGTGGCGCGCGTCCATCCACGCGCCGAAGGAGGCGGCGCCCAGCGCCACCGCGGGCACCAGCACCGGCAGCGGCCCCAGGCCCAGCAGCCCCAGGCCAGTGCCTACCGCCACGCCCGCCATCAGCCCGGCGCCCATGCGCCAGCCGCGCACTGGCTCGTGCCAGGCCAGCTCGTAGCGGCAGCAGTCCGCGCCCCGCACCTGGCACTGCAGCTCCATCACCGTGGCGGGCGGCAGGTCCCAGATGGTGGGCACCGAGGCGAACTGCGACATGCGCCCCTCGCACAGGTGCCGGTTGCGCTCGGTGTACTGGCCCCGGTACGAGAGCACCATGTGGTGGCTCTCCATCGACTCGATGGTCACCTGCGCCACGCGGTTGAGCGTGGGCGTCATCTCGACAATCTTCATGTACACGGCGCGCGCCGTGCCGAAGGTGCGCACCGCGTGGAACAGGAAGCCCGCGGCCTCGGGCGTGGCCGAGAGCCGGCCCGCCTTGCGCGTGAAGTCCGGATCCCCGGACTCGGCCACCAGCGCGTCCACCAACCGCTCCAGGAAGTGGAACGAGATGAAGTTCGTCAGCGTGGTGACGTAATCGAGCGACAGCCCCAGCCTGTACTTCGACCACAGCTGCTTCAGGCGCTCTTCGCCGTACTCGCGGCGGAAGTACAAGAGCAGCACGGACACCGCGCGCACGCTCAGCTCCGGCGCATCATCCGGCTGAGTGCTCTCGGGCTGCGGGGGGCTGAGGTGTACTGCCTCCGTCAATGCTTCTGTCCTTCCGTGATCAGGAGGACAGAATACTTCAAGGCGTCTGGATCCGACAGCAACCCCAGGTACCGCTCACAGAAGGCGTCGTAAGCCTCTTTTCCCCCGAATGCGGGAGCTGCCACCGGAGCGAGGGTGGCAAAACGTTGCTTCCAGTCGCTGAGCAGCCGAGCGTCCGCCGCGCCGGCGACGATCCATGTAGGCGCCAGGTGCACGCGGATGTTCTCGAGGCCCGCCCGGCGGAAGAGGTGGAACATCTTGCGGCCCACATGCATGTCCACCCCGGCGGCGGCGGCGGCGGCGCCAAACTTGCGGCATCCCTCCTCTAGGTCGGGCGGAAAGGGCCAGTTGAGCATCCCCAGCCCGTCCATGTCCGACACCACCACCCGCCCTCCCGGACGTGTCACCCGAATCAGCTCGTCGAGCGCTTTCGCCGGGTCGGGCAGGTACTCGAAGACGTACTGACACCAGACGTAATCAAACGTGTCACCCGCCCGGTCGAGCTGGCAGACATCGGCCTGGAGAAAGGAGCACTGCGGAAGGGAAGCGCAGTAGGTGCGCGCATCCGCGAGCCGTTGGGGATGAATGTCCACGCCCAGCACGCTGCCCTGACGGCCCACCACCTCGGCGATGGCGGAGGTGATGACGCCAGGGCCGCAGCCCGCGTCCAGGGCCTTCATGCCGGGCGCCAGCCCCGTGCTGAGCAGGTGAGCGTGCACGGGCATGGCCCTGGCCTGCTCAGCGAGCCTCCGGGCCTCCGCCTCGGACTCCATCAGGTAACCACTCAAGCAGTCTGATCCTCCTCACGGCTGGCGCGGTGTGCGGCCCGATTCTGGAGCCTCTCGAAGACGGCGGCCATCAACATGTGCCAGGTGCGCGCGGCGCTGCGGTGCACGGTCCACTGGGCCAGGCGGCAGTGCCAGTGGAACCCCATCCCCACCAGGCCCTCCACCTCGTCGTCCTGCACCAGCGCCAGCGCGGAGCCCTTGCCCAGCTCGCGGTAGCGCTCCACGCAGGCCACCGTGAGCGCCTCGCGGGCCTCGGCCGCGCGCGGGTGCGCCGGATCCGGGACGATGAAGGAGAAGCCCGTCGTCATCTCCGGCCAACTCATGCCCGGCGTGGCCTCCTCCGCCAGCGCGAACGCCACGGGCCCCTGCTCCCCGTCGACCACGAAGACGGAGCGCCCGCGCAGCAGCCCGTGGACCGCGTAGCGCGCCGACAGCGTGGACAGCTCCGCCTCCTGCGCCATCAGGTCATCGGCCAGCAGCCGCACCACCTCGCCGCGCCCACGCACGTGGGACTCCAGCCACTGGAGGTCCGACTTCACCGCCCGCCGCACCGTCGGCAGCCCCGGACGCGCCCGCAGCCGCCGGTTGATGGGCAGGCGCACGTAGTTCATCGAGCGCAGGTCCGTCAGGCCCTCCATGTACATGGAGCGGGCAATCCACCCGAACACGCGGTCGGGCCACTTGTTCTGAATGCGCCAGTAGATGCGCAGGTAGTTCACGTCCTCGAGCGCCTCGGCATAGTCCACGCACAGCGCGGACAGGTCCCGCGAGATGCTCTCGCCCCGGCGCACCGTGGGCAGCACCATCAGGTGCTGAATCATCCACGTGCGCGAGTGCGTCCTCACCCCGGAGATGTGGCCGATGATTTTGGGCCCCTCGCAGTACACGAACGTGCGCGCCAGCCCCTCGTTCACCGTGGCCAGCTTGCGGTGCGTGTCCTCCAGCACCGCCATGTGCGGCCCGTCCTCGAAGGGGTAGTCCGGGTGGAACATGTGCACCGTCTGCACCAGCTCCCAGATCTTCCGGAGCGGCTCGGCGCGCCCATCGCGCACCTGGGGGCAGCTCACCTGCACGAAGGCGTTGATGACCGCCTGCCGCGCCTCGGGCAGCACGTTGCACAGGCGCATGCCGCAGCGGAAAGGCCGCGCCATGCCGCCCGCCGTGTCGTCCAGCAGTGGCCCGTTGTCGCGCACCTCCGCGCTGCAGCGGGCATGCGTGCCATCCGGCAGCACCAGCGTCACGTCATCGATGACGAGCCCCACCGGCAGCACCTCGCGGGCCGCGTCGTAAGCGAACGACAGGCCCACCGCGTGCAGGTCCATCACCACATGCTCGATGCGATCGCCCGTCAGCGGCGACACGAACGAGACGGTGAACGGATGCTCCTCGCCGGCCCGGAAGCGCAGGCTGGTGCGCCGGTGGTACATGGACAGGTTGCGCGGCAGCGACAACACGAAGCCGTCGGGCTCCACACGCACCACCGCGGCCCAGCCCCGGTAGCTCTTGCCGCTCAGGTCGAAGACCACCTGCACCACGTCGCCCACCGCGACATCCCAGTGCTGAGGCCGCTCGCACCGCAGCGCCAGCCGGTCCCCTTCCCCATTCTCGATGAGCGTGGTGGCAAGGTCCTCCCGCCGACGCACACCTTGTACCAAGGTACACTGCAGCTTGCCCTCCCGCCGCAGGGCACGCCGCAGCACCGCCACCACGCGCACCATGTCGTCGATGGTGGCCAGCTCCACATAGCCGATGCTGGCCCCCGCGCGTTCAATCTGCACCCCGATGCGGAAGAAGGCATCGCCCGCCGAGCGCTCCAGGCCGATGTGGCGCACGAAGCCGCCGCCGGTGCGCAGCACCAGCCGGCCCTCGCGCTCCAGCCGGAAGTCGAACAGGCGGGTGCCCGGAGGCAGCCGCTCGATGGGCGCGTCCACCGGCAGCTTCAGCAGAAAGCCCTCGTTGCCCGCATCCAGGCAGACGGCGCGCATGAGCTGGCCATCCACGTAGAAGGAGGCCTCCACCCCGTTGGCCGGCACACGCGTGGAGCCGCGCTGGCGCAAGAGCTCGCGCAGCCGCTGCGCCACCTCTTCCACCGACAGCGTGGGGTCCACGGTGTGGAACTCGTGCCCCTCGGCCGCCGCGTCCACCAGCTCCCGCAGCGCGTCCTGCTGGGACCTGGGGCACAGGAACACCCGCATCGCCCGCGGGGCCAATCGGTCCAGATCGTGAATGAACCGCCGCGCCTCCAGCGCGTCGGCCAGCACCACGTCCGGCACGCGTTCCGCCAACGTACGCGCCGCGTCATCCCGCGTGGAGACAGCGACGATTCTCCGGGGAGCCAGCGCCGCCACAAGGCCTGCGCGCAGCTTCGGATCCGGGTGGACTATCAACACAGACTGTTCGTGCGAGAGCATCAGCACCTCCTGAAGCGCGCGCCAAAGGTGCTCCGCCACGCCTGCCTCATCACAGCCTCTCCATGCGCGCCAGGGAGCGCCCCAACGTCTGCTCGTGGGGCGTGTCAGGGAGCCAAGTCAGCAAACCCAAACCGTAACCGCTTTCTTCTGTGAAGAAAAGTTGGCGGGGCTTGCTCTGCTGCACAGCGAATTGAAGAGCGCTTTCGCTGTCTGACTCACAAGACTCGTATTCCCAATTCGCCCGGAGCTTGCCGGTGCGCAGGGAAAGAGCCGCTTACCCGTGTTGGCCAATCGCTCGCGTACCGGTTAAATCATTGCGCAGGAGGATCGATGGGCGCCGAGACGGACTACGAGTCGAAGATTCAGGAGCTGAAGAAATCGATGAACGCGGTCATCCTGGCGCACTATTACCAGGAGAGTGAAATCCAGGATGTGGCCGACTTCGTCGGAGACAGCCTGGCGCTGGCGCAACAGGCGGCGAAGACGAAGGCGGATGTGATCGTCTTCTGCGGCGTTCACTTCATGGCGGAGACGGCGAAGATCCTCAACCCGGCGAAGCAGGTGCTGCTGCCGGATCTGAAGGCGGGCTGCTCGCTGTCGGATCGCTGCCCTCCGGCGGCGTTCAAGGCCTTCAAGGAGAAACACCCGGACGCGTTCGTGGTGAGCTACGTGAACAGCTCCGCGGCGGTGAAGGCGATGAGCGACGTCATCTGCACGTCGTCCAACGCGGTGAAGATCGTCAACCGGGTGCCCAGGGATCGGCAGGTGCTCTTCGCGCCGGATCAGCACCTGGGCCGGCACGTGATGAAGCAGACGGGCCGCGACATGGTGCTGTGGCCGGGCAGCTGCATCGTGCACGAGATCTTCAGCGAGAAGCGCCTGGTGCAGCTGAAGGTCGAGCACCCGGACGCGGAGGTGGTGGCGCATCCGGAGTGCGAGCAGCCGGTGCTGCGGCACGCGGACTTCATCGGCTCCACCAAGGGCATCCTCGACTACGTGGTGCAGAGCCCGAAGCAGAAGTTCATCGTGGTGACGGAGGCGGGGATCATCCACCAGATGAAGCTCAAGGCGCCGGACAAGACCTACATCCCGGCGCCGCCGGACAACGGCTGCGCGTGCAACGAGTGCCCGTACATGCGGCTCAACACGATGGAGAAGCTCTACCGGTGCATGAGGGACCGGACGCCCGAGCTGGTGCTGCCCGAGGCGCTGCAGACCGCCGCGCGAGCCCCGCTGGAGCGCATGCTGGAGTGGTCCTGACGCGAGGCGTCGATTGACGCCCGAGTGTTCTCCGTCAGAGCAACCCGAAACTCGCGGCTTGCACCCAAGAGGCCAGGGTGCGATGGAGCACGTGTGGGCTTCCGATTCCTTTCTCTCCCGAGCCATCGCGTCAGCGACCACCCGGGCGTATTGCCGGACGAGGACCGCCTCGAGCCGGAGCTGCCGCCCCTTCCCGAAGCCGTAGAGCGTGCGCTGGCGGGCGCGGAGTTCCGCGACGTGCGTGCACGTGACCGGCTGCGCTCCCTGCTACAGGGCGACCGGCCACCCAAGCTGGGGACTCCCGGCAAGGGGTTCGGCCCGTCGGCCGTGTTCGCTCAGCCTCCGCAGGATCTCCCGGCGCTGCTGCGCCTGGCGGACGAGCTGGAGAACCTGGCCCGCCGCGAGGCCGGTGAGCGCGCGCTGGTGTGGAAGTGCTCGGAGTGCGGCGCCCGCTACGCGGTGCCGGTGTCTCTGGTGCGCTCGGTGTCCATTCTCTGCGAGCGGTGCGGCAACCCGGTGGAACTGAACGCTCAGCGCAGCCTGGGCGAAGAGGCGCTGGTGGATCCGTTCCTCGGCGCGGTGAACGACTGCCGCCAGGCGCTGGCCGCGTTCTTCCGTGAGGCCATGGCGCGCGGCTGGCCCGTGCTCGTGGCCGAGCAGGAGCGGCCCAAGCGTTCGACGGGCCGGGGCGAGCCCGCGGAGTAGGCCTAGGTAGGGGCGACGCCTTCGTGTCCGTCGCCCCTACCTTCACGGGCCCAGGCGGTTCCCGCCGCACTGGCCTGTCGGGCCTGAGTGGTAGCCCGGAGACTTCCACCCCTGGAGGTCCCCATGACACCCGCCCTGTTGCTACTGCTGCTGCTGGCACAGGCCGTTGGCCGGAGGCCGGGGCGCGGCCTGCTGCTGGCCTGCGCGGTGCTGAGCTCCGGCTGCGCCTCGCTGCCACCACCGCCGGAGCGGGGCGCCCCCCTGCGCTACACACCACCCGGGGCCACCGGGCCCGTGGAGGCCGAGCCGCCGCACTCGCTGGCATCCTCGCGGCCCTCACCGCCAGAGCCCGAGGAGCCGCAGCGGCTGCACCGCCGCCGGCCCTTGCGCCACACCATGACGCGGGCGGGCCCGGGCCGCGCGGCAGCAGAGGTGGAAAGCACGGCCGAGGAGACACGGCAGGCCGTCCTGGCCGCCGTCGGCGAGGTGAAGGCGACCCGGAATGCCGTGGCCGCCACGCTCGCGCGGCTGGCCAGCCGTCCCCCGGGCCCGGGCAACCGGGGCTTGAACGGTATCAACGGCGTGTTCCTCCCCCACCTTGCCTATGGCTCCGGCCAGCTGCCCTGGATTGACGGCGCGCTCGGCGGCGTCACCACGCTGACGGAGGCGGCCTCGGAAGTCGGCGATTCGGGCCTGGAGTTGGCCCTGCTGCGCATGAGCGGCCCTCGGCTCCAGGCGGCCCTGTCCGGCACTCTGCTGCTGGCCGGGTGGGTGGACTTCCTCCAGCTCGCCGATGGGGTGCTGCGGCAGGGCCCCGCCTATGGTGTCGAGACGCTCTTCATGGACGTGCGCCGCGTGCAGGGGCTGGTGGAGCCAACCCTGAGCGCGCTGGCCTCGGGGGAACCCGAGCGCATCGAAGCTGCGGCCATTGCGCTGCCCGGGGTGATGGACCAGCTCACCGGCGAGTTCCAGGCCCTTCGTGAGGGTGCGCGGGGGGCCATGGAGCGCGCCAACCGAGCCATCGAGATAGCGCAGCTTGTCGAGATGCTCACGATGGTCTCGGCGATGAAGCTGACGCTGCCCAGGGTGCCGCCGTCCGCGCCCGCCACGCTGGGGGTGGGGCTCGTCATGGGCTCCAACGGCGTCATGGTGGGCACGCGGGTGGTCGTCTCGGCCGAGTGGGTGGAGAGGATGCGCAGGTTGGTGCAGGCCGGTGTCCTCTCGGCGCCAGCCGTCGGCGCCGCGATTCGGATTCACGCCGGTGGGATGCTGATGGCGCAGGGGGACGGGGACCTGCCCAAAGGAGTGCGTGAGGCGCTGGGAGAGGGGCCCGAGGTGCGCGGCATGCGGGTGACGGGCCGGGCTGGGGCGGGCATGTCCGAGGCTCCCAAGCACCACGTCCTGCCGGATGAGCAACGCGAGTGGTTCGAGAAGCGCGGCTTTACGGGCGACATGGACATTGACGAGTTCTGCGTCCCGCTGGAGCGGGCGACGCACGAGGCGATTCACGGTGGCGGTGACTGGCGCCTGGGGCGGCTGTGGCCCGGTGAATGGAACCGGATGATCATGAAGGTGCTGCGCGACGCCGAGGCCAGGGCTGGCCGCAGGTTGACGCGGAACGAGATCCTGGAACTCGTTGGCAAGCGCATGAAGGACTATGATCTCCCCATGAAGTTCACCCGCGGGAGGCGAAGGCGATGAGCGAGGGCAGTGCCTGGCAGGGCAACTGGAGGGTGCGCCTGTACGAGCGAATCCGCGAGCGCGGTTACAACTCGCTCACCTCCTTCGCCGAGGCGCGCCCCACCGCCCCGTTGTATCGGCTGGCCGAAGAACTGGGCGAGGATGTGGCCGGAGTGCAGATATTGACGGGGCTGCTCTCCGAGGCGGAAAGGCGCAAGCAGGTCACACGCTTCGTGCGCGATGTGCTCGTCCGCATGATGTCCGAAAGCCTTCCTGAAGGTTGGCCGACGGTACTGGATGATGCTAACCGGTTCAAAGTTGCCTCGGCACTGGGCTCATGGTCCGCCTATACCCCGGAGTCCCATGAGGAGCGCGCCAGACGGGCTGGCGACGCGCTCCTCGCTACACCCCCACCACCCGGCTGGCGCCCCCTCAGTGCTGATGATGAGCTGCTGCGCACGCTCTTGCCCGACGAGGAAGCCTGACCGGCGGACGTGCCTGGGCCCTGGCAGCCCTTGTCGCCGCGCAGCCGCCCATGCTCCTTGCGGCACTGGCGAGGCTTCTCCCCGTACTCCTTCCGCGCCTGCGGATACGAGTTTTGAGCGGGGCCGGCTCAGTCGGGGAGCACGCGGACCCGGTTGGCGGTCTGGGTGTTCGCGACCGTCACCGACTCCTCGGTCCTCTTCACCACGTGATTGACGGTAAACGTTTCATTGTCGCCGGTGACGATGGCGAAGCAGATGGGCACGCGGGCTCCGCCATCGGGTTGAATGGCGGTGTACCGCACCACGGTGCGCCCATCCTCCGCGAAGAAGACATCGCCATAGATGAGCCCTGCGGGAGCGTCAAACCCGCCCGTGCTCCTGGAGATGATCGGGCCAGGCCGCAAGGTGACCTCCCGGAAAGGGTCGTCCGAGTTCGGGTCGAGCTCCACGTCGATCTTGTCCAACTCGCGCTGATCCATGACCGCGTTGGCTTCGGGTGGGCACTCCTGCTGGGTCGGGCGCACGGGCACGCTGGCGCACCCAGCGGCGGCAAGCCCCACGGCGCACAAGGCCGCCCTGGTGGCGTTGCCCTGGGTGGCGCTGGCTGACTCGGCGGGAGCGGTGAGCGTGGAGGAGTGAGGGCTCTGTGGTGTCTTCACGGGGCTGCCTTCCTTCGGTGGGCTGGCGTCCGAGGGCGCCAGGGGAGATGAGGCAGGCAAGGCTGCCACGGGTGGCGGTGCCTGGGAGCCAGAGAGCGACGCAGGGGGCCTGGACTCCAACGCCCAGGCCCCCAGGGCCAGGCAACCCAGCAGCACGGCCGCGGCCACTGCACGCGCCCAGGGCTGGCGCGCCACCCAAGCCGCCCGGCGCCACGGCAGCGGCGGCCTTCGCTGCCGCCGGGTTCTCAGCAGCGTGTCGCGCTGGAGCTCCACCTGCTCCAGGCGCTCGTCCTCCGGATCCTGCTCGTCCTTGAAGACGTGGTGATTGCGCACCTGCTCATCCTGAGCGAGGGGCCCATCGCTTTCGGAGGGAGGCCGGGTGGGCACCTTGTCCGGCGGGGGCGCTGGAGGCATCAAGGGAGCGTCCGGCTCGGCGGCCGTGGCCAGCGCCTGCTCCAGCGCGGCGCACAGCGCCCGCCCATCCGGGTAGCGCAGGTGAGGCTCGGCGCTCATCAGCTTCAGCGCCACCTGGCCCAACGCCGGAGGCACACGCGGGTTGAGTACATGGGGGGCCACTGGCTCGCAGCGCGCCACCCACTGGGCCAGCAGGGGGGCCTGGCCGGTGTCCGGGTAGGGCCGCACCTCGGCCAACAGGTCGTAGAGCAGCACCCCGAGCGCGTACCAGTCATCCGCCGGCTGGGCCTGGTAGGGGGCTGCTCCCGGCAGGTGGCTGGCCAGCAGCTGAGGGCTCTGGAAGGGCGGCGAGCCCGGGGGCCCCACCCCTCGGGTGAGGGTGTGCGCCCCTTCCGCATCCCCCACCCCGAAGTCCGAGAGGAACGGCTCACTGTCCGCCGCGCGCACCAGCACGTTGTCCGGTTTGATGTCCCGGTGCAGCACACCGGCCTCGTGCGCCCGCTGGAGCGCTCGCGCCAGCTTCTGCATCAGCTT
>DASVVJ010000378.1:0-24933 GCA_036389955.1 Myxococcaceae bacterium
GAAGCTCACGCCCCGCCAGCCGTAACCGTTTACTGGCAGAGGCGGCGGAGCCAGCGGCGCATATTGTCTTTGTCGAGCGAGAACCAGCCGGTGCGCTCTTCGTAGAAGAACGGCTCCAGCAGGTGCGCCAGTGCCCGGTACTGAGCTGGGTGGTATTCCTGGGCGGTGTCGATGGCCTCGGGCCATTGCCCCAGGGTGATCAACACGCGCTCGCTCTCAAGCGGCTCGAAAGACACTTCAGCCAAGGCGAGGTCCTGGCGCAGGCGATCAAGGCCGCCGAGTTGCCCTAGCAGGGGCTGCCCCAGGAAGGTGAGCCAGTAGGCCCCGCGAGCGCGAGTGCCGATGACCCGGCTGGTCTCACCGAGCCAGTAGAGATCCAACCCTAAGTAGCGAACAAGCTGGGGGCGAAGCTCCTCGCGCGCCGCATACCACCGCCCTCTCGGAGAAACAAAGGCAAGGCTGGCGTAGCCGAAGCTGAAGGGCAGCTCGTGAGCCAGCTCAAGAGCCAACTTCCGCATGTGAGCGGGTCCGTGCTCCAGGAGGTACTCCGTGGGGAACGAGAAGGCCACTCCACTCGTGGCCGCATCGTCGTGTGAGAAGGAAGGATCATCGATCTGCCGGCCGTTGTACTCAAAGTGGTAGCCACCCACTTCGCTCTCACTCTCTTCCAGCTCGACGATCCATTCGGATCCCCACTTGCGCTCGAGGAGCTTCCAACGGATGTGTTCCCAACCCTTGTCATCGAGCGGAAGCGTGTCACCGTCCTCCGCGCCATACCAGCTCAAGGCTCCAGGAGGAGTGGCACGGCGGTAGGCCTGCAAGGCCCGCCATACCGCCGGTGCAATCTCTTGATGAGCGCGCCGCATGAAGAAGCAGAGGATGACGCCATCCCGGGCCACCCACCGCCCGCTCTTTGTCCGCAGGCGGATGACAGGAATGCGATCCCGCATCAAGGGAAAACCCCTCCTGGCGAGATGATCAGGGACTGGCCTCCCAGCGCATCGGTGTAGATCTTGCCCTGGTTCGAGCCGGCATAAGCGCTGCGCTCGCCATACTCAGTCCACCTCGGTTCATTTGTTTCAGGGCACGGAAACTTGAAGTCCAGCGTGAGCATGGACCTCAGCAGGTCGTGATCAGCATGGAGGACGATGTCGGGCTTGATGGTGCGCCAGAGTTCACGAGTGCACCCTTGTGCAATGAGGCGCGCCTCTGCCTCCCGGCTGACGAACTCGAGAAACCTGGCGTGCTGCCAGTATCGATAGCGCTGCTCGATGCTGAAGGGCGCCGGCCAGCTTTGAGCCAGCACCTCACGAGCGCATTGGAGCGCGCAGACATGCTTCTGCTGCCCTAAGAGCATGGCCCGGGTCATTGGCTCGACGCAGCCATCCACCTGCACCTCTTCGCCGCACTCCTTGCGTGTCGGGGAGCGATTGCCGAAGTGCTCTGAGTTGATCTGACGCTCGGCCTGCCTGGCGCACTCCACGAGCTGCTCTTCGAAGTCACTCACCTTGTCATCGTTCTCGAGGATCGTGAGCAGGAGTGGAACATACCGGCCAAGCTCGGAGGCCATAGCTCGAGTCGCAGTGGACGCTACGCCGCTCGCAGCATCACCCACAGCAGCCGCGTGGCGGATGCTGCTGACCGTCTCGGTATCGAGGCGCAGTTCCTTCCGCGCGGGCTGCCTCGGGCCGCTGGCACAGGCCACAAGCAGGGCACTGCCTAGAAGCAGGCAACCGCGGACAATGCCACGAGAGTACATATTCGTCTCAGCTCGACGTCACGGAGGCGAGGCAGCCCCTGTGGCGGTGGGTAGCTTCAGAGGCAGACCTTCATCCAGCGCCTCGTCCTCCTCTTCCAAGTCTTCCTCACCCGGCGTCTCCGCCACGGCGGGAGCCACAGGCTCCGCGCCCGGAGGCACGGGCTCGAACGTCACGGGCACCCGCTCCAGCCCCAGCCGCATCGCCTCGCGGCCCAGCCACGTGGCGCGGATGCGCCAGAGCGGATCGTTGACGATGACTGCCGCCACCGCCACGCGGGGACGATCCTTGGGCGCGTAGCCCACGAACCACGAGTAGTCCCGGAACGGGTTCTTGTCCGCCAGCGTGCCCGTCTTGCCCACCGCATCCGTCACCCGGAACCCACGCTCACGGAAGATGCGGCGCGCGGTGCCCATCGTCACCGTCGCCTCCAGCATCTTCGCCATGGACTTCCGCATCTCGGGCGTGAGCAGCGGCTCCCCCGCCGGTGCAGGCTCTCCGGGCGCAGGCTCAAACAGGATGGGATCACGCCACTCCCCCGTCGCCGAGGCCGCCGCCATCGCGGCCCCGTGCAGCGGCGAGAGGTACACGTCCCCGAAGCCCGCTCCCGTGTTGGCCAGCTCGAAGCCCTCCTCAGGAATGGAGGCCAGCGAGATGTCCGTAGGGATCGGGAAAGAAATGGGCCGGTTGAAGCGCATGCGGGCTGCCATTCGGCGCAGTGCCTCCGCAGACAGGTACTTCTGGGTCAGCTTCGCGAACACCACGTTGGCGCTCTTGCCCATCGCCAACGCCAGCGAGTAACAGGCCCCGTCCCGCTCGCTGTCCTCCAGCAGCCGCTCGCTGAGCCGCCGCTTGCCTCCGTGGAAGCAGGCCTCCTCGTCCGGAGAAACCCCCGCCTCCAGCAGCGCGCCACCGGTGACGATCTTGAAGATGCTGGCCGCTGGGAACACCGCCCGCGTCGTCAGCCCCCGCATCCCCGGCTGAGCCTGCGAGTGCTCCGCCAGCGCCAGCACCCGGCCCGTCGCAGGCTCGATCACCACCGCGGCGCCGTAGGGCACCTGGTAGTCCTGCATGAGCCGGTTGAGCTGCCCCTGCAGCACCGGATCGATGGTCAGCGTCTGCCCGCCCTCCTTGGCCGGCATGACGAGCTTGCCCTGCTTGGTCAACTGGGCCCGAGCGAGCAGGTCCTCCTTGCGCGACAGCGTCCGCAGCCGGGTGATCGGCGGCGCATCCTCGCGCGAGGGCACCGGCATGGGCGGCACCAGCCCCAGCATTTCCGTCCCCGCATCCGGCACACCCGCGTCCGTGGCCGCGACGCCCCCATCCAGCAGCCCCGCATCGGGCGCCCCCGAGGCCTCGGGTGCATCCGTGGAAGACGTCCCCATCGCCCCAAGAACCAGGGCGACCGGAAGCAGCAGCGCGGCAAGCAGGTGGCGGGAGTGCGGCATCACGTGAGGCCGAATCCTAGATCCCTGGCGCGGGCTGTCCATGTCCCGCTCCCTCGGCTGCTCTCGGAGTATCAGCGGACACTGGCCCACGCCCCGGGATCTGACTAGGGTGCCCGCCACTTTGGACGGATTGAAAGAAATAGCGGTGATCTGGGGCTCCGAGACACGCCGCGCCATCCGCAGTGGCCGCGTGGTGGTGCTGCTCGGGCTCTACAGCATGTTCTCCGTGCTGGTGCTGCTGATCGTCGGCGCCATCGCCAACGCCATCCGCGACCAGGTGGCGGCGCGCCTGGCCGAGACAGGCAACAGTGAAGCGGCCGCCACCGCCCTGGCCACCGAGATGAAGAAGAGCTTCATCGGTGTGCTGGCCGGCAACGACGCGGCCATGCAGGAGGCCCTGTCCCAGGTGCCCCTCGTCGTCCTGGTGGTCTTCAAGGTCACCCTCTTCTTCCTGCCCGCCTACATCGCGCTGATGGGCTTCGATCAGATCAGCGGCGAGGTGGGCCCGCGCTCCATCCGCTACCTCACCGTGCGTGCGCGCCGCGCCTCGCTGCTGATGGGCAAGTTCCTGGTGCAGGCCACCCTGCTGGTGGGCCTGGTGCTCATCATCGACCTGGGCATCTTCATCTACGCGGCCTTCACCAACCCGGACTTCACCATCGCCGCCCTGGCGGTGAACCTGCTCAAGTTCTGGCTGGCCGCCATCGTGTTCTCGCTGGCTTATGTGGCGCTCACCACCCTGTGCTCCAGCCTGTTCCGCCTGCCCGCCGTGAGCCTGATCTTCAACTTCATCCTGCTCTTCGTCTTCTGGCTGATGGACGTCATCGGCGGAGCGGCCGCCACCGCGGGCAAGCCCGGGGAGTTCATCCGCTACCTGTCCCCCTCCTATTACTCCGGGGACCTGCTGCACCCCCAGCTGACCGAGTTCGGCATCAGCGGCCTGGCCTATGCCGCCTTCGCCACGGTCTTCCTGGGCATCTCCTACGCCGTGCTGCGAGTGAGGGACCTGTGAGCGAGCCCGCGATCGAGCTGTTCCAGGTCTCCAAGCGCTTCGGGGAGAAGGTCGCCGTGAAGACGGTCACCCTCTCCATCCCCCAGGGCCAGGTGTACGGCCTCATCGGGCCCAACGGCGCCGGCAAGACGACCACCTTCTCCATGATGTGCGGCTACCTCTATCCCTCCGAGGGCACGCTGAAAGTCATGGGCGTGGACCCCACCACCCCGGGAGCCTTGAAGGGCAAGCTGGGCGCACTGCCGCAGGACGCCATCCTCCCGCCCGGCTGGGAAGTAGGCCGGCTGCTGACGTACTGGGCGAAGCTGTCCCAGCTGCCTCAGCCCGAGCAGGAGGCCCGCGCCGCCCTGGAAAAGGTGGGCCTGGCCGAGGCGTGGACGGTGCAGACCCAGGCGCTCTCCCACGGTATGGCCAAGCGCACTGCCATGGCCCAGGCGCTCATGGGCCAGCCGCCGTTGGTGCTGCTGGACGAGCCCACCGCCGGCCTGGATCCGCGCATCGCCGGCCAGGTGCGCCAGGTCATCCGCGACATGAAGGGCAAGCAGACGGTCGTGGTGTCCAGCCACAACCTCCAGGAACTGGAGGAGCTGTGCGATGCAGCCGCCATCCTCGATCGCGGCGCACTGGCCAAGGCCGGCTCCATGTCCGAGCTGACCGGCCAGGGCGCCGAGTTCCGCGTTCAGATCGCCAGCGGCCAGATCCTCCTGCCCGAACTCACCCAGATGCCCGGCATCACCGATGCCAAAATGGAGTCCCCTCAGGTGCTGCTGGTGCGCTTCAGCGGCCAGCACAAGCCCGAGGAGGTCATCAGCCGCACCGTGGGGCACCTGCTCCAGACGGGGGTGCTGATCCTCGGCGTCAGCCGGGGCCAGAAGCTCGAGGAACGGGTGCTGCAGATTCTTTGAAACTCGCGGGCGGCTCGCGTCACTACGGGCCGTGCCCCTCGCCTGCCTTGCGCACCCAGCCCACGTAGCTGCCCTGCCGCCGCTCCATGCGGACCAGGGTATGGCCGGTTGCCTCACACCAGGCAGGCAGGTCCGCCTCCAGCCCGCGATCGGTGGAGATCAATTCGACGAGCGTTCCAGGAGCCAGCCGCCGCATCGCCTTGGCGATTTCGATAATCGGCACGGGGCAGGCGGCTCCCGAGGTATCCACGCGTACGGCCGCTTCCATGCTCGCAAGTGTGGCATGCGCACCCCGTGTGGTGTAAGGAAGGAATTTTCCGGAAAAGTGCCCTGTTTTCGGGCATCTGGAATGGTGGGTAGTCACACTCAGTGAAGGAGCAGAACGGACTTATGAAAGCCAATGTCATCGTGGCCCTGGTTGTGGGCCTTGTGCTTGGGTTCTTTGGGGGCAAGGCCACCAGCGAATCCAAGAACGCCGAGGGTGGGAGCCCCACCGTAGCCGCCGCCGGAAAGGGCGCTGATTCCGCGCCGTCCGCCGCTCCGACGCCCGCGCGTCAGCCGCGCCCGGTCGATCCCACCGTCTTCAAGGTCCCCGTCGAGGACTCGCCCACCAAGGGCAGCCCCGACGCGCTCATCACCGTGGTGGAGTTCTCCGACTACCAGTGCCCGTTCTGCTCGCGCGCCCACAACACCGTGCAGAAGCTCCAGGAGGAGTACGGCGACAAGCTGCGCGTGGTGATGAAGCAGAACCCCCTGTCCTTCCACCCCCGCGCCAAGCCCGCGGCCGTCGCCGCCATGGCGGCCGGTGAGCAGGGCAAGTACTGGGAGTACCACGACAAGCTCTTCGCCAACGCCAAGGCGCTCGAGGACGCCGATCTGGAGAAGTACGCCAAGGAGATCGGCCTGAACATGGACAAGTGGAAGAAGGATCTGGGCAACAGCAAGTACCAGCAGATCATCGACCGTGACCAGGCGCTGGCGGGCCAGCTGGGCGCCACCGGCACCCCGGCCTTCTTCATCAACGGCCGCCTGCTGTCGGGCGCGCAGCCGATCGACAACTTCCGCAACCTGATCAACGAGGAGCTACCCAAGGCCGAGGCGCTGGTGAAGGGCGGCATGAAGCCGGGCCAGGTGTACGCCTCGATCATCGAGAAGGGCGCCACCAGCAAGCCGGCTCCCCAGGCTCAGCCGCAGCAGCAGCAGGCCGCCGCGGTGCGCAAGGTGGACGCGCCGGACAACTCTCCGTCCTTCGGCCCGAAGAACGCCAAGGTGACGATCGTCGAGTGGTCTGACTTCGAGTGCCCCTTCTGCGGCCGCGTGGTGCCCACGCTGGCGCAGATCAAGGAGAAGTACGGCAAGGACGTGCGCGTGGTGTTCCGTCACCAGCCGCTGCCCTTCCACCCGAACGCCAAGCCGGCCGCCGAGGCCGCCATGGCCGCCAACGAGCAGGGCAAGTTCTGGGAGTTCCACGACAAGCTGTTCTCCAACCAGAAGAGCCTGGACCGCGCCACCTTCGAGAAGTACGCCCAGGAGCTCAAGCTGGACATGAACAAGTTCAAGGCCGCGCTGGACAGCGGCAAGTACCGCGCGCAGATCGACGCGGACTCCGCCGCCGGTAGCGCGGTGGGCGCCAACGGCACGCCGACCTTCTTCATCAACGGCCGCCAGCTGGTGGGTGCGCAGCCCTTCGAGGCCTTCAAGCAGGCCATCGACGAGGAGATCGCCAAGGCCGACAAGCTGCTCGCGAGCGGCGTGAAGCCGGAGAACCTCTACGCGAAGATCATGGAGACCGCGGGCAGCGCCCCGGCCCCGACCGAGGCTCCCGAGCCCGCCGAGCCGCCGGTGCAGCAGATCGCCGTCGGCAAGGCCCCGGTGAAGGGCCCGGCCAACGCCCCCGTCACCATCGTGGCGTGGTCTGACTTCGAGTGCCCCTTCTGCAGCCGCGTGGTGCCCACGCTCAAGGCGCTGGAGGAGGAGTACAAGGGCAAGATCAAGGTGGCCTTCAAGCACCAGCCGCTGCCCTTCCACCCGAACGCCAAGCCGGCCGCCGCCGCCGCCATGGCCGCTCACGAGCAGGGCAAGTTCTGGGAGTACCACGACAAGCTGTTCGCCAATCAGCGCGCGCTGGACCGCGCCTCGCTCGAGAAGTACGCCCAGGAGCTCAACCTGGACATGGGCAAGTTCAAGGCGGCCCTGGACAGCGGCAAGTTCAACGAGATGATCGATGCGGACTCCGCCGAGGGCTCCCGCGTGGGCGCCAACGGCACGCCGACCTTCTTCATCAACGGCCGCACCCTGGTGGGCGCGCAGCCCATCGAGGCCTTCAAGCGCGTCATCGACGAGGAGCTGAAGAAGGGCCCGGGCGCGGTGGCGAAGGACCAGAAGTAGTCTTTCGCACCTTGCGCTGAAGCACACGAGGCCGTCGGATCCCTGGGGATCCGGCGGCCTCTGTGTTTTCGCGCGAACTTCCTCCGGTGCACATCCGGCGAAGAAGGCCGTTTCGGGCCTGGGGGCAGCCTGTTAAGCCGGTGGGTGGATTGGTTGGTCTGCTCTCTCTATGACGGCTCCCCCTCGCGAGGTGCTCCTCTTCACCCTGGAGGGGCAGCGCTATGCGTTGCCCTCGGCGGATGTGCGTGAGCTGGTACGTGCCGCGCGCCTGACGCCCCTGCCCCACGCGCCCGCCGTTGTAGAGGGCCTGCTCAACCTGCGCGGTGAGCTGTTGCCCGTGCTGGATTTACGCCGCCGCTTCCGGCTGCCTCCCCGCCCGCTGTCGCCGATGGATCACTTCATCGTCGCGCGGGCCGGCCCGCGGACCGTGGGGCTACGCGTGGACCGGGCCGAGGGGCTGCTGAGCCTCGAGCCAGGGAGCTGGGACGAGACTCCGGGCGAGCTGCCCGGCGTGGGCTACGTGGCCGGTGCGGTGAAGCTGCCGGACGGCCTGGTGCTGGTGCACGACCTGAGGACCTTTCTATCCGAGGCCGAAGCGCTCGCCCTCGACACGGCGCTGGCGGCTGCTCCGGGGGGCTCGTGAGCCAGCTGCCCGGTGCCTGGAGCCTTCCGGGCTATGGCCTGGTGTACGAGCAGGTTCAGCGGCGCGCGGGTCTGCTGGCGCCCTCGTGCGTTCCCGCCGCCGAAGAGGGCATCGACCGGGCGATGCACCGGGCGGGCTGCGGCGATCTGACCGACTACGTGGCGCGGATCTCCACGGATCCAGGCGCCTTCGATGACCTGCTCACCGAGCTGACCATCGGCGAGACGTACTTCTTCCGCACGCACGAGCACTTCGACTTCCTGCGCCAGCACGCACTGCCCGAGCTGCGGCGGCTGCGCAGCCCGGGCCACACCGTGCGGGCGTGGAGCGCGGGCTGCTCGTCGGGCGAAGAGCCCTACTCGCTGGCGGTGCTCTTGAGGGAAGAGGGCTACGGCGACCGGGTGGAGGTGCTCGCCACGGACATCTCCCGCGCCGCGCTCGCCCGGGCCCAGGAGGCCCGCTACAGCGCCTGGTCCTTGCGCAGCGAGCACGCCCAGCGCATGCGGCCTTACCTGCGGCTGGAGGGCAAGCGCTACGTGCTCACGCCCGAGGTGCGCCAGGCCGTGCGCTTCGGCTACCTCAACCTCGCGCTGGACACGTGGCCCTCGCCCGAGAGCGGCATTCACCAGTTGGACCTCATCTTCTGCCGCAACGTCTTCATCTACTTCACCCGCCCCACCATCGAATCGGTGGCCCGCCGCCTGTACGAGTCCCTCGCCGAGGGCGGCTTTCTCATCACCGGCCCCTCGGATCCGGCGCTCAATGGGCTGGCGCCGTTCGAGCCCATGCTTCAACCGTGGGGAATCGCCTGGCGCCGCCCCCCGGCAGAGAGCGCTCGCGTCCTCCTTCCCCCAGCGCACACCTTCGTTCCCCCTCTACCCGCGATTCCAGCCCCGCCTCCTCCCGTTCCTGTTCCGTATGTGCCGATGCCCATTCCAGAGCAGCGGGCACCGCAGGTACCGGAACGTGCCGTGGAGGATGCCGAGACGGCGGTGAAGGCGGTGCGTGCCCTGGCGAACGTGGATCCCCCCCGGGCCGTGATCGCCTGCGCCGAAGCCGCGGCCCGCTACCCGCTCTCCGCGGAGCTGCGGTACCTGGAGGCCCTGCTGCTGTTGGGGCTGGGGCGGCTGGGCGAGGCCGAGCGCGCCGTGCGGCAGATCCTCTACCTGGACGGCTCCCTGGCCGCGGCGCATTTCACCCTGGGTCTCGTGCTGCGGCGGCTGGGGGACACCGCGGGGGCGCTGCGCGCCTTTCGCAACGTGGAGCGCCTGTGTGCCGCGCTTCCCGCGGACGCGGCCGTGCCCCTGGCCGAGGGCGAGCGCGCGGGAGCACTGGTGGCAGGGGCCCGGGCGGAGCGGGAACGGTTGGAAGCGGCTGATGCGAGGGAGGAGCGCTGATGGCGGAGAAGAAACCCGGAGCCAGCCTGGACTGGGCCGCGGCCTATGCGCGGCTGGAACGGCTGGCCCAGGCCACCCAGGAGACGGCCGCGACTCCGGAACAGACGCTCGAGGCGCTCGAAACGAGGGCCCGTGAGCTGGCGCGCCCGCCGGCTCCTCCCCGGGAAGCGGGCTCCCTGCTGGAAGTGGCTCGCTTCCGCGCCGGCGGGCAGGCCTACGCCCTGGAGACGCGCTTCGTGCACGAGGTGCTGCGCGGCGTGGAGCTCACCCCGCTCCCGGGTGCACCCGCTGTCCTGCGAGGCCTCACCCTGCTGCGCGGCGAGGTGCTCCCCGCCGTGGAGCTGGCCCCCCTCTTTGGCCGTCCCGCCTCGGGCACGCTGGCGATGCTGCTCGTGGTGGGCGCGGCCCGGCCGGAGCTGGGGCTGTGCGTGGAAGAGGTGGAAGAGGTGGTTCACCTGCCACGAGAGGGCCTGCTGCCCCCGCCCGCCTCACTCGAGGCGGAGACACAAGGACTGGTGTCCAGCATCCATCGCGAGGGGCTCATCGTGCTGGAGGGCGAAGCCCTGTTGAAAGACAGTCGCCTCTTCTTCGACATCGCTGACGAAGGAACCTTATGAGCATCGGGAAGAAGATCGGATTCGGCTATGGCCTGTGCCTGCTGATCCTGTTGGTGGTGGCGGGCGTCGCGTACCAGGTCGCCCATCGCCTCGTCACGACCACCGAGGAGATGCTCGAGGCGCGGGAGCGGCTCCGGCTGCTGCGCGACACGCGTGCCCTCCTGGTGGACGCGGAGACGGGCCAGCGCGGCTTCATCCTCACTGGGCAGGAGGAGTACCTGGAGCCCTTCACCACGGCGCGCAACGCCCTGAAGGAGACCACCACGGCCCTGCGCCGCTACATGAACCTCCCGGGGCTGCGCGAGCGGATGGATCAGCTCGAGGTCATGCTCGATGCCCGGATGACGGAGCTGGGCGATGGGGTCCGCCTGCGCCGGGAACGGGGCCTCGAGGCGGGTGTAGAATTTGTCCGCAGCAACAAAGGCTACGAGACGATGCGGCGCATCCGCAGCCACGTCGACCAGATGCTCGAGGCAGGCGAGGCGCAATGGATCGAGCGGCAGGACGCAGCGCGTGACAGCGCCCAGCGCAGCCTGATCTTCCTGGCGATCGCCGCGTTGCTCGCCGTGCTCACCGTCGCGTTCGGCAGCATGCTCATCACCCGTGCCATCACCCATCCCCTGGATCGGCTGATGCTGGGCGTCGAGCAGCTGAGCCGGGGCAACCTGGCCCACCGCATCGAGGTGGACAACCAGGACGAGACGGGACGGCTAGGCCGCGCCTTCAACGCCATGGCCGAGCGCCGGCAGGAGACGGAGACGGAGCTGGCCAAGCAGTCCGAACAGCGCGAGCAGACGCTGCGCACCGTGGCCGAGTTCGTCAACCAACTGGCGGGGGCCAGCGCGGAGATCCTCTCCAGCACCAGCGAGCAGGTAGCCAGCGCCCAGGAACAAGGCAGCGCCGTCTCCGAGACGGTGAGCACCGTGGAGCAGATCGCCCAGACGTCCGAGGAGGCCGCCGGGCGCGCGCGCGCGGTGAGCGAGTCGGCCCGCCAGTCCGAAGAGCTGGGCAAGAGCGGCCGCCGCTCGGTGGACGAGGCGGTGGGGGCGATGACGACGGTGCGCGAGCAGGTGGAATCCATCGCCTCGCGCATCCTCGCGCTGGCCGAGCAGGCCCAGTCCATCGGAGACATCATCAACACCGTCAATGAAATCTCCGAGCAGACGCACATGCTGGCGCTCAACGCGTCCATCGAGGCCAGCCGGGCGGGTGAGCACGGCCGGGGCTTCGCGGTGGTGGCCTCCGAGGTGAAGGCGCTGGCCGATCAGTCCAAGAAGGCCACCGCCCAGGTGCGGCAGATCCTCGGGCAGATCCAGAAGGCCACCCAGTCGGCGGTGATGACCACCGAGGAGGGCACCAAGAGCGTGAACTCGGCCACCCGCGTGGTGAGCCAGGCCGGCCTCACCATCCAGTCACTGGGAGAGCTGCTGGTACAAGCCTCGCTCACCGCGGCGCAGATCGCCGCGTCGGCCAACCAGCAGGCCACCGGCATCGGGCAGATCCGCCAGGCGATGCGGGACGTGAACCAGTCCGCCCAGCAGGCGCTGACCTCCACCCGGCAGACGGAGCGCGCGGTGCAGGACCTCAACGCCATGGGCGTCAAGCTCAAGAACCTGCTGAGCAGCTACGGACGCTGATGGATCGGGACCGGCTGGCACAGGCACTGATGGGCACGTTCCTCGAGGAACTCGAGGGGCACGTGGCCGCGCTCAACCGCGACCTGCTGGCGTGGGAGAAGGCGACGAGCACCGGGCGCTCCCGGGAGCTCATCGCCTCGCTGCTGCGCACGGTGCATAGTGTGAAGGGGGCCTCGCGCGCGGTGAGCCTGACGCTGGTGGAAACGGTGTGCCACCGGTGGGAAGAGGTGCTGGCCACGGTGCAGCACGGCCGGCCCGCCACACCCGAGCTCTACGAGTTGGGCTTCGCCGTGGCGGATGCGATCGACGACGCGCGGCAGCGGCTGCTGCGCAAGCAGAGCCTGGCGGGCTGTGCACTGGAGACGATTCTGCCCCGGCTGGTGGAGGCGCAGGCGCCCAGTACACGCCCCACCCCTCCTCCCACGGCCGCTCCTCCTCCCACGCCCATCCCTGTTCCCGCCGAGGTGCCCGCCCCTCCTGCCCCTGAGCCTGCCGCGGAGGCAGTGGGCGCGGAGGCCCTGCCCGTCCGGGTGTCCGCGCAGAAGCTGGACGCGTTGCTGTCACGCTCGGGCGAGCTGCGGGTGGCGAGCCTGCGGATGGAAGGGCGCACCGAGACCATGGAGACACTGCGCGAGGAACTCTCCGCCCTGCGCTCCCGGCTGAAAGGGCCCGAGGAAGCCACCGTACGCCGGCTGGAGATGCGGATGGCTCAGCTCACCCGGGAGCTGGTGTCGGATCGGCTGACGCTGACGCAGGCGGTGGGCGGGTTGGATGAAGAGGTCCGGCGCGCGCGCACCCTGCCCTTCGCCGAGGCCTGCGCGGGGTTGGAGCGCACCCTGCGGGATGTGGCGCGCGGAACGGGCAAGCAGGCCCGGCTGGAGCTGGACGGCGGAGCCCTGGAGCTGGATCGCTCCCTGCTGCAGGGCCTGAGAGAGCCGCTGCTGCACCTGGTGCGCAACGCCGTGGCCCATGGGCTGGAGTCTCCCGAGGAGCGGCGCCGCGCGGGCAAGGCCGAGGAAGGCCGCGTCACCCTCGCCGCGCGGCTGTCGGGCGGCCGGGTGCAGGTGTCCGTGGAGGATGACGGCCGGGGGCTGGATCTCGACTCCATCCGGGCCCGGGCCCGCGCGAAGGGCTGGGAGGTCCCCGAGGACGCCGCCACCGTGGCCCGGCTCATCTTCCAGCCCGGCCTGTCCACCGCCTCTCAGGTGACGTCCGTCTCCGGGCGCGGCGTGGGGCTGGACGTGGTGCGTTCTCACGTGGAGGCCCTGCGAGGCCAGGTGGACGTCAGCTTCCGCCCAGGCTCGGGAACGCGCTTCGTGCTGAACGTGCCCCTGACCCTGAGCACCCTGCGGGTGCTGCGGGTGAGCGCGGGCGGCCAGCGCTTCGCCCTGCCCGCCGAGAGTGTGGAGCGGCTGCTGCGGCTGGCTCCCGCCGAGGTGCGGCAGATCGAGGGCCGTCAGGTCTGGGCCGCCGAGAAAGAGCTGGTGCCGCTCACTTCCCTGGCGGCGGTGCTGGGGCTTCCCGCTCAGGCGCCCCGCGCGCGGCTCGCCACGGTGGTGCTCAACACGGGGCACCTGCGCGCGGCGCTGGCCATGGACGAGGTGCTGGCCGAGCAGGAGGTCCTTGTCCGGGGCCTGGGGCCGCGCGTGCGCCGGGCCCGCCATGTCTCCGGCGTCGCGGTGCTGCCGGATGGGCGCATGGAGCTGCTGCTCCAGCCCGCCTCGCTGGTGCGCGCCGCCGAGGGCCGCCCCACCTCCACGTCCCTGTTCCCTCTCCCCATCGCTCAGCGCAAGCGCCCGCGCATCCTGCTGGCCGAGGACTCGCCCACCACGCGCGCCCTGGAGCAGAGCCTGCTGGAGGCCGCCGGCTACGAGGTGCTCGCTTGCGCCGACGGCGCCGAGGCCTGGGAGCGGCTGCAGCGCACGGGCGCTGATGCGGTCGTGTCCGATGTGGAGATGCCGCGCATGGACGGCTTTGCCCTCACCGAGGCGGTGCGCGCCTCGCCGCGCTTCTCGCGGCTGCCCGTGGTGCTGGTCACCGCCCGAGACAAGCCCGAGGACAAGGCCCGCGGCCTCGAGGTAGGCGCCAGCGCCTACGTGGTGAAGAGCGCCTTCGATCAGACGAACCTGCTGGAGACCCTGAGGCACCTGCTATGACCAGCTCCCCGTCCTCTCCCTTGCGCGTCCTGGTGGCGGAGGACTCGCCCACCGCCCGCCGGTTGCTGGTGGAGATCATCCGCGCCGATCCCTCCATGGAGGTGGTGGGCGAAGCCCGGGACGGCGTGGAGGCGGTGGACCTCACCCACCGCATGCGCCCGCACCTGGTGACCATGGACATCCAGATGCCGAACATGGACGGCCTGGAGGCCACCAAGCGCATCATGACGGAGGTGCCCACGCCGGTGGTGGTGGTGTCCACGCTCGTCGAGCGGGACATCCAGACCTCCATGTCCGCGCTGAGGGCCGGCGCGCTCGCGGTGCTGCAGAAGCTGGTGGGGCCGGAGTCCCCGGACTTCGACCGGGAGAGCCGCCACCTGCGCGACACCCTCAAGGCGATGGCCAAGGTGAAGGTGGTGAGGCACTGGCCCACCCGCACCAGCGCTCCGCCCTCCCGCCGCGTGCCCACGGTGGGCGCCCGGGCCCGGCCTTCGGTGCTGGCCATCGCCGCTTCCACCGGAGGCCCCGCCGCACTCCACCGCATCTTCTCGGAGCTGAGCGCGGACTTCCCGCTGCCCATCCTGGTGGTGCAGCACATCGCGCTGGGCTTCGCGGCGGGCATGGCCTCCTGGCTCTCCGCCGTCACCCCACTGAAGGTGAAGGTGGCCGAGGAAGGCGAGCACCTGCGGCCCGGCACCGTCTACCTGGCGCCGGATGACCGGCACCTGGGCGTGACCGAGGAGCACCGGGTGCAGCTCTCCAACGCCTCGCCCATTGGCGGCTTCCGGCCCTCGGGCACCTACCTGTTCCGCTCGGTGGCCAGCACCTACGGCGCCAGCTGTGCCGCGCTCATCCTCACGGGCATGGGCCAGGACGGGCTGGATGGGGTGCGCGAGGTACGCCAGGCGGGCGGACGAGTGCTGGCCCAGGACGAGGCGAGTTCCATTGTCTTTGGAATGCCCGGGGTGGTAGTGGCCGCGGGGCTGGCGGACGCCGTTCTTCCATTGGACAGCATCGCGGCACACCTGAGAGAACTGACCACGCTGGCGGGTTAGAGTGAGGCCATGAGCGAGCATCTGGACAGGTGGGCACGCATTTTCACCGCGCTGCCCGACCCTGCTTTCCTCCTCGACGAGGAAGGCCGCGTCCAGGCTTGCAGTGCCGCTGGAGCCCGCTGCTTGAAAGCGGAGCCCCCGGCGCTGCTCGGCCGCCGCCTGGGAGAGTCCCAGGTGGAGCTGCGAGTGCTGGCCCGCCTGGAAGCTGAGCGGCTCCGCGCCGTGGGAGCAGGCAGCCCCTCCACGGTGGAGCTCCCGTGGCCGACGCCCGAGGGAGTCCAGCCTCACGCCTTCCAGCTCACCCCGGTGCCCGGAGTCGCGGAACAGCCCTGGGTGCTCGTCACCGCCCGGGCTCTCTCGGAAGCGGAGAAAGTGTACGCGCGGGCCCTGGAGCTGGAGCAGACGGCCCGCGCCGAGGTGGAGGCCGCCGAGCGGCGCCGCTCCTTCCTCTACCAGGCGATGACGACGCTGTTCGCCCACCCGCCGGATCCCCAGGGCATGTACACGCTGCTGGCCCACCTGGCGGTGCCGGACATGGCGGACTGGTGCCTGGTGGATGCGCTGGAGCAGGAGGCGTGGGTGTCCCGCGTGGCCGCCTCCTGCCTGGATCCCACGCAGGAACAGCGGGCCCGGGCGCTGCCCCAGCGGCAGGAGCTGCGTGCCGATGCGCCCATTGGCCTGCTGCGCGTGCTGCGCACCGGTGAGCCCGAGCTGGTGCCCGCGGTAACGGACTCGCTGCTACGCGCCGCCGCGGCCGAGCCGTTTCACCCTGCCCTGCTCACGATGCTGCAGGCCCGCTCGTACATGATCGTCCCGCTGCGAGCGCGCGGGAACACCCTGGGGGCCGTCACCTTCGTGGCGTCGAGCTCCGGGCGGCGCTACGGGCCGGAGGATCTGGCCCTGGCGGAGGACCTGTGCCAGCGCGCCAGCCTGGCCATCGACAACGCGCGCCTCTTCGGAGAGTCCCGGCGGGCCACCCGCGCCCGGGAGGATCTGCTGGCCGTGGTGTCCCACGACTTGAGGAACCCTCTGAGCGTGGTGCAGCTGGGCGCAGCGCTGCTGCTGCGCGAGCGGCCCGGGGTGTCCCGGGACGAGCACGTGGTGAAGCACGCCACGCGGATGCGGGATGCGGCGGACCGGGCGCTGCGGCTCATCTCGGACCTGCTGGACTGGGGGCGCCTGGAGGCGGGAGGCCGGCTGCCGCTGGAGCTGGGCCTCATGAAGCCCGAGGAGCTAGTCACCGACGCAACCGAGGGCGTCCGCGCCCTGGCGGAGGCGAACCGGCTGCAGCTCGCGCTGGAGCTGCCCGAGGAGCTGCCCCAGGTGCAGTGCGATCGGACGCGGGTGCTGCAGGTGCTCGGCAACCTGCTGGGCAACGCGGTGAAGTTCACCGGGGAAGGAGGGCGCATCACCGCGGGCGCGCAGGTGCATGGCTCCGAGGTGCGCTTCCACGTGCGAGACACGGGCAAGGGCATTCCCCCGGAGCAGCTGCCCTACATCTTCGATCGCTACTGGCAGGCGAAGGACACGGCGAGCCGGGGAGCGGGGCTGGGCCTGGCCATCGCCAAGGGCCTCGTCGAGGCCCACGGCGGCCGCATCTGGGCCGAGAGCATTCCCGGCCGGGGCAGCACCTTCTTCTTCAGCCTGCCCGCGGCTCAGTCCGAGGACGCCGCGGACCTGCTCCCCACCTGAGCCTGGTCAGGAGACGGCGATCGCGTCGATCTCGACCTTGGCACCGCGAGGCAGCGCGGCCACCTGCACGGTGGCGCGGGACGGAGGCGCGCCGGTGAACGCGCGGCCATACACCTCATTCACCTTGGCGAAGTCGTTCAGGTCCGTGAGGAAGATGGTGCAACGCACCACGTGAGAGAAGTCGAGCCCCGCGGCCAGCAGCACGGCGCGCAGGTTCTTCATCACCTGCTCGGCCTGGGTAGCGGCGTCGCCCTGCACCATCTCCATCGTCTTGGGGTCCAGGGGGATCTGCCCGGACAGGAAGGTCATCTTCCCGGCATCCACCTGAATGGCCTGCGAGTAGGGGCCAATGGCCTTGGGAGCGTCGTCGGAGTGAATGGGCTTGCGCGCCATGAGGAGCACCTCGGGGTGAGGCGGCCACGAGCGGGCCGCGGTCCTTCGGCTGCCTCTAGCACGAAACCCGCGCAGCAGCGCTCAGATGCGCTCGACGGAGTGCACACCGTTGAGCCGCTCGATGGCGCGCATCAGATCGGTGAGCTGCTTGAGGTCGGAGATCGTCACCTCGAAGGTGTTCACGGCGCGATCATCTCCGGTGGCGCGGCAGTTGGCCTGGGAGATGTTGACGCCCTTCTTCGAGAAGGTGTTGGAGATGTCCGCCAGCAGGCCGGGCCGGTCCGCGGTGAGCACGCGCAGGGTGACGGGGCGCTTGAAGTCGCCGCGCACGTCCCACGTCACGGCCACGCGCCGCTCAGGGTCCGTGGCCAGCGCCTTCTCGCACTTGTCCGTGTGCACAGTGACGCCGTGCCCGCGGGTGATGAAGCCGGCAATCGGATCGCCCGGCACCGGGTTGCAGCAGCGCCCGAAGCGCACCAGCACGTCGTCCACGCCGCCGATCTGCACCCCGCTCTTGCTCTGACGCCCCACCAGCCGCTTGGCCAGGTCCGTCACCTTGGACAGGCCGGGCAGCATGGACGGAGAACCATTGTCCAGGGGAGGCGGCGTGCCGGACTGAGCCGCCTTCTCGTCGGCCGCCAGCTTGTCTTGCGGCACCAGGCGCTGAATGAGCTGCTGCGGCACCACCTTGCCGTAGCCGATGGCCACCAGCAGATCGTCCTCGATGCGGTAGCCCAGCTCCTCGGCCAGCTTCTTCAGCTCGCCGTTCTTCATCAGCCGGTTGAGGTTGATCTGGAAGCGGCGCAGCTCGCGCTCGGCCAGCTCGCGGCCCAGCTGCAGGCTCTTGTCGCGCTGCTGCTGCTTGATGAAGTTGCGGATGCGCTGCTGCGCGCGGCTCGTCTTGACGAAGGTGAGCCAGTCCTTGGACGGGTGCGCCTGCGGGCTGGTGAGCACCTCCACCATGTCCCCGTTCTTCAGCTTGTAGCGCAGTGGGACGATCTTCCCGTTCACCTTGGCGCCCACGCACCGCCCGCCCACGTCCGAGTGGATGGCGTACGCGAAGTCCACCGGAGTGGCCCCGCGCGGCAGGCTCTTCACGTCTCCCTTGGGCGTGAAGACGAAGACTTCGTCGGTGAAGAGGTCCACCTTCACCGTCTCGAGGAACTCCTTGGGGTCCTTGAGGTCCTGCTGCCACTCCATCAGCTGGCGCAGCCAGGCGAACTTCTCGTCATCCTTGGAGATGACGGCCTTGCCCTCCTTGTACTTCCAGTGCGCCGCGATGCCCTCCTCGGCGATCTTGTGCATCTCCGGGGTGCGGATCTGCACCTCCACGCGCTCGCTCAGCGGCCCAATCACCGTGGTGTGCAGGGACTGGTACATGTTCGGCTTGGGGATCGCGATGAAGTCCTTGAAGCGCCCCGGCACCGGCTTCCACAGCTGGTGCACCAGGCCCAGCGCCTCGTAGCACGAGGGCACCGTGGGCATGAGCAAACGGAAGGCGATGATGTCGTGGATCTGATCGAGTTCGATCCCCTGCGACTTCATCTTCTTGTAGATGCTGTAGGAGTGCTTGAAGCGGCCGCTGACATCGCCCTTCAGCCCGCGCTCCTCCAGCTTGGAGCGCAAGAGGGTGTTGGTGTCCTCGATGTACTTCTCGCGCTCACGCTTGCGCTTGTTCAGCTTGTCCTGCAGCGCGAAGAACTCCTGCGGCTTGACGTAGCGGAAGGACAGGTCCTCCAGCTCCGTCTTGATCCAGCTGATGCCCAGGCGGTTGGCCAGCGGGGCGTAGATGTCCAGGGTCTCCTGGGCAATGCGCGCCTGCTTCTCCTCGGACATATGGTCCAGGGTCCGCATGTTGTGCGTGCGGTCGGCCAGCTTCACCAGGATGACGCGGATGTCCTGCGCCATCGCGATGATCATCTTCCGGAAGTTCTCCGCCTGCTTCTCTTCCTGGGAGAGCGTGGCGGAGGCCGAGAACTTGGAGAGCTTGGTGACTCCGTCGACGAGCTGGGCCACCTCGGAGCCGAACAGCTCGGTGAGCTCGTCGGCGGTGGCCAGGGTGTCCTCGATGGTGTCGTGGAGCAGGCCGGTGACGATGGAGGCCTCGTCCAGCTTCAGCTCGGCCAGAATGCCGGCCACCTCGAGCGGATGAATCAGGTAGGGCTCACCAGACTTACGTAACTGGCCCTGATGCACCTTGGCCGAGTAGACGTACGCCTTCTTGATGATGTCCAGGTCGGGGTCCGGGTGGTACGAGGCAACCCGCTGGAGAATGTCGTTCAGGCGAATCATGAAGAGGCAGAGGCAATCGTAACTGTCGTATCGAAGAGGGGCAACGCTATGCGTTGTCTCTGTTGAAACCGCGTCTCTGCCGCCCCTAAAGTGCCCTTCCGCCCATGTCACAGCTCCTGCTGTCTTCACTCGCCGTGGTCTGCCCGAACTGTGACGGGTACAATGCGCCTCGCACGGGCGTGTGCGGGCAATGTGGGACGGGCCTGTTCGAAGCGGCGCCCGCTCGGGCGGCTGCCCCCCGATCAACCACCGGAACCCGCCCCGCGGTGCCCACCACGGGCACCCGCCCGGCCATGGCTGGCACCCCCAGGGCCCCCGAGCCAGGCCCTGCGGCGGGCCGGGTGACCGAGTCCGTTCCTCCCGGGATGAGGCCCTCGGCCCGGACCCCCTCCCCTTCGTCCCAGGGGGGCATTCCGACCGTGGAGCCCGCCGCGAGGCCCGGTCCGCCCGTGCCTTCGATGCCTCCGGTCGCGGCGGCGCCTCCGGTCGCGGCGGCGCGCCCACCTCAGGCCGCCCCTCAGACCATGCCCCGGGCCGCTCCCGCCGCCAGGCCTCCAGAGCGGGCAGGCCCCCCTCCTCCTCCTCCCGTGACGAGCGAGCGCGCGGCCCTGCCGGTGACGGACGCTCCCCGGTCGGCACCGCCGGTTCCTGACGCTCCGGTGGCCCGGTCAGCCCCGCCGGTTCCCGCCGCCCCCGCCGCTGGGGCCCCGGCTGCTCCTGGGACCGCGCGCCCTGCTCCCGCCGCCTCGCGGTTCGGGCTGACGGTGGTGGCGGGCACCACCCGGGGCCAGCGCTACAAGCTGCCCGTCACCGGCTGTGTGGTGGGCCGCAACCGCGGCGCCATCCTGCTGCAGGATGACGTGTTCGTCTCCGCGCTCCACGCCACCTTCCTGGTGAAGGAAGGCGCGCTCTTCATCCGGGACGAGTCCAGCGTCTCGGGCGTCTACGTCACCGTTCCCGGTACCGAGGCCATTGCCCCGCGCACCCTGTTCAGCGCGGGCTCCCGGCTGTTCCGCTTCAGCGGCCGCATCGAGATTCCCATCACCCAGCCCGGACAGCCGGTCATCTACGGAGCGCCCGTGCCGCTGGGCCAGGCCATCTACGTGGTGGAGGAAGTGCTGGTGGGTGGGCGCTCGGGCCGAGCGGTGATGTCGGCCGCCGCGCTGCTCACCATCGGCCAGACGCACTGCGACTTGAGCTACCCGCAGGACGAATCGCTGGCCACCCGCCACTGCGAGCTCAGCCCCACCCCCGTGGGTGCCATGCTGAGGGATCTCTCCGGCGGCATGGGCACCTACGTGCGCATTCCGCCCGGCACCGAGCGCCCGCTGCGCGCCGGGGATCGCGTACGCATCGGCCAGCACATCTTCCAGATCGAAAGCCTGGGCTGAGCGGCGGCCCGCTCCCTCAGGGGGTGGGCAGCGCGGCCAGGCTCTGTATGTTCTGCTCGATATAGGGGCGCGCCCGCGAGTCCGGCGCATCCTTCAGGTGCCGGTCCCACCAATCGCGGGCCTCGTCCAACTGGGGGAGCTGGCTGTCCGTGTGGTAGCGCTGCCAGTACACCTCGCCCAGCTTGAGGGCCAGCTCCGGCCTGGGGTTGAGCCTGAAGGCCTTCTTGTAATCGCTGGCGGCCTGGTTCAACGAACCGTTGTGGTACATCCGGTCCCCATCCGCCTCGAACCGGCGCGACTCCTCCACGTTGCGGCTGTCGAGGGGAACCTCCAGCTCGTCCAGCGGCGTCTCGCCCTGCGGGGTGATGCTCGTCTCGCCAGGCACCGGCGCGTTGATGGGCCGGGTGTACGGCTCGTCCGGCCGCGGCCCGCCGTGAACGGTGTAGTAGTAGTACGCGGCGATGGCCAGCGCGGCCAGCAGCAGGGTGATCGTCAGCGCCTTGAAGAAGCCAAACCCGCCCTCCTCCGCAACGGTGGGCACCACGGCCTCCGTCCTGTCGCTGGAGGGCATCGGGTTCTGCGTGGTCTGCATCAGCTCCGGCACCGCGCGGACCGTGGCCTCCATGGTGGGCTCGGCCATGCCCCAGCCCGGATCCGTGCCCGGCTGGGTGGAGAGATGGTTGCCACCGGTGGCCCGGCGCGGCAGCGGCGCGAGCACCGGCGAGGTGGACGGCGAATGCGAGTTGGCACCCGCGCCTGGCAGCGAGCCCCGGCGGGCGGTGGCCTCACCCCGGCGGCGCTCCCGGTCCACCGCGAGCAGCTCGGCCTTGAAGGCCTCGGCATTGGCGGGCCGGTCATCCGGGTTCTTGGACAGGGCGCGGAGGATGAGCCGCTCCAGGCCCGGAGAGATGCGCGCCTCGGGGCGGCGCCGGGACGGAGGCGGCGGCTCCTCGGTGAGGTGCTTGGTGGCAAAACCCACCGCCGAGTCCGACTCGAACGGCAGCAGGCCGGTGGTGAGCTGGTAGAGGATGACGCCCACCGCGTACAGGTCCGAGCGGTGATCGAGCTGCGCGCCCCGCGCCTGCTCGGGAGACATGTACTCGGGGGTGCCGCACACGAAGCCCGCGCGGGTGAGCGCCGGCCCGTCCTCGCCCGTCGAGTCGGTAATTTTGGCGATGCCGAAGTCCAGCACCTTGACGAAGTCCGCGTCGTTGCGGCGCTGCTCCACCATGATGTTCTCGGGCTTCAGGTCCCGGTGGATGACGCCGGCGCCGTGCGCGTCCGAGAGCGCCGAGAGCACCTGGCTGACGATGCGCACCACGCGCGCCTCGGGCAGCGGCCAGTCCCGGCTGAGGATCTGGTGCAGATCCTGGCCTGGCACGAACTCCATGGCGATGAACAGCGAGCCGTCCTCGGCCTGGCCGAAGTCCAGAATGCTGATGGAGTTGGGGTGGTTGAGGCGGCTGGCGGCCTTGGCCTCGCGCTGGAAGCGGGCCACGGTACGCTCGTCGGACAGCAGCGACTGGCGCAGCACCTTGAGCACCACCGGCTTGTCCAGGGCCAGCTGGCGCGAGCGGTACACCTTGCCCATGCCGCCCTCGCCGATGAGGGCCTCCACGCGGTACTTCTTCGCCAGCGTCTTGCCGACGTACTCATCGCCGTCGGAAGCGGTGGCAGCGCGCACGAGGGTGGTCCCGCATGCGGGGCAGTACCTCGAGGAGTCTCCGGCGTCAGCGCCGCAACTGGAGCAAAGCAAGGGGGGTGGTTCCGTCTTCAGGTTGCCACGGGTCAAGGCACCGGAGTTCAGCACGTTGCTTGGGTCTCCTTCAAGCCATGCTCGCAAGGCAAGCAACCGGGGCCCAGGCTTGATATGACGCGAACTGCCTTCTGCCATGACCTTCTGCCCTCGCTGCGACGCCGAGAACCCCGACGACGCCCCCTTGTGCCAGGCGTGTGGCGCCCCCATGCGCTCGGGCACGCTGGTGATGGCGGTCTCTCAGCTGGCCCCCCGCCCGCAGGTGTCCCTGCGCGTGGTGCGCGCCGACGGTGGCCCCGAGTCCGTGGTGCGCATGCAACGCGACACCCTCACCTGCGGCTACCAGGGGGTCGACCTGGCGCTGCCGGACGACCCCTTCGTCATGCCGGTGCAGGCCCGCTTCTTCTTCTCGGGCGTGCGCCTGGCGGTGGAGGACGTGGGAGGAGCCAACGGCGTCTTCGTGCGCCTGCGCCAGGAGCGGGAGCTGCCCACCGGCGGCGAGCTGCGGCTGGGCCGGCAGCGGCTGGTGCTCGAGCCCATTCCCACCGCCTCCACCGGCCCGGGGGGAGCCCACATCTGGGGCTCGCCTGACCCGGGGTACCGGCTCCGGTTGGTGCAGTTGCTGGAGGGGGGCATGCGCGGGGCGGCCTTCCCGCTGAAGGAAGGCGACAACACCCTGGGCCGCGAGGTGGGGGACATCACCTTCCCCACGGACGGCTTCGTGTCCGGGCGCCACGCGCTGCTCACCGTCCGCAAGGATCAGCTGATGGTGAAGGACGTGGGCTCGTCCAACGGGACCTTCATGCGCCTGGCGGGCCCCACCTTCGTGGACAATGGCGACCAGTTCCTCATGGGCCGCCAGCTGCTCCGGGTGGAGATCCAGGCGCTCGCGTAGAGCCCCGGGCCGCGCCGCTCCTCGTGGGACGCGCGGCCCAGAAGCCCCCAGCACTCAGCCGTACGAGCGCTCCTTCTTCTCCTGCTCCTCCTTGCACCGGATGCACAGGGTGGTGACGGGGCGGGCCTCCAGGCGCTTGGGAGAGATGTCCTCCTCGCAACGCTCGCAGATGCCGAAGCTGCCGTCCTCGATGCGCTGCAGGGCCTTCTCGATCTTCTGCAGGAGGAACTTCTCCCGGTCGCGCAGCCGGAACACCATGGACTGGGCATACTCGGAAGAGGCCTGATCAATCTCATCCGGCAGGTCGTCCGTGTCGAAGCTCGACTCCTCCACGAGCGTCTTCTTCGCGCTCTCGAGCAGGGCGATCTTGCTGTCCTCGAGCATCTTCTTGTACCGCTTGAGATCTTTCTGGTTCACGGCCTTCGCTCCGATGGGCAGTAAGACGACCCTGGCCCCCTAAAAAAAAGGCCCGAAAGCTTTATTCACACTGTCCGTGGTGTCAAGGTGCGCACGACCCATAACACGCGGGAGAGAGGAAAATCGCGATGAGCGAAGGAACGAAGTTCGACCGGGAATTCCTGCGCTCGGCCCTCTCTCTGGCCGCCAGGAGTGAGGTCGACCACTTTCTGTACATCAACGATACACCCATCGCCCCGGAGGACCTACGGGGCCGCCCGGCCCGCAAGAAGATCATCTACGCGGTGACGATGGAGAAGATCGCTCAGGAGTACACCGCACGAAAGCTGCGCGCGCTGGTGATTCCCGCCTACGACTATTCGCGTACGGAGCGCGTGAAGGTGGCCCTCGTCTCGGCGCTCTCCCAGGGAGCCATCAAGGAGGGAGAGCTGGTGCTGTGCATGACGGGCAAGGTGGGCCGGGCGCCGGACACACTGATGCACATGCGCATTGGCGGCTCGCTGGACGACCGGGTGGCCATCGAGGGCGTGAAGCTGGGCGACGAGTTCAACTCGCAGGTGGTGGACGCGCTCATCCAGCTGGCGCTGCAGATCGGCCAGGAGGGCTTCGAGGGGCACCCGATCGGGACGATCATCACGATTGGGGACCACACCAGCGTGCTCGAGAAGAGCCGGCAGATGACGATCAACCCGTTCCAGGGCATCTCCGAGGCGGAGCGGAACGTGTTGGATCCGAAGATCCGCGAGGCGATCAAGAACTTCTCGGTGCTCGACGGTGCGTTCGTCATCCGCGAGGACGGCGTGGTGCTGGCGGCGGGGCGCTACCTGTCATCCTCGGACGAGATGGTGAAGATCCCGCTGGGCCTGGGAGCGCGGCACGCGGCGGCGGCGGGAATCACGTCGTCCACACACTGCATTGCGCTGGTGGTGAGCCAGACGTCGGGCGCGGTGCGGCTCTTCAAGGGCGGCAACATCGTGCTGGAGCTGCACCAGACCGCGCGCCGCACGTAGTAACGTGGATGTTGCCGCGCCCTCTCAAGAGGGCCGGGGTGGCAGGGTCAACCAAGAGCCCGGCGCTTGCTG
>DASVVJ010000379.1:0-3355 GCA_036389955.1 Myxococcaceae bacterium
CAGCCCACTGAAGCCCGCCAGGGTGGCTTCCGCCAGGTAGGCGAGCATCCACACCGCGCCTACGGGCAGGCAGAGCAGGGCGAAGTCGATGGCGGCTTCCTCGTGAAGCAGCTCGCTGCGGCCCGCAAGACGCGCCAGGCCATGCAGGGCCGCGGCCGCGCTGAAGAGCAGGTAAGGCACACCGAGCGCGGCCCGGAATTGCCACGGCAGGCCCGCGGCGAACGCGGGAAGGAGCCCCAGCGCCCCAAGGCTATGCAGGGCAAGCACTACTCCGAACAGCCGGGAGCGCTGTCCCGCGCGGTGGGGCACGCGGCTCAACGGCAGGCCGAGCGGCACGAGGACCAGGGGGGACAGCAGGAACAGCGACTCGGCCAGGGCAAACTCGTGAAAGGCCCCCGTCCCCCACCGCCACGCCAGCAGCGAGGCCCAGAGCACGAGTCCCACGAGCGGCACCCAGGCAGACCAGCCCTCTCTGCTTGGCTGGACCGTCATCTCCGTGCCTGCTGCCCCCAGGGCCATCGCTCAGGGCGTCCCGGCGGACACTTGCTTGGTGAGAGTGCCCATGCGCCCGCATCGGTCGTAGACCTCGACCATGATCCGGCGGGTGCTGTTCTGCGGCCAGTCCCTCAGCAGGACGAAGAAGCCCGAGACCGCGACGGCGCCTCCGGGCAGGGCCATGTAGCGGTCCTGGTTCACGATGGTGGAGTACTCGCCCATCACCTGCTGCTGGCAGCCGTTCGCGCTACAGAACTGAGCATCGAGGACGAACCGCACCTGCAACCCGGGGAACTCGGTGGCCGGGTTGGCCACGCTCACCCCGAGGATGATGTGAATGCCTCCCTGTGGCCCGTGGTGCACGAACGGAGCCTGCCCAGCGGACAGGGGCCGGAAGTCGTCCAGCCCGTCGCTCTCGCCCAATCCGATCGTCAGGTCGCCGGTCAACGTGCACGCCGGGTCACGCTCGATCAGCACCATGCCGCCGTCCGGAGTGGGATCCGGAGGAATGGGTGGCCCAGGATTCGGGGCCGGGCACGCCGTCAGCAAGCCCACCAGGGCAAGTGCCAGGCTCAGAGGAACGGAAGCCGTTGCGCGGGCAACGAGCATGGAGTGTCTCCTTGAGGCGCTCAGGCGAAACGGACCGGATCCTGCTGCCTGGCGCGGTCGCGCAGCGGTGCGCCCTTGAAGAAGACCACCTTAGCGTCGGACTCAGCAGGTTGGAAACACGAAGGGCCCGCACCTCGCTGTCGCGAAGCACAGGCCCTCGTATCCGCGAACCGGCTCGGTCGCGAAGCGGCTCAGCCCGTCGTCAGATAGGACGAACGTTCTGCGCCTGCAGGCCCTTGGGGCCACGGCCCACGTCGAACTGCACCTTCTGCCCCTCGGTCAGGCTGCGGAAACCATCGGCCTGAATCGCGGTGTGGTGGACGAACACGTCCTCGCCACCGCCATCCTGCGTGATGAACCCGAAGCCCTTCGCATCGTTGAACCACTTCACGACACCGGTTGCCATATTCGCTTCCTTGCTCAGCCGGACGCGGTGAATCGCGCCGGGGTCCACTCTCCATGCGAGCGGTAGGTGGCCCCTTTGCAGCTTTCCTGAAAAAAAGCCAGGGGCTGCTGCACTTTTCTTCCAACCCAGGGGATAGGCAGCCCAAGAAGGAGAGGAAGGTGCTGGCCAGTCAACACACGGTGGGGTAGTGATTTCCCCAGAATGCTCCGATACTCCGCCGACCGTCGAACACTGCTGTGGTGCGCCGCCATGCCCGTGGTGGCGCTGTCCATGTACGTGAACCCCGCGCTCATTCCGTACCTGAGCCCGCTGGCGTGTTACCTGGCCCTGGCGGCCGGAGTGATGGCGCACAACCACAACCACTGCCCCACGTTCAAGAACCGGAAGCTGAACGACGTGTTCGGCATGTACCTGTCGGTCTTCTACGGCTACCCGACGTTCGCGTGGATCCCCACGCACAACCTGAACCACCACAAGTACGTGAACAAGGCGGGTGATGCGACGATCACCTGGCGCTACACCAACAAGCACAACTGGCTGGTGGCCTCGACGTACTTCTACGTGTCCTCGTACTTCCAGAGCGACCCGATCAAGGCCTTCATCCGCAAGGCGCGCACCAACAACCCCACGCTCTACCGGCAGATCATCACCCAGTACGTGGTGTGGGCCGGCACGCACGTGCTGCTGCTGGGGCTGGCCATCGCGCTGTTCGGCGGGTGGGAGGGCGCGCGGGTATGGGTGTTCGCCTTCGGGCTGCCGGCATTCTTCGCGCTGTGGACGATCATGCTCTTCAACTACATCCAGCACGTGCACACCGATCCGTGGAGCGAGCACAACCACAGCCGCACCTTCACCAGCAAGGCGATGAACTACCTGCTCTTCAACAACGCGCTGCACACGGCGCACCACGAGCAGCCGGGCGCGCACTGGAGCACGCTGCCCGAGGCGCACGCGAAGATCGAGGCGCAGATCCACCCGGAGCTCAAGCCCAACAGCTTCTTCGCCTGGTGCTTCAACAACTACGTGCTGGCGCTGGTCTCGCCGCGTTTCGGCACCCAGCAGGTCGGCCGCGCCCCGTTCTCGCCGCCCACCGGCGAGAAGGCGGACGTCACCTTCAGCGACCAGCTGGAGGCGGTGGATCGCGGCATCAACGCCTCGCGCGTGTAGGCCGGGCGGGGGCTAGGACACCCGCGCTCCGGTGGGGCGGGGGCCCTGGTCCGCCTGGATCGCCGCCTCGAAGGAGGCGGCGTCATCGAAGGTGAGCAGCGTGCCGTCCTCCTGCTCGAAGAGGTACACCGGGCCCTGGCCTGAGCGTGAGAGCGAGGTGTAGACGAGGGCGCCCAGGCGCCTCCACACCTCGGGGACGATGCGCTCGCGGGCCTTGTCGGTCAGGAAGCCCGCCTCCAACGCATGGGTGTTGTACGCCAGCGTCCCGTTGAGATCCGGCGCCGCTGGGGCGCACACCCAGTGCTCGTTGCGGTAGACGAAGTCGGGCATGGGATCGATGGCCACGGCGCGTACGGGGTTGCCCTGCTCGTCCCGCTTGATGATGTAGCTGGCGTCCATGCTGGGGCCGCCCATCGTCCGGAGCTTCAAGCGGTAGGTGGTGTAGCTCCAGCGCTTGCCGTCCTCGGGCTTCTCGACTTCGCGGACGCGATCGATGCGCACCAGGTCCACCGGGTAGTTCCACACCGCGAGGCCTGACGAGGTGTCGCAAGTGAACGGCAGCCCCATGTTCTTGGTGATGAAGTCGTGGATGTCGATGACCGAGTCGTAGACGGTCTCCTGGCGCACCCGGACCGCGGTGACGGGCACGGGTGGCTGGCGGCTGAGTTCGGTGCGGAT
>DASVVJ010000380.1:0-8256 GCA_036389955.1 Myxococcaceae bacterium
CGACTTCTTCGTCACCACCGTCTTGCCATTTACCGCGATCTCGAAGCTCCCCGACGGTCCAGGCTTCAGCTCCGAGTCCAGCTCGAACTCCTCCTTCAGTGCAGCCGCCGCACGGACGGCTCGAGGCTTGTAGCCTCAGGAGGTACAGTAGGTGATGGTGATCTTCGCGTCGGCCATGGCGGGCCTCCTTTGATACCTCTACAGATAATTCCGCCGAGGCCACTTGGCCAATCCACCGGCATTCCCGCCTGCCTCAGTCATCCGCCAGGTCGGGCTCCAGCTCCACACCAGGTGACTCCTCGGGTGGGGGCTCCGAGGGAGACTGCTCGTCCAGAGGCCGCTTGCCACGCAGCGCGTCGATCATGCGCGACAGCAGCTGGATCCGCGCCTCCGAGTCCTTCACGAGCAGGTGATCGCCGATGACGGACGCCATTCCGCGCGAGCTGGCGGCCTGCTCACACCAGGCCCCGGCCACCTGCTCCGCGGGCAGCCCGCTCACCGGCACCAACTGCGACATCAGCGGCGCGGGCTCGACGAGCAGCAGCCGCTGCAGCAGTTCCTCCCGCTCCTCCAGGGAGAGCACCCCCTGGGTGTAGGTGCTCCCCACGCCGTAGTGGGCGCGCAGCAACCCCAGCAGCTTCGCGGTGTCCGTCTCCGGCAACGCCAGCGAGACGCGTAGGTCCACCAGCGGCGAGGCCACCACCACGCTCAGCCCCAGCTCGCTGGCCATCGCCGCCCCCAGCGAGCCCAGTGGCACCGCCTCGGCAATCAGGCGGAACCGGGCGGCCGGCAACCTCGCGCCACCGGGAGGAATCGTCGTCGGCTGCGAGGACCCCGCCTCGCTCGTGGCGGGCACCGCGGGCTCGTCCTCGGACGGCAGCCGCATCAGCACCAGCCGGCCCACCGGCGCATCGGCCCGGGACACGGAGGCGCGCGGCGGAGGAGGCCGCCCCCGGCAGGTGAAGGTGGAGGACACGGGGCGCCGGGCCTCGGGGGTCGCCGTGCATCCGGCCAGCACGGCCAGTGCACTCAGGAGGAGAAAACGTTTCATGTCACATCAGTATGGCGCGAAGTGGGCCCCTTGGCGCACCGCCTTCCCTGCTGCCTCCGGGCGGCGGTGGCCTGTACGGTGCGCTCCATGTCGGACTTCCAGGACCGCATCGCCTCCGCCTATGACGCCGAACGCTTCCGCCGCCAGGGGCACCAGCTGGTGGATCAGCTCGCGGACTACCTCGCGAGCGCCTCCAGGGGAGACGCGCTGCCCGTGCTGCCCTGGGCCCCTCCCGAGGAGAACCTGACGCGCTTTCCCGCGAGCTTCCCGGAGGAGCCCAGCGGGGAACTCGTCCCCTTCATGGCGCGGGTGCTCGACGGCTCCAACCACCTGCACCACCCGCGCTACGTGGGGCACCAGGTGTCCGCCCCGCTGCCGCTGGCCGCGCTGTGTGACTTCGTCTCCTCGCTGCTCAACAACGGCATGGCCGTGTACGAGATGGGCCCCGCCTCCACCGCCATGGAGCACCACGTGCTCCAGTGGATGGCCGGCCAGCTCGGCCTGCCCGAAACCGCCGGCGGTGTGCTCACTTCGGGAGGCTCGGCCGGAAACCTCACCGCGCTGCTCGCCGCGCGCCAGGCGAAGGCCGGCTTCGATGCCTGGAATGAAGGCTCCTCCGCCGGCCCACCGCTCACCGTGCTCGTCGCCGAGACGGCCCACTACTGCCTGGCCCGCTCCACCCGGGTCATGGGCTGGGGCGCCGGGGGCCTTACCCCCGTGCCGGTGGACGCGAGCTTCCGCCTACGCCCCGAGGCCCTCGAGCAGGCGCTCGCCTCCGCCACCCGCGCCGGCCGCCGCCCCATCGCCGTGGTGGCCAGCGCCGGCTCCACCGCCACCGGCGCGTTCGACCCGCTCGATGCGGTGGCCGACTTCTGCGAGCGCCACGGCCTGTGGTTCCACGTGGACGGGGCCCACGGCGCCTCGGCCGCCATCAGCCCCGCCTTCCGCCACCAGGTGAAGGGCATCGAGCGCGCGGACTCCGTGGTGTGGGACGCGCACAAGATGATGATGATGCCCGCGCTCGTCACCGCCGTGCTGTTCCGCGACGGCTCGCGCTCCTTCGAGGCCTTCGCCCAGGAGGCCAGCTACCTCTACCTCCAGGACACCCGGCCCTGGAGCGACATCGGCCAGCGAACCTTGGAGTGCACCAAGGAGATGATGGCCCTCAAGCTCTACACCTGCCTGAGCCTGCTGGGCACCCGGCTCTTCTCCGACTACGTGACGGCCACCTTCGAGCTGTCGCGCCGCTTCGCCGAGCGCCTGCGGGCCTCGGGAGACTTCGAGCTGGCGGTGTCCCCCGAGTGCAACATCCTCTGCTTCCGGCACACGCCCCCGGGGCTGCCCGCCTCAGAACTCGATGCGCTGCAGAGCCGGCTGCGCCAGAAGCTCGTCACCCAGGGAGACTTCTACCTGGTGCAGACCACCCTGCCCACGGGGGTGTACCTGCGTACCACCCTCATCAACCCCCTCACCACGGAGGCCGAGTTGGATGCACTGATGGAAGCACTGCGTCGAGCGGTGTGATAAGGGCGTGCACCGTCCATGCTCGTCTCCCTCATTATCCCCGTCTACAACGAGATTCCCACCCTGGCGGAGCTGCTCAAGCGCTGCATCGCCGTGGACTTCCCCAAGCAGCTGGTGCTGGTGGATGACTGCTCCAAGGACGGCAGCCGCGAGTTCCTCCAGCAGCTGGCCGACAAGGGCGTCGACTTCCTGGGTGGCAACCCGAAGAACCGCAACGAGCTCAAGGTCCTCTTCCAGGAGAAGAACCAGGGCAAGGGCGCGGCGCTGCGGCGCGGCTTCGCCGAGGCCACCGGTGACATCCTCATCGTCCAGGACGCGGACCTCGAATACGACCCGCGCGACATCTCCAAGGTGATTCAGCCCATCCTGGATGGCGAGGCGGACGTCGTCTTCGGCAGCCGCTTCACCGGCACGCCCCGCCGGGTGCTCTACTTCTGGCACAGCGTGATCAACTACGCCCTCACCACGCTCTCCAACATGACGACGGGGCTGAACCTCACGGACATGGAGACCTGCTACAAGGCCTTCCGCGCCGAGGTGCTGCGAAGCGTCACCGTGGACGAGGACCGCTTCGGCTTCGAGCCGGAGATCACCGCCAAGATTGCCCGGGGCAACTGGCGCGTCTACGAGGTGCCCATCAGCTACCACGGGCGCACCTACGAAGAGGGCAAGAAGATCGGCTGGAAGGACGGCGTCCGCGCCCTCTACGTCATCGGTAAATACGCCCTGAAGCGCTAGGCCCACCGTTGCCCTGTTGACGGGCCGACACCCGGGGCCCCGAACCGAGCAGCGGCAGACAGGCTGTCATCGGCCCGCGGGACAGCCCTGCCGAATGGCGGGGGGATTCTTAGCTTCTGAGCGTGATAGCCAGATTCCTTTTGTACGGGTGTGCGGGTTGGGTGATGGAGGTGTGCTTCACCGGGATGGCGGCTGCGCTCTTCCAGCGCGACAGTCACGCCACGGCGAAGACTTACCTGTGGATGCACCCCATTTACGGTGCCACGGCCCTGGGGATGGAGGCCCTCTACGACCGGCTGCGCTTCCTGCCACGGCCCCTGCGGGCGCTTGCCTACACGGCGGTCATCTTTGGAGCCGAGTTCACCACCGGCTGGCTGCTGCGCCGGGCGCTCGGCCGCTGCCCGTGGGACTACGAGCAGAAGGGCTGGAGCGTGAAGGGGCTCGTCCGCCTGGACTATTTCCCCTTCTGGTATGGGGCGGCCCTGGCCTTCGAGCCGGTGCGAGACGGGCTGCTGCGCGTCACCAGCGAGGCCCTGCGCCAGACGCCCGAGTTCCGCCATGCGGTGAACAATGGCGAGGTGTTGCCTCCCCCCCGCGAGGGCTCCACCGAGGTGGAGGCGGGTGCCACGGCTGAAACCTTCCAGCAGGCCGTAGCGGCCGAGCGGGCAGAGGAGCCCCAGTCCATGACCCTGGGGGCGGATGCCACCCCGTTCCCGGTGGGTTGAGCGGCAGGGAAGGCGAATTGCTCGCCATTCCACGAGTTGGCCCTTTTCTTTGGGCAGGTAGGACACCGTAGTAATAGCTTGCTTGCTCGCGGTGTTAGTTCACTCTGGGGAAATTCAGCAGGACTCCCGAAAGTTTCCGCCCCCGTATGTTCGAATGGCTCCACACCCTGTTCTCGCGTGACCTGGCAATCGACCTGGGCACGGCGAACACGCTTATTTACATCCGCGGTCAGGGCATCGTGTCGAACGAGCCCTCCGTGGTGGCCGTGCAGCAGGACTCCCGCGGAGGCAAGAAGGTGCTCGCGGTGGGCAAGGAGGCCAAGGAGATGCTCGGGAGAACCCCGGGCAACATCGTGGCCATCCGTCCCATGAAGGACGGCGTCATCGCCGACTTCGAGATCACCGCGGCCATGCTGCGCTACTTCATCCAGAGCGCGCACAACCGGAAGACGCTCGTCAATCCGCGCATCATCATCGGCATCCCCTCGGGGATTACCGAGGTGGAGCGGCGCGCGGTGCGCGAGGCGGCGGCCAACGCGGGTGCCCGCGAGGTGTACCTCATCGAGCAGCCCATGGCGGCGGCGATTGGCGCGGGGCTGCCGGTGACGGAGCCCAGCGGCAACATGATCGTCGACATCGGCGGCGGCACGTCCGACGTGGCGGTGATCAGCCTGGCCGGCATCGTGTTCGCCAAGAGCGTGCGCATCGGCGGCGACAAGCTGGACGAGGCGATCATCCAGTACGTCAAGCGCAAGTATAACCTGCTCATCGGTGAGCGGACGGCCGAGGCCATCAAGATGGGCATCGGCACGGCGTACCCGACCGACGAAGTGATGACGATGGAGATCAAAGGCCGCGACCTGGTGGCGGGCGTGCCGCGGACGCTGACGGTGAGCAGCGACGAGGTGCGTGACGCGCTGGCCGAGCCGGTGAACGGCATCGTCGAGGCGGTGAAGCTGACGCTGGAGCGCACGCCGCCGGAGCTGGCCGGAGACATCGCCGACCGCGGCATTGTGCTCGCAGGCGGCGGAGCGCTGCTCAAGAACCTCGATACGCTGCTGCGCGAGGAGACGGGTCTGCCGGTGTTCCTGGCGGAGGATCCGCTGTCGGCGGTGGTGATAGGCGCGGGCAAGGCGCTGGAGTCGCTCGACATCCTGCGCCAGGTGACGCAGCCGGGCTAACCCAACACCCCTCTCCCTTCGGGAGAGGGACGGGGTGAGGGTTCCGAGTCACCGAGCCCTCACTGCCAGGGCCGAGGAACCCTCGGCCCGAGATCCTCGAGCCGCTCCTCACCCGGGCGGATGATGCGGATAACGTCCTTGCGGGCTCCAAGGGCGGGCTGAGGCCCATCCACCGGCTTCACCTCGCGCGGCGCGGGCTCCTCGTACTTCGGGTCGAGCGCGCGGCGGGCAAAGCCTCCCAGCACGTCGGCCCAGCGCGCGTAGACCCGCTGGACGAAGGCTTCCTTCTGAAGGGAGCGCGCGCGGACGAGGTACGCGGTGGCCTGCAGCTCCGGTGACAGCAGGGAAAAGCGGGGGTGCACCTCGCCCCGGTGCACGTAGTCCGTGAGCGGCGTGCGGCCGTGCATCAGCGCAAAGTGCGTGCGGAAGACGCGCTCGGCCACCTCGGGCTGCTTGCGGATGGAGAGCTCCAGCGCGAGCACGGCGGCGGCCTCCAGCGGCAAGCGGCGCAGCACGGCGTCCCGCTTCGACTGCACCTGTGCCACCGCGGCCTCCACGTTCTGCAGCGCGAGGCGGGCGAGTTCCATCGCCTCGAGCGTCTCCGGATCCTTCGTGTTCGTCGGCGAAAGGTCCTTGCCGAGTTCCTCCCCGGTGAGCAGCGAGAAAGCCAGCCGGGACTCCTGCGAGGAAAGCAGCTCCTGAGGCACGAACTCCGCCAGGAGGTACTGAGAGCGCTCGGGCCCGGCGAGGCGCGCCAGGCGGCCAGCCAGCACGGCGAACTCCCAGGTGCGCAGGTGGGGCTCCGGCGCGTACTCGCGTACCGCGAGCGACGCCTCACGCACCTGCTTCAAGGAGACGAGGGTCCGCACGCGCAGCTCCAGGTCCTCGAACGACTCGGGAGCCTTGGCGCGTGCCGCCTCGAGCAGCTCCAGCGCGCGCTGCGGGTACCCATCGGCCAGCCTCAGGCGCGCCACCGCGCGCAGCGCCTCGGGAGCCTCGGGAAAGCGCGCGAGCACCGCATCATGGGCCTGCCTCAGCTCGTCCGCCGGCCGGGCGCGGGCGTACAGCAGCGCGTCCTGAACGGACGTGGCCTCCTTGAACTGAGGCTGGCTGAAGAAGCGGCGCATCTCCGGCTCCAGGCCCACGGCGAGGAGCACGTCCTGCACCAGCGCGCCCACGGCCAGGTCCTCCGGGTATTGCTGGTAGAGCTGCAGGGCGATGCCTTGCGCCTGCTCCGGCGGCAGCCGGACCATGTACCGCGCGGCCTCTTCCCGGGCGCGCGTGGCGTGCGGATCCGCGATGGCGACCTTGGTGGCCAGCACAGCGGCTCGGGAGTGGTGGTCCTTGTCCCCCAGCTCCTGCACGCGACGCTCCCAGCCGCCCGGAATCACCCACAGCTCGTCGCTGCTGGACAGGTCCGTGATGGTTTGCTCCAGGGATTTGCCGCGTTGATGGCTCAGGTCGTGGCTCTCGCCCAGGGTCGCGGCGGAGGCGCCCAGCACGTTGTAGATGGTCCGCTGGTTGGCCTTGACGGACAGCTCCTCGAACGGCCGCTGCCCCCCCTCCCACGAGGCGGTGACGTGGTACGGGTCGCCCAGGTTGAACTTCCATTGCCGCGTCATGCGCCCGGGCTCCAGGGACACGGGCTTGCCATCCACTTGCACCACCACGGGCCGCGAGAGCCCATTGATGATGAACAGCTCCCGCATGAACCAGGGCGACAGGCCCGCTCCCACCACCGCGATCGCCGTTGCCGCGATGCCCACCCGGGCCACCCACCGCAGGGCCCGGAACTTCAGCCCCGTGGGAGTGCGTCCCAGCACCTCGAGCTTCCCCTCCCGGCCCCGCCGCACCAGGTGTTGGCTGAGCGGCCAGACCGGCATGCCCAGCACCCGCACGACGCGGGTGGCGATGAACGGCTCGGCCTGCTGAGCCGGAGGAGGCAGCCCCACAAGCGCCGTCCCGATTCCCAGCACCACCTTCAGCCGGGGAGGAACCTCGGACACGGCGAAGAGGGCGGGTTGGGCAAGCAGGGCCCGGATGGTGTCCCGCGCGGGGCCCGCGGGCTCGCGCTTCGAGCGCGCCACGAGGGCCGCATGCACGGCCAGCGCATCGCCCCCCGCCAGCGCGCGGGCGAGCGCCTCGTCCGGAAGCAGCGAGCCCAGGGCCGGAGCCCGCTCGGTAAACCCGTTGGGATCGGCCTCCATGGGGAGCGCCGCGAGCGGAGCCTGTTGGGGCGGGGCCTCGCCGGTGGACACCATCGACATGGCCCCATTGAACACGGAAGCGGCGGGGGCCACGCAAGCCCCCACCGCTTTTTCCACCTCAGTGCTTGCCGTACTCCAGCTTCACACCCTTGCGCTTGGCGTAGATGTAGGCCTCCATCGCCTTGAGCTTCGGGTCATCGTCGGCCAGCGGCTTGCCGCGCACCGGGTTCTGGATGCACCAGTTGATCATGTCGCGCAGCATCGCCACGCGGCCCAGCTGCACCTGGTACTTCGGGTACGTCTCCGGGTGGGTGTTGGCCGCGTCCGGGTGGCACATGTCGCAGGACACCGCGATGGTGCCGCCCACCGCCTCGGCGTCGTGGAAGACGCGGTTGCCCTCCTCCACGAAGGCCTGGGTGGAGGCGGCCCAGATCTGCTCATCGCGCTCGCTGAAGGCGCCGTAGGTGTGGCCGGTCTGGAGGTTGGCGCCCTTCTGCTGGGCCACCGCCGAGGCATCCGAGGCCTGGTTGGGCCCGGCCGCCTTCACCGAGCCGCCCGCGTTGGGCTTCTGCGGCGTGGTGGGCAGCGCCGGGGGGCTGCGAGGAGCGTTAGGGTCCGGGCTGGGCGGCGGCTTGGGCGCCTGCGCGATGCCCTGCGCCGGCGTGGGCACGTCGTCCCAGTTGGCGTTGGGGTTCTTGCGGCGCCACTCCATCATCAGCGCGCTGGACACCGCCAGCGCCTGGTCACGCGACATCTTCTGGCCGTCCTTCACACCCTTCACCTCCATGGCCGTCTCGCCGTCACACAGGCCGACAACGAGGTTGCCCTCG
>DASVVJ010000381.1:0-14886 GCA_036389955.1 Myxococcaceae bacterium
ACACCCAGGACAGCTTCTCCCCGGGCGGTGCGGCGGCGGCTCCCGCTGGCATGCCCTCGCTGGACGGCACCAGCGCCAGCGGCGCTGACCTGCTCGCGGGCATCCAGGTCTCGGATCCCAAGCTGCGCCAGGCCCTCGAGGCCATCGCCAGCCACCCGGATGGTGCCAAGCTCATCGCCGCCGCCAAGGCCAACGGCCTCACCTCCATCAGCCACAACCCCGGCCTGAACCCGGACGGCGGCTCCGGCACCGAGGGCCTCGCCATCTATGGCGGCGGCAACGCTCGCATCGAGATCGCCAACCCCAACAGCCCCAACCTCATCCACACCCTGGCGCACGAGCTGGGCCACGCCGCTACCACAGGCGATGGCAACTCGCAGCTCGAGGAGCAGACGGTCGACGCTCTGGGTGAGCGCATCCACCGCGACCTGACGGGCCAGAACTCCTCCTTCAACCTCAACCTGGGCGCTTACTCCAACCTGGCTCAGGACAACGGCGTGCTCAACAGCCTGCGCGGCCTGGGCATCCGCGTCTAAAGGGAAGGTCCCCGCCCCCGTCGAGCCAACCGCTCGACGGGCTATGCTCGGCGTCCTGACCGGAGGGTAGGACGTCCATGGGGAAGCTCGCGCTGGGACTGCTGGCCGCACTTGCCGTGCTGGCCACCGTGGTGCTCGTCCGCACCGCCACGTACCAGCCCCCCGTCGCCGTGAGCCTGGCGGAGGTGGCCCTCGCCTCCCCCATTGCCTTCGACTTACCCCGCGCCGCCGAGCGCCTCTCGCAGGCGGTGCGCATCCGCACCATCCGCCACCAGGACCCCGCCGAGGACCAGCCGGCGGAGTGGGACCGGCTCCACGCCTGGCTTCAGGCCACCTACCCCGCCGCCCACGCCGCCATGAGCCGCGAGCTTGTCGCCGGCCAGGGCCTGCTCTACACGTGGCAGGGCGCGGAGCCGGGCCTCTCGCCCATCGTCCTGATGGCTCACCAGGACGTTGTCCCCGTCACCCCCGGCACCGAGAAGGACTGGAAGCACCCGCCGTTCGACGGTGTCATCGCCGAGAACGCCGTCTGGGGCCGGGGCTCCATCGACGACAAGGGCTCGCTGATCGGCCTCTTCGAAGCCATCGAGAACCTGGCGCTCAAGGGCTTCCGGCCCCGCCGCACCGTGATGCTGGTGTCCGGCCATGACGAGGAGGCCGGTGGCACGGGCGCTCAAGGCGCGGCCGAGCTCTTGAAGTCACGCGGCATCACCGCCGAGTTCGTCCTCGACGAGGGCATGCTGGTCATCGCCGACAACCCCATCACCCGCTCCCCGCTGGCCGTCATCGGCGTGGCGGAGAAGGGCTATGGCACGCTGGCCGTCACCGCACAGACGCCGGGAGGCCACTCCTCCACGCCCCCGAAGGAGACGGGGGTCACCACGCTCGCGCGCGCGGTGCTGGCCATCACCGAGAATGCCCCGCCCCTGGAGTTCCAGGGCCCCGGCGCGGACATGGTGCGCAGCGCGGCTCCCCACGGCCCGTTCCCGGTGAGGATGGTGGTGGCCAACACCTGGCTCTTCGAGCCCGTGCTCGTCTCGCAGATCGGCGCCTCGCCCGCGGGCGCGGCCATGCTGCACACCACCCTGGCTCCCACCATGCTCAAGGGCAGCCCCAAGGAGAACGTCCTGCCCCAGGACGCCACCGCCTGGATCAACTACCGCTTCGCCCCCGGCCACGACTCGCAAGAGATGTTGGCCCGCGCCCAGGCCGCGGTGGGCGACCTGCCGGTGACGCTGGCCTGGACGAAGCCGCCCAAGGAGGCCTCGCCTGTCTCCTCGACCCGCTCCGAGAGCTGGAAGGTGCTCGCCGCCGTGGCCCATGAAGTCACCGGAGCGCCCGTGGTGCCCGGCCTCGTGATTGCCGGCACCGACAGCCGCTACCTCCAGCCAGCCGCCAAAGACGTCTATCGCTTCCAGCCCATCTCGCTCTCGCTGGCCGACACCCCCATCATCCACGGCACCAACGAGCACCTGACCTTCGAGAACCTGGAGCGCATGGTGCAGTTCTACGCCCGGCTGATCGCCACCGCCGCCCGCTGAGCCCTCGGCCAGGCCCGCCTCTCTCCTAATACCTCCCATGCCGCACAACCCGCTCAGCCGCCGGGCAACCTCACCCAGAGGCTCCCCCCGGGTTGACTTGGAGTGCGTCTTGCGCCCTGATTCCCGAACGGGTCTCGCCCGCAGCAGCCCCGGCTTTCACTCCAGGTCACCTTTGCGCCGCGAAGTCACCACTCCCCTGCCCCCCCCGGGCCATGCCCCGAGGGGATTCAGCCAGGGCATCAAGCTCGTCAACAAAAGGGAGTTCGTGCGAGAGCGTTTCGGCCCCGCGGCCTGGGAAGCGCTGCTGGCCCAGCTGTCCGAGGAGGACCGCACCCGCATCGAGTCGGTGGATCCGGCCGCCTGGTACGAGACGGCGCTACATGAGCGGCTGATCAACGCCATGTACAAGCACCTGCAGGCGGATGACGCGCTGATGCTGGCGCTGGGGCGCGCGGACGCGGACCGGGAGCTGTCCACGGTGCACCGCTGGTTCGTGCGGCTGATGAAGCCCTCGTTCGCCATCGCCAACATGAACCTGTTCTGGCGGCGCATGCACGACACGGGCACCTGGCGCTCCTGGCAGCGGGACACGGAAATCACCGCCGAGCTGCGAGACTGGGGGCTCGTCCACCGGGGCGCCTGCCTCACGGTGATGGGCTACATGGGCCGGATGCTGGAGCAGTTCGGCGGGCGCATGGCGCCGCTCGAGCACCTGGAGTGCCGCGCCGAGGGCGCTCCGGCCTGCCTGTTCCGCACCTACCTGGAGCTGCCCGCCGACGAGCCCCGGCCCGGACAGCGGCCCACGCGCGCGGACCTGAGCGCGGTGGCGCGGGAGCTGGCCCAGTACCCCAACCGCAAGGCGCTGGCGGATGCGCTGGTGACGCTGCTGCGCTCCATGCTCGGCTGCACCCGGATGGAGCTGTGGGCCGCGGATCCCGGCGGGCGCATGCACCTGCTCAGCCTCTCGGGCGAGCGCGGCCAGGGGGACACGCGGCACTTCGTGCTCGAGACGGCCGGGCTCACCGTGGGCCAGCTCGAGGTGGAGCTGCCGACGGCGGGCGAGACACGCGGGGTGGAGGAGCTGCTGCGCGAGCTGGTGCCGTGGATCGCCATTGCCCTGCAGGTGGCCAGTGCCGGAGCGGTGCATCCCGAGCCCGGAGGGGAGAGCGAGCTGGCGCGCCGCCTGCGCCGGGCCCGCGAGGCCTGCCAGCTCACCCGCCGCCAGGTCGAGGTGCTGGAGCCCGTGGTGCTGGGCAAGACGAACAAGGAGATCGCCCTGGCGCTCGGGCTGAGCGAGGGGACGGTGGAAGTCCACGTCACCAACCTGCTGCGCAAGCTGGGAACGAGCAACCGCGCGGGACTGGTGGCGCTGTTCTGGGGGGACCTGTAGTAACGAAGCCCTCCATGTCCCGTGTCACCTCCATTGCCCTTCTCTGCGGCGCCGTGCTGCTCTCGGCGTGTGCCTCCACTTCTTCCGCTGGCGCGGGAGAGCCCGCCGCGTACGACGTCATCCTCCGCGGAGGCACCGTCTATGACGGGCTCGGCGGTGCGCCCTTCGCCGCCGACGTGGCGCTGCGGGGAGACGCGATTGCCGCCATTGGAGACCTGAGCGGCGCGCGGGCGCGGACCGAGGTGGATGCGCGCGGCCTGGCGGTGGCTCCGGGCTTCATCAACATGCTGAGCTGGGCCACCGAGTCGCTGCTGGTGGACGGCCGCTCGCAGAGCGACATCCGCCAGGGCGTCACCCTGGAGGTGTTCGGCGAGGGCACCTCCATGGGCCCGCTCAACCCGGCGATGAAGCAGGAGGTGCTCGAGCAGCAGGGGGACCTGAAGTTCGAGGTGAAGTGGACCACGCTGGGCGAGTACCTCGAGCACCTGGAACAGCGCGGCGTGTCACCGAATGTGGCTTCATTCGTGGGGGCCACCAGCGTGCGGGTCCACGAGGTGGGCTATGCCAACCGCGCGCCCACTGCCGAGGAGCTGGAGCGCATGCGCGCCCTGGTGCGCCAGGCCATGGAGGAAGGGGCGCTGGGCGTGGGCTCCTCGCTCATCTACGCCCCGGCCGCGTATGCGAAGACGGATGAGCTGATCGCCCTCTCGAAGGTCGCCGCCGAGTACGGAGGCCTGTACATCACCCACCTGCGCAGCGAGGGCAACCGGCTGCTGGAGGCGCTCGACGAGGCCATCCGCATCGGACGCGAGGCGGGGCTGCCGGTGGAGATCTACCACCTGAAGGCGGCGGGCCAGCCGAACTGGAGCAAGCTGGACGCGGCCATCGCCCGCATCGAGCAGGCCCGGAGCGAGGGGCTGCGGGTGACAGCGGACATGTACCCGTACACGGCGGGAGCCACGGGACTGGACGCGGCGATGCCGCCGTGGGTGCAGGAGGGCGGACAGAAGGCGTGGGAGCAGCGGCTGAAGGATCCGGCCATCCGCCAACGGGTGGCGCGGGAGATGGTGACGCCCTCCAATGACTGGGAGAACTTCTACCTGGCCGCGGGCTCGCCGGAGAACATTCTGCTCAACGGCTTCAAGAGCGCGGCGCTCAAGCCGCTCACGGGTAAGACGCTGGCGGAAGTAGCGGCGCTGCGCGGCAAGTCTCCCGTGGAGACAGCAATGGACCTGGTGGTGGAGGACGGCAGCAGCATCTCCACCGTGTACTTCCTCATGTCCGAGGAGAACGTGCGCAAGCAGCTCGCCCTGCCGTGGATGAGCTTCTGCTCGGACATGGGCTCGGTGGCGGCGGAGGGCGTGTTCCTCAAGTCCAGCATTCACCCGCGGGCCTACGGCAGCTTCGCGCGGGTGATTGGCCACTATGCGCGGGACGAGAAGGTGCTCCCGCTCCAGGAGGCCATCCGCCGGCTCACCTCGCTGCCCGCGGGGAACCTGCGGCTGGAGCGGCGCGGGCAGCTGAAGGTGGGGCACTTCGCCGATGTTGTCCTGTTCGACGCGGCGGCGGTGAAGGACCACGCCACCTACGCCAAGCCGCACCAGTACGCCACGGGTGTGCGCCACGTGTTCGTCAACGGGGTGCAGGTGCTGCGGGACGGCGAGCACACGGGAGCCACTCCAGGCCGGGCCCTGCGCGGACCCGGGTGGAAGGGCGCCCGGAAAGCGGCTCAGTTGAGGTAGTCCGGCAGCATCGGCAGGCCGTGGAAGAAGCCGCGTCCGTTCTCGAAGCGGCGCAGAAACGACGCCCGGTCGTGGAGGAACAGCTCCGCCATCTCCTGCTCGCCGTAGGCGCGGAAGAAGGCGGCGCGGGCGTTGTCACAGGCAATCTCGTACTGGCGGTAGAGCGCCTCCCACTCTTCCGGAGCATCCCCCGGAGCCCAGCCCTGCTCGTCCGGCAGCCCGTAGTCGCGCTCCATCTTCTCCAGCTCGCGGCCCAGCTCGAGCACGAGGGGATCCTCCGCGATCGCCTCGTCCGCCATGGCGAGCAGGATGTGGGCCACGAGGAAGAAGCCCGCCTCGGGCGGCACGGTGCCGTTGTCCCGCGCCTCGCGGAACGTCACCAGCAGCTGTGCGTCCAGCGCGTCCTCATCCAGGTCCTTCAGCCGGCTGGCCAGTTCCCTCAATTCGAGCTCCTTCTCACTCGGGTCCGAGAGGCTGGGAGCCAACGTTCCAAGTCGTGTCTTCTTCATGGTCTCTCCAGGTCGCGCGCACCTGTAGCCTCTCATGTGGGTCTGACGCGCTTTCCCTCTGGGACTGACGGTGGGCGCGGGTGCGCGAGCGGGCGTGTGTCCACCTGTGGACGCGGAGTTTTCGCCGTGTCCGAAGGTGGATGACGCCCTGCGTGCCGACACCGCTTGGCGCGGAGCGCTAAGGTGCGCGGACCGTGTCCCACACCCTTTCTCTTCGCCCCGTCACGCCCGCGGACGACGCGTTCCTTTTCGAGCTGTACGCCAGCACACGCGAAGACATTGCAGCGCTGGGGCTGGGAGACGCGCGGCGTACCGCCTTGATGCACGTGCAGTTCATGGCGCAGCGCAACGGCTACCGGCTGCGCTTCCCGAACGCCGAGCACCAGGTCGTGCTGGTGAATGGGCAGCAGGTGGGCAGGCTGTGGGTGGCGCGCGAGCCCGGGGAGCTGCGGCTGGTGGACATCTCGCTGCTGCCGGCGCACCGCAACACGGGCCTGGGCAGCTCGCTTTTGCGCTCACTGCAGGAGGAGGCGGCGCTGTCCGGCAAGCCCCTGAGGCTGAGCGTGGCGCGCGAGAGCCCGGCGCGGAGGCTCTACCAGCGGCTCGGCTTCGTGCTCACCCCGGGCGCGTCGGCGAACACCACGGGGCCATACCTCACCCTCGAGTGGGTTCCTCCGCCGCGGTGAGCCTCATTCTGGCCGCCACGGGGTGACGGGGGTGTGCAAATCTCACCCATGAGGTAGGGTGAGTGGAGCACTACCGGAGGCATATGATGGCCCCAGTCCCCCCAGAGGCTCGTTTTCCAGAATATGGCTCGCTGGTCGGCTGCTGGCGGGTGCAGGAGCGCATCGGCAGCGGCAGTCATGGCGTGGTGTTTCGCGCCGTGCGCACAGACAAGCAGGACGGCAAAAGCTACGCGCTGAAGTTGGCCGTGCAGAAGGATGACGCTCGCATGGAGCGGGAGATCTGGCTGCTGTCTCGCCTCCGCCACCCTTCAGTGCCCCGGTTGGAGGGCAGCGGTGAGTGGACGAGCCCTCGAGGGGACACGTACCCCTACCTGGTGATGGAGTGGGTAGAGGGGCAGGAGCTGTACAAGTGGGCGGCGGAGCATGGACTGACGCTGAGGCAAGCCATCAGGCTGCTGGCTCAGGTGGCGCGAGCCCTGGAGGCCACGCACCGGTACGGGGTGCACCGGGATGTGAAGGGCGGCAACATCCTGGTCAATGCCCAGGGTGATGCGGTGCTGCTGGACTTCGGCTGCTGCTGGTACCAGGGCGCGAGCCCGCTCACTGCTGGGGCTGTGCCGCCAGGCACCGAGCCCTACCGCAGCCCTCAGTTGTTGTTCTTCCGCTTCGCGTTGGGACTGGGCACTGGGGGGTACTACGAGTCCCAGCCCGCCGATGATGTGTATGCGCTGGGCGTGACCGCGTACCGGCTGTTGGCGGGAGCCTATCCACCGCGCCCCGAGGACTTGGAGGATCAGGCGGAGGATGCCGAGCCCATGAAGGTGGTGGCTCCTCGGGGCCTGGCCGACAAGTGCCCGGCACTCGGCGACCTCATCGTGCGCATGCTGGCGGAGTACCCCCCAACGCGAGGCAGCGCCCAGCAGGTGGCCGAGGAGCTGGAGTGGTTGCTGAAGCAGAGAGAGCCTGCGCTGGATGAGCTCTGGGTGCCCAGCACGTTGCAGCCTCCCACAGAGGAGACGTGGCGTCCCGAGGCGGCGGGCTCTTCGGCGCGGACAGACCTGGCGGCGCAGCTGGCGACGGGAGGATGCCTCCTGCTGGTGTGTCTGCTGGGGCTGGTGCTGATGCTGAGTCCGGGCCGGGGCGAAGGGGGTTCGGAGGGGAGCGTTCCTGTGACAGAGCAGCCGGACGGAGGCACAGGGGTACTGGGGGAGGAGGCAATGGGCTCGGTGCACAAGGCTGAATCCCCTCCACCCTCCGGACGCTCCGTCTCCCGCGAGGTGCCAACCCGTCCGTTCGACAGGCTGGTCCGTCCGCCCTGTGCCCAATGGGGCGCGGTGGAAATCAACGGGGGATGTTGGCGGCTCCCACACAAAGATGCCGAGAAGGCACCCTGCTATGCAGACCTCTACGAGCACAATGGGCGCTGTTACAGCCCCGTCCTCACCTCTGAGCTCCCGCCCACCTCAGAGGACCCGTAGCAACGCAGGGTGAACCCCCGAGCCCAGGAGCCGGTGAGTCCTGGGAGAGCGGGACGGCCGGTGCGGGAGGACCCGTCCGCTGACGGGGGGACCCGCACCGAGCCGAGGGGCCCGCGACCTGTGCCCACAGAATGTGCGCCTGTGCCTCGGCTAGGAGGCCTGGCTCACAACAGGTTCTCTGGCGAGGGAACCACGCGCTGGATGATGTGCCCCGCCGCTCCCGCCTGAGACGCCGTGAAGGGGCCACTGAAGACGAGGTTTCCGCCACCATCGCCACCATCGCCTCCGCAGGCGCCTCCACCACCGCCCGCGGTATTGGTCACCTGCGCGGTGTCCGTCCCCGGGGCGCCACCGTTCGCCTGCACGGTTCCCGTCACGGAGATGGGGTTGGCCGAGAGGAGGTTGATGATGCCTCCACCACCGCCACCACCGCCGCCCACGCCGTTGGTGCCGGTGGTGGTGCCGTTGAAGCCCGCACCGCCATTGCCTCCGTTGGCGCGAATGGCCCCACCCACCGTGAGGTTGCCCTTGGCGGCGATAACGATGATGCCGCCGGCACCTCCACCCGGGCCACCCACGTCTCCCGTCGTGGCGATATTCACCCCGTTGGTGCCGTTCGCGTTGATGTTTCCGCCGACAGGGATGGACACGTTGCCCTGCGCCGCGATGATGAGCGTGCCGCCTCCCTCTCCGCCCGTGGCGTTGATCGACCGGTCTCCCGAGCCGCCTCCCGCATGGGGTTCCGTCAACCGGGCCGCCGCGAGCAGCGCCACCCCGGTACCTCCGTGAATGAGACCCGGCACTCCACGCGAGACACCCGGAGCAGGAGGACCGTTGCCCGTGTCCTCCGTGCCCTGCAGAACGGTGATGGTACCGGTCACCGTGACGTCGCCCGTGGCGCGCAGCACCGTGCCGCTGGGGAGGATGAGGCTGCCAGCAATGCTGATGTTGGTGAACTGCGTGTTCGTCCTGCCTGGCAACGAGTTGACGCCCGCCACAGTCGAGAGGTCCAACGTGTTACCCACCGGCACGCTGAGCGTCCCCGCCGAGCCGTCGCCATAGGCGGCCGTCGCTCCCGAGGGACCCTGCGGACCTTGAGGACCTTGAGGACCTTGCGGACCCTGGGCGCCCTGCGCGCCCTGCGGACCTTGCAGACCCTGCGCGCCCGGTGCGCCCTGCGGTCCCTGGGCACCGTTGCACACGTAGCGCGTCAGCGAGGCGTCCACCTCACCCGCCTCGAGCGTGCCGTTGCGGTTCGCATCACGCCCCGCCTCGAACTTCACGCCGCCCGTGGCGCAGTTGGCGCCCGCGGCCTCCGGCGAGGTCGCCACCAGCGTGGCCTGTCCCTCGGGCCCCTGCGGTCCCTGCTGGCCCGAAGGGCCCTGCTGGCCCGGTACGCCCTGCGGCCCCTGCGGTCCCGTGGCTCCCGTGTCACCCCGCACGCCCTGCATGCCGTTGCAGACATAGCGCGTAAGCGCCGCGTCCCCCTCGAGCGGATCCAGCGTGCCGTCCCGGTCCGCGTCCACTCCCACTTCCAGCTTCACACCGCCCATGGCGCAGTTGGCCCCGGGAAGCTCCGCCGTCGTCACCACCAGCGTCTTCAGTCCCTCCAGGCCCTGCTCGCCCTGGGGCCCCTGGGGGCCTCCCGCCGGACCCGCTGGACCCTGCGGCCCCTGGGGACCCGCCGGGCCCGCTGGACCCGCGGGGCCAGCCTCGCCCGGATCTCCCTTCGGCCCGTCGCTCGTGCACGCCGTCAGCGACAACAGCGCCGTCAGCCCCAGAGCGCCCAGTCCCTGGCCTCCTACGAAACTCCGCCACTTCGATGAACGGTGCATGCCTCGGAATCCTTGAGTGAGGCGAGGCAGCCCAAGACAGGGCAGCCCCGGATGGAGTGATGCGTGCGGGGCCGCGCACGGTGTCTCTGAACCAACACTCGCATTCTCACTCAGCCGCCTGACACAGGCCAGTAACCCCCCGCACTTGGGGTGACCCGCTCTGGCCCACCTCACCACGAGGGTTGATCAAAACCCCCTGAATTCAGGTGCCCGTGGTCACCCGCACCAGTGAGTCCTTTCACCCACCGAGTGACCATGGTCTGTTGCGAGCCCAACACTCGCAGTGAAAGGAAGTGCCGCATGTCCGAGCCCTACATCGGTCAGATCATCATGTTCGCTGGCGACTTCGCCCCCAGGGGCTGGGCCTTCTGTGATGGCAGCCTGCTGTCCATCGCCCAGAACACGGCCCTGTTCTCCATTCTGGGGACCACCTATGGAGGCGACGGCCGGACCACCTTCGCGCTGCCGGACCTGCGGGGCCGCGTTCCTGTTCAGCCGGGCCAGGGGCCGGGGCTGTCGCGGTACGAGCTGGGGCAGAGCGCCGGCGCGGAGAACGTCACCCTGCTGATCACCAACATCCCCGCGCACAACCACCCGCTGGGCGCTCACGGTGGCCAGGGAGACTCGCCTTCCCCGGATGGCACGGTGCCCGCCATCACGGTGGACCCCAACACCCAGCAGCCGCTCAACAGCTACAGCTCCACCATCACCGGCACCATGGCTCCGGCGTCCGTGGGCCTGTCGGGCGGCAGCCAGCCGCACCAGAACATGCAGCCGTACCTGTGCATCAACTTCATCATCGCGCTCGAGGGCATCTTCCCCTCGCGCCCCTGAGTCACCCGCCGGCCGGTGGAGGCGGGCTCACCACGGGCTCGCCTCCCGGCGGCTGGGGCGCAAACGTGCTCCGGTAATACGGCCACGCGTCATACAGGTAGAGCGAGAAGGGCACCCACCAGATGAAGTCATTGGTGAGGCACAGCACCAACGTGGCTGGCGGCCACTCTCCCTGCAGGATGAGCAGCCCCAGGCCCATGGGGCCCAGCACCTTGCCCAGCAGGCCCACCGCCGCCAGCAGAAAGCCGTGCTCGGGGCGCCGGGCCACCTCGGCGTAGCAGAGGCCGTACACGCCGATGACCATGCCCAGGCACGCGAAGATGGGAGCGTGGTTGAGCGGCGGCATCTCCGCGAAGCGGAACAGCCACTGCGGATCCACCGACGAGTACAGCCCCCACAACACGTTGTAGCCCGCGGCGGCCAGGAACACCGCGCGGTGCAGCGAGCGCCGCTTCATGGCGCCCAGCATAACCGCAAACAACCCCGGCCGTGCCGCGCCAGGGGTACCTCTGAAAAGATCCGGGCCTCCGGATCGCTCCCTCTCAAGCGATCCGGAGGCCGCGGCTCCCGCTTACCGGTGAAGGTTACCGGCTACGGGAGAGGAACAAGCTGATCCACCTGAGCGGTGCCCGTGTACGGAGTAGGCCCGTTCAGGAAGCCCTGGAGCCGCACGCGGTAGGTGCCGCCCACGGGGTTGGGAATCGAGACGGCCTCACCGGCCGAAGTGCCCGCCGCGCTGCTGGCCACCAGGTTGCCGTTGGGCCCGTACACGTACATGTCCAGGTCGAACGCGGGGTTGCCCCAGTTGGTGGCGATGCGCAGGGCCTTCTGGCCCGCGGGCACCGTGAGGTTGTAGTTGTGCTCGGCCGCCACCAGCGACAGGTCCAGCACCGGCAGCTTCACCGAGGTGTTCACCGTGCCTGACCAGCCGGGCAGGTTGGTGGTGACGGTGGAGTAGCGCGTGCCCGCGGTGGACGCGGCGGCACGCACGGCGGCGTAGGCGTCCGCGTAGCCGGCACCGGCCTCCCACAGGGCGCGCTGGCGCGTGGTGCCGTTGGCCTCCTGCACGTAGATGGGCTTGGCCGTCGAGGTCAGCGCCGCCAGCACCCCGTCCATGTTGAGCGAGGGGTTCACCTCCAGCATCAGCGCCACCACACCGCTCAGGTGCGGGGTGGCCATGGAGGTGCCGGAGAGCGCCGCGTAGAAGGGCTCGGGGTGCAGACCATCCAGGCCCAGGTACGGTGCGGCGACGGCGGGCAGCGCGGTGGTGGCACGCGCGGCGACGATGTTCACGCCCGGCAGGGTGATGTCCGGGTGGTGCAGCGCATCCCCGGGGATGCCGCGGCTGGAGAAGTCCACCAGCTCGCCCGGCGCATCCTGCGAGAGCAGCGGGTTGGTGGCGCCGCGCGTGTCGCGCGAGGTGCCGGCCGCCACGGAGATGACGCACGGCGAGGCGCTGTACGGGTTGAGCGTGTCAGCGTCCGGCCCGTCATTGCCGGCGGCGAAGGCGACAATCATGCCCTGGTCGTACGCGCGCTTGCTGGCGATGCTCACCGGGTCGAACGGCGCGAAGTGGCTGCCGCTGGTGCCCCACGAGTTGGAGATGACGCGGACGTTGTAGGTGTCCTTCACGGACGGGTGCAGGACGAAGTCGAAGCCCTCGAGCGCGAAGAGGATGTTGATGGCATCGCCCGCGCCCACGCCAATCAGGCTGGCGCCCGGAGCCACGCCCTTGTACAGGCCGTTGGAGCGCGCGCCCGAGCCGGCGATGGTGCTGCCCACGTGGGTGCCGTGGCCGCTGGTCAGGTCGCTGTTGGGCGTGTCCACATAGAGCGCGCCGCCCACGCCGGTGCCCAGCACGGTGCCCACCATCTTCACGTTCTTCACCAGGTTGGGGAAGTCCCCGTGGGTGCCATCGATGCCCGAGTCGATGACGGCCACGCCCACGCCCGCGCCGGTGACATTGAAGGCGGTGCGCGCGGTGTCCGCGCCGATATAGGCGTTGCTCACATCCAGGAAGTAGCTCAGCGGGCGGTTCTCGTAGATGGAGACGAGCCCCAGCGGCTGCAGGTTCTGCTTGAGCGTGTTGAGCAGGCTGGGCGTGACGGGCACGGAGATGGCCACCATGGGCAGCTCATTGAGCGCCCCCAGGTCCTGGCCGACCACCAGGCCCAGCGTGCTGGTCAACGTGGAGAGTGCGGCGGGAACAGCGGCGTCCTCATTGAAGGACAGGATGAGGGTGCGCACCGCGCCATCGGCCCGCAGGCGCGGATCCACCACCGCCTGGGTGAGGGCCGCCTGGGCCTGAGGGCTCGAGTAGGCCGCCGCGCAGGCGCTCTCGCCCGCCACGGGCGGATTGACGACCTTCTTCTTGCCCCGCGACGCGGCGTCAACGCGCGTGACATGGCTCGGCGCGTCAACGGACGGCTCGGAGGGTGACCCGACCCCACACCCCAGCAGGGTGGTGGAGACAACCAAGCCCAGCGACTTGAACCCCTTCATGACGGCTCCCTTCGACGACGGCGCGGGCTGGAGCAAAAGGCCCCGAGGCTTTTCCGCGCTCACACCGTTTTTTGTCGCGAGGGGATTTGGCTGGATCGCGTCCGTGTCGAATTTTTCCTGCTGCCCTGTCTACCCGTGAAACCCCCGGCTGTAGGACAAGGCAAGGGTTGGTAGGCCAACAGCGGGCGTGCGCCACCGGACATGGGCCCGGGCGGGCCGGTTGCCGGTGACCCGGAGCAGACGCATCGCAGAAGCCTGGGGTGTGAGCGGGAGCGGAGCGAGCGTGGCGGCGAGTGACTCGACGGGATGGCAACGTTCTCAGGTGACGCTGAAGACAGCGTTCACCGTGGGCTTCGCCGCGCTGGCGGTGGTGGTGCTGGCGGTGCTGGTGGTGAAGACGCGGGTGGCGCTGACGCTCACGGGCATCGCGGCGCTGCTGGCCCTGGCGCTGCAGCACGCGGTGGCGCGGCTGGAGCGGCTGGGCCTGCGCCGGGGGCTGTCCATCGCGCTGGTGCTCTTCGTGCTGGTGGTGGTGCTGGTGTGCCTGGGCATGCTGGTCATCCCCACCGCCATCACCCAGGGCGAGGCGCTGCTGGCGCAATTGCCGGCGCTGATGAACGAGGTGCGCTCGCTGAGCGTGTTCCACCTCTTGAGCCGGCACTTCGAGGCGCTGTCGCAGTTGGGCCAGGGTGACGTCAGCGGGGTTCTGCCCCCCGCCCGTTCGCCAGGGCTGCTGGCGATGCCGCCGCTGCTGCGCGCCATTGGCGGAGCGGTGAGCCTGGCGGGCGCCGCGCTCACCGTCTTCTTCCTGGTGGTGTTCATGCTGGCGTTCGGCGGAGGCCTGCTGCGGCGGATGCTGGCGCAGGTGCCCACCGAGTACCGCGCGCGCTACGAGCGGGTGCTCTACAAGGTGTACCAGGCCATCGGCGGCTACCTGTCCGGGCTGACGCTCATCTGCACCATCAACGCCACGCTGACCACGACGGTGCTGGCGCTGCTGGGGCTGCCGTTCTTCCTGCCGCTGGGCATCGCCAGCGGCTTCTCGAGCATGGTGCCGTACGCGGGCCCGGTGGTGGCCGGAGGCTTCATCACCCTGGTGACGTGGGTGACGGCGGGCCCGTGGCAGGCGACGGTGGTGCTCATCTACTTCGTCATCTATGGGCAGATTGAAGGCAACGTGATGGCGCCGCTGGTGTTCCGGCGCACGGTGCACGTCAACCCGCTGCTCACGCTGATGGCGGTGCTGTTCTGCGCGGAGCTGGCCGGCATCGTCGGCGCGGTGGTGGCGGTGCCGGTGGTGGCCACGGTGCAGATCATCGTCCGTGAGCTGCTGCAGCTGCGGCAGGAACGCCGCGCCACCGCCGGCGTATGAGACCCGCTCAGGCCGCGGACTTCGCGGAGGCAGCGAAGAAGCGCTGCTCGAAGCGCTCGCAGTAGCGCATCAGGTTCTGCTGAGCCTGGGTGTAGAGCTTGAACCGCGAGTTTACCGGGAACGCGGTGATGCTCTTGATGAGGGCGTACAGCGTCGCGTCGAACGAGCTCGGGTGGTCGCCCAGCAGGAAGGGCTTGTCCCCCAGCAGCGTGGCCACCGCGGAGATGTCCGCCTTGCCCAGCTCGAGAATCTCCTCGGGCGTGTGGCGCCCCAGTCCCTGGGCGCGCAGGGCCTTCATGACATCGCGCCGGATCATCGGCACCACGATGCTCCGGACGACTGGCGGGAACATGGCATCGAAGTGGGGGCGGTACACCTCCCAGCCGTCCACCGTGGCCCACCGCACGTAGACCAGGTGCCAGTAGGTGCTCTCCTCCAGCACGCGCCGCACCAGGTGGCCC
>DASVVJ010000382.1:0-1724 GCA_036389955.1 Myxococcaceae bacterium
CGCTGGACCGGGGCGTGACGCTGCTGGACACAGGAGACTTCTACGGCCAGGGGCACAACGAGCTGCTGATTGGCCGGGCGCTGAAGGACCGGCGCGGCAAGGCGCAGCTGTCGGTGAAGTTTGGTGCGCTCCGGGCTCCGAATGGCGCCTTCGTGGGTGTGGACAACCGGCCCGCCTCGGTGAAGAACTTCCTGGCCTACAGCCTGACGCGGCTGGGGGTGGACTACATCGACATCTACCGGCCCGCGCGGCTGGACCCCTCGGTGCCCATCGAGGACACCATTGGCGCGATCGCCGAGATGGTGAAGGCGGGCTACGTGCGGAAGATTGGCCTGTCCGAAGTGGGGCCGGAGACGATCCGCCGGGCGAACGCGGTGCATCCGATCGTCGATCTGCAGATCGAATACTCGGTTATCAGCCGCGGGCCCGAGGAGAAGATCTTCCCGCTCTTGAAGGAGCTGGGCATGGGCGTCACCGCGTACGGCGTGCTGTCGCGCGGGCTGCTCACCGGAGCGAAGCCGTCGGCGCCGAATGACTTCCGCGCGCACCTGCCACGCTTCACCGGGGAGAACCTCGAGCGCAACAAGCAGCTCGTCCACGCGCTCGAGAAGCTCGCCGCCGAGAAGGGCGTGAGCTCCGCCCAGCTCGCGATCGCCTGGGTGATGGCGAAGGGGAACCACATCATCCCGGTGATCGGCGCGCGCAAGCGCAGCCAGCTGGAGGATGCGCTGGGGGCACTGGCCATCAACCTCTCGTCCGAAGAGGTGGCCCGCATCGAGCAGGCGGTGCCGGCCTCCGAAGTGGCAGGCACGCGCTACCAGTCCCAGCAGATGGCGCACCTGGACAGCGAGCGCTAGCCGGACCGAGGCCTTGGGCCCAGAGTATCGCCACCTTCCGAGCGTCAGGTGCCGACGGTCAGTCGCTCATCCAAGCCCAGGACGGCATATCGGGTTCTGGAGGCCTGCTTTCCCCAGGCAACGCTTGCTCTGGCTCAGGGGATGCTCCGACGCAGATGGACTCTGGCGGTGAGCCCCCTGCCGGCGGCGCCGTGCACGAACCTGCCCTACTGTCAGACTGTCGAAGAAGTCCTTCGACTTCCCAGGGACCTACTACCGGATGGGTACTCCGTTGGAGACTCGCCCTATAGGTCGTAGGCACCAGAAGACTCCCGGGCCTTTTTCGACGGTCTGACTGTTGGACAGGTTCGTAGCAACTTGCTCCGGCACCTCCTCCTTCGCGGGGGCGGGCGTCGAAGCCTTGGCCGTTGTCGGTTCGGCCGCAGTGGAAGGCTGTTCGCACGGTGTCGCGGGCTGGAGGCCAGGCACGAGGCTGCGCAGCAGTTTCTCATCCGCAGCCAGGAGCAACGGTGGCAACTGTTGCCTCAGCGCCTGTACGTCCCTTTCCGCCAGGGCGGTCATGGCGCACTGGGTCCATGGCCGCACCGATTTGCTATCCATGTGGGGCAGTACCCATTTCGCCATGCCCCGGAAAGCCCGCTGCAGCGATTGGATCAGGAGCACGTGCCCGAACCGGTCCGTCGCGCATGCCGCCAGCCTCAGCAGGGCGAATTCCTGCTGCACCCACTTACGCTCCCCCTCGTCCCAGTGAGCCGCGTCTCCTAGTGCGAAGCAGTCCTGTTCCAGCTGCTCCAGGTCTTCAGGGCTGGCCTTCTCACAGGCGGCCACCAGCAACTCCACCGTCAAGTCTCTCTTGAGGGCGAAGAA
>DASVVJ010000383.1:0-15090 GCA_036389955.1 Myxococcaceae bacterium
CCGGGCGGCGCGGCGGCTGTGGGCGCGCATCATGAAGGAGCGCTTCAAGGCGAAGGATCCGCGCTCGATGATGCTGCGCTTCCACGCGCAGACGGCGGGCAGCACGCTGACGGCACAGCAGGTGGACAACAACGTGGTGCGGGTGGCGCTGCAGGCGCTGGCGGCGGTGATGGGCGGGGCGCAGTCGCTGCACACCAACAGCCGGGACGAGGCGTTGGCGCTGCCGTCGGAAGAGGCGGCGCGGCTGGCGCTGCGCACGCAGCAGGTGATCGCCTACGAGTCTGGCGTGGCGGACATCATCGACCCGATGGGCGGCTCGTACGCGGTGGAAGCGCTGACGGACGAGCTGGAGGCGAAGGCGCAGGACTACATCCGGCGCATCGACGACATGGGCGGCATGGTGTCGGCCATCGCGAACGGCTACCCGCAGGGAGAGATTCAGGAAGCGGCGTACCAGGCGCAGCGGGACCTGGAGGAGAAGCGCACGGTGGTGGTGGGAGTGAACCAGTTCCAGGTGAAGGAACCGCCGCCGCAGGGCCTGCTGAGGGTGGACGAGACCGTCGAGCAGATGCAGTCGGCGCGGCTGAAGCAGCTGCGCTCGGAGCGCGACAACACGGCGGCGACGCGGGCGGTGGACGCGCTGCGCAACGCGGCGAAGCTGCCGGACGAGAACCTCATCCCGTTGATTCTGGACGCGGTGAAGGCGTACGCGACGCTGGGAGAAATCTCCGACGCGATGCGCGACGTCTTCGGCGAGCACAAGGAGCACGTGGTGCTGTAGAGGCGCTCGCTCCTGAAGCAGCACACCAGGCAAGGGAGCGAGCCCCTCACGGGCTGACTGGCAGAAGGCAGCAGACCATCGGGTGACTACCCTCCCAGCCACAGGGGGGAACACCCATGAAGATGCTGCTGCACGAGCTGCACCCGTCCGTAGTCCACGCTCCATTGGCACTGTTGCCCACCGCGACGGTGGCCGATCTGATCGCCTCGCTGAGCGGAGACAAGGCCTGGGCGAAGATCGGCCGGCGGCTGTGGGTGGCCGGCACGGCGAGCGCACTCTTCTCGGGCCTGGCGGGCCTGGCCGCCTCGCAAGAGGTGAAGATGGACGAGCCTCGCGCACGGGACATGGTGTTCCTCCACGGCCTGGGCAACGCCGTCATCACCGTGGGCGCGGTGGGAGTGACGCTGTGGCGGCTGCGGCATCCTCCTTCGCTGGGCCAGGCGCTGGTGGGGCTCATGGCCAACGCGGCAGCGGTGTACACCGCCACGCTCGGCGGGAAGATGGTCTACGACTATGGCGTGGGCATCAACCCGATGCCGGGAGATACCGCGACGGGTACGCTGAAGGGCCCCGAGCTACTGTCCCGCGAGGCGCCAGCGGCGCTCGTGCGCGACGCGTTTCAGGGCGTGCGCTGGCTGGTGAGCCGTGCGCGGAGCCTGTTCTCGGGAGCGCACCCGCTGGCTCCGGGCGCCAAGGGCTTCGGCCACGACAACGACACGGCGCCGCTGCCCATCAGTCCCATCGATCCGCGTCCCCCGTTCACCTCCTCGGGCGAAGCGCCGTACTAGGCCTCAGAACCGGCCCACGAGCCCTCCCAGGATTCCACCCCTGGGAGTGGCACTGACCATGGGCATCACCTCGATGCCTCCACCCCTCCGGGGCTCGGCGACGGGCTCCTCCAGGGAGTGAGACACCTCATAACCCACGACGGACCCGATGATGGGCCCGATCCCCAGGCCCAGCACGAGCACCAGGGTGTTCCCGCTGACAGTGCCGCTGACGGCGCCCAGCGAAGTGCCGACCAGGCCTCCCAGGAGTGCGGGCAGGAACCGGCCCCGGCCTCCGAACACCTCCCCCATCAGATAGACCGTGCCCGTGGCGCCCAGCGTGGCTCCCACCGAGGCGAGCGCGGAGAAGCCCACCAGACATCCGCGGTTCGACTCGAGGTCCCTCAGCGAGTCCAGACAGAAGGGCAGCAGAATAAAACCGCTGACGATGGCCCCCGCCATGGCTCCTCCCACGGAGCCGATGATGCCCGCGAACGGCCCGCCCACGAGGCGAAGGGCGGCGCTTCCCGTCCCCGAGAGCTCCGGGCGGACCTCTCGGGGAATGATCTCCCCCCGGGGCTCGGACACCTTGGAAGGCTCGGGCTCAGCCGGTGGCGCGGGCACCATGGGAGGATCCGCCGGCACGAGCGGAGGCGGCGCGGGAGCGCCGGCCGGAGACGGGGTGTAAGGGCTCCACTCCGGCTCCTCGTCGGGCTCGGGCGTCTGCGCGGCCCCCAGGCTCGACACGAGCAGCGTCAGGCACAGCACGAGACGGAAGCGGTTCATGGGCCCCAGCCTAGCTTGGCAGTGCCCAAGATGGCGCGGGGATGCTAATGCGCACCTCCTTCCCTACCCGGGAGCCGAGGTTTCACGAAGCCAGGAGCCGATGATGGAGATGCTCTGCACGTTGCGCAGCGCGACCGAGGCCCAGCACCAGGCGCTCTTGAAGGCGCCGGAGCGGCTGGAGCCCTTCCTGGATGACGAGGAGGATTTCGGCGACCCGGAGGGCGCGAAGTTCCTGGAGCTCGACATCGGCGAGACGTGGCACGGGCTGCAGTACCTGCTCACGCAGACGGCCTGGGAGGGCACGGCGCCGCTGGACTTCCTGGTACGCGGGGGCGTGGACGTGGGCGACATCCCCTCGGACGAGGGCACCGCGCGCATCTTCTCCCCGGACGAGGTGAAGAAGCTCTCCGAGGCGCTGCAGAAGCTCTCGCTGGACACGCTGCGCAAGCGCTTCGATGCCACGACGATGCAGCAGCAGGACATCTACCCCGGCCTGTGGGACGACCCGCCGGACGACGAGGATCCGCTGGAGGAGCTGCTCAGCTACTTCGCGGAGCTGAAGAAGTTCGTGAGCCAGGTGGCCAAGCGCGGGCACACGCTGCTGGTGCACATCGGCTGACGGCTTCCCTCCACTGGGGGGCATGTTACGAAAGGGCGCATGCGCCCTGCCCTCCTTGCCTCCGCTCTCGCTGCCTGTCTCACCGGCTGTGCCACCGGCCAGGCCGCCCAGGCTCCGGCCCCCGCGGCTCCCGCCAAGCCGTTCAAGATGCGCACTTACTACATGGGGTTCTTGAAGCGCGGCCCTGCCTGGAGCGCCGAGCGCACGCCCGAGGCGATTGCCGCGGGTGAAGGGCACATGGCCAACATCAAGCGGCTGGCCGACTGCGGCAAGCTGCTCATCGCCGGCCCGTTCGATCCAGGCCCCACGCCTCCCCCGGACGCGCTGGCGGGCATCTTCATCTTCGATGTGGCCACGAAGGAGGAGGCCCTCGCGCTCTCCCAGACGGATCCGGCCGTGAAGGCGGGCCGCTTCACCATCGAGGTGATGCCCTGGTACGGGCCCTCGGGGCTGACCTACGACGGACACCAACCGCCCCCGCCGGGCACGCAGTGTGCGCCCTGAGCGAGCCGAGGACGGCTGGCTCATCACCGGAACCTGAGCCGCTCGCGGCCGGGCTCAGCGCACCAGCAGGTCGTGCCCCAGCTTGAGCACGAGCGCGGCGACGACGGCGAGCACCACCTTGCGCACCAGCTTGTCCCCCCCCTTCACGGTGAGGTGAGCGCCCATCCACGCCCCGGCGAACTGGGCCACCGCCATGGGCAGGGCCACCTTCCACAGCACCACGCCCTTCCACCAGAACAGCGTCACGGCGGCGATGTTGGAGGCGAAGTTGACCACCTTCGCGTCCGCCGACGCGCGCATCAGCCCGTGCCCCAGCAGCGTGGAGAAGGCCACGATGAGAAAGGTGCCCGTGCCAGGGCCGAAGAACCCGTCATACGCACCGATGAGCAGCGCGGCCAGGCCTCCCAACATCTGCTGCCGGGACAGCGGCGGCTCGGGCCGGTCCCCCGGCGGAGGAGCCTTGCGGAACGCCAGGAAGGCCGCTACTGCCACCAGCAGCACGAGCACCAGCGGCTTGAGCACCTCGGGCTTCACCCACAACACCAGCCGCGTCCCCGCGAACGCGCCCAGCAGCCCCAGCGGAAACGTCACCCACGCCAGCTTCCCGCTCACCAGGCGCGCGCGAGAAAAGCGCACCAGCGCCGCGAAGGCGCCGAACACGGACTGGCCCTTGTTGGTGCCCAGCGCCACGTGCGGCGGCAACCCGGTGGCCAGCAGCATGGGCAGCGTGATGAGGCCTCCCCCTCCGGCGATGGCATCCACCCCGCCGGCCACCAGCGCGGCGAAGCACAGCAGGGCAAGTTCGAGGCCGGTCACGTCCAAGGCAGGCCCTCCTCCAGGTGGGCGGGGCCCCCACTACCACGCCCGCCTTCTGGACGCTTGCTTGCGCACCACCGAAACCTGAGCGTCAATCCCGGCAGCTTCCCTCCGAGGTCCCCGTGCTCGCTTCCCTTGCTCCGCTGATGCTCGTGCTGCTGTCACAGGTTCCCCAGGACCCTTCGGCCCCCATGTGCCGCTCCATGGATGGCCAGGCCGCCTGCGGCTACGCGTGCAAGTCCGACGGACTTCGGGTGCGGTGCGCACAGACGCCCGAGGGCGTGTGCCAGGTGGTGGATGGGCAGGCCGTGTGTTTCGATCCGCCCGCCTACCTCGTCCGGGCGTACAAGGGCTCGCTGCCCACCCCGGAGTGCAAGACGGCGGATGGCCAGGCAGCGTGCGGCTACTCCTGCGCCACGTACTCCGGCAGGGTGAACTGTGCTCGCACTCCGGCGGGGGTATGCCGGGGCCGGGGCGAGGGGGTGGAGTGCTTCGATCCGCCGGCTTCGGTGTTCGCCGTGTACGGCTCGGAGACGCCTAAAATCGAGTGCAAGACGCAGGGCTCGGACTTCGCCTGCGGCTACAAGTGCACGGCCAGCGCGGATGGCGTGAAGTGCGCCACCACCCCGCTGGGGGTGTGCAAGGCGGAGAGCGGACGCGTTACCTGCTTCGACCCTTCACCGGGGGCCATCTGCGCCTACGGACGCTCGCTGCCCGCGCCTCAGTGCCGCAGCAACGATGGCACCGCCGTCTGTGGTTACGCGTGCGCCTCGGCCTACTCCCGGGCGGCCTGCGCCTCCACGCCCAAGGGCATCTGCAAGGTATTCGATAGCATGGTGCACTGCTTCGACCCGCCCACCACGCTTCAGGGAGACTCTGCGTGCCTGGCGATGCTGGGGCTGGCGGCGATGGAGGGGGCCCGTCCCTGAGGCGCTCGGGCGCCTGTTGAGTTGGTTCGGCCGCCCGTTGGCGGTAGGGTGGCAGCATTGAAGGAGCGAGACCGCGCATGGCGGAGGGAGAAGGCCGGCAGTACTTCGTCCGCAACGACAAGGGCACCGTCTGGGGTCCGCTGACCCTGCCGACCATCGAGTTGCTCATCGACAACGGCGCCATTCAGGGCCGGCTGCAGGTGTCCGAGGACGGGATCAACTTCGCCTACCCCGGGCGCTTCCCGCACCTGCGGGATGCCTTTCCCCGCGAGATGTGGGGAGACGTGATTGCCCCCGGCGAGACGGTGCGCATCACCAAGACGGAACTCCCCGTCCAGATGGGAGGCCCGAGCGCTCCCGTAGCGCCCGCGGCGCCCGTCGCGGGGACAGCGGCCATGGCAGGGCCCGGCGCCGTCGCGCAGGCCAACGCGCCCAGGCCGGGGCCGGGTGCCACAGGCCAGCCCGCAGCGCCCAGACCGGGACCGGGTGTCCCAGCGCAGGCGGTCCCACCGGGAGCCGTGGCTCGGCCCGGAGCGCCCGTGGCGAGCCCTGGCGCCGCCGTGCCTCCCGGTGCGCCCAGACCGGTGCCGGGGGCTGCGGGCCAGGCGGCCCCGCCCGCAGCGGGCCCCGGGGTACGGCCCGCAGCGGCACCTCCGGGAGCCATGCCGAACAACCCCTCGGGCACCTTCCGGGCCGCGCCTCCGGGGGCCGCGGTACCTCCGGGTGCTGGAGCACGCCCACCCCCGGCGGTGGCGCCCACGGGCGGAGTGCCCGGCGCTCCATCCGCCGCGCCGCCGGGTGCGGCTCCCCGGCCGGCTGTTCCTTCGGGCTCGCATGCGGCGGTGGCTCCTCCACCCGCGGCAGCCGCCTCCGCGCCTCGTCCGGCGGGGCCCCCGTCCACCACGGGCCAGCCCGCGGTGCCACCGGCGGGCGCGGCGACACCTCCGCCCGTCGCTCCGGAGACGGTCGGGCCGCCTGCCGCGCAGGGCTCGCTCGACCAGAGCTCGCCTATTCACCTCTACGGCCGCATCGCCGCGGGCACCCACACGGGCCTGCTCACCCTGGCGCTCGCCGACCGGTCCGTTCAGATTCACTTCCGCAAGGGCAGCCCCGAGTTCGTGGACTCGTCCCACACCGAGGACGCGCTCGGCACGGTGCTCATGCAGGCGAAGCTGTTGTCCGCCGACCAGCTCCGGCAGGCCGAGGGCGCCCGCGATCGCTTCGGAGGCGATCTGCTCGCCGCGCTCTTCGGCATGGGGCTGCTGCAGCCTGGCAACGCCTTCAGCCAGCTGTCTCAGCGCGCCCTGTCCATTCTCCACAAGGGCCTGCGCGCCGAGTCCGGCACCTTCACCTACGAGCCGAAAGAGCTGCCCGCCGCCAAGGCCATGCCGCTCGGCAACCGCTGGGCGCTGCTCAGCGACCAGGTCCGCCGCATGTCCGCGGTGGACCTCAAGCGCCGCCTGCAACCGGTGCTCACCCTGCCCATCATGAAAGCCGGGGGCATGGTGCCCGCCAGCGACTTGCGCCTCACGCCTCACGAGGTGCGCGTGCTCACCGTCATCGACGGGGTGCGCTCCATCGCCCAGCTCCTCACGGACCTGCCTCAGGACAGCGAGCACATCCTGCGCGTGGCGTTCCTCCTCAAGGAGCTGGACGGCGTCTCCTTCGCCGCCGTCGCCCAGCGCGCCCCGGAGCCCGCCAAGGCGCCCAACCCGCCTCCGGCCGCCGCTGCCGCTGCGCCCAGGCCCGCCGCCCCGAATCCGGCTCCAGCCACCGCCGGGCCCGCTGCGCCCCAGCCCGGAGCACCCGCTGCTGCCGCCAGGCCCGCCGCGCCACAACCCGCTGCTCCCGCTGCTGCGCCCCAGCCCGGGGCACCCGCCGCTGCCGCCAGGCCCGCCGCGCCCCAGCCTGCCGCCCCCGCCGCTGCGGCCAGACCGGCTGCGCCCAATCCAGCTCCGGCCGCGGCCCCCGCCCGGCCCGCGGCTGCGAATCCACCTCCCGCGGCCGCCAGGCCCGCTGCCCCCGCCGCCGCCCCCGCGAGCAAGCCCGCAGCGCCTCAGCCGAGCGCTCCCGCCGCCGCCGCGAGTGGCTCGGGAGCCGATGAGCTCCCCGCGCTGCGGCAGACCGCCACGACGCTCAAGGGGCAGAACCACTTCGAGCGGCTGGGCCTCACCGAGCAGACGGACGCGGGCGCGGTGAAGATCGCCTACTTCAAGCTGGCCAAGCAGTACCACCCGGACACGCTGCCCCCCAACGCGCCGCCCGAGCTTGAGCGGCTCAAGGCGGAGATCTTCGGCTACATCGGCGACGCGTACCGCACGCTCACGGACGACAAGAGCCGCGCCGAGTACATCGAGTCGCTCAAGGGAGGCACCGAAGGCCAGGAAGAGGTGGACGTGGTGGCCATCCTCCAGGCGGAGGAGCGCTTCAAAAAGGGCACCATCTTCATGAAGTCGCGCAAGTACGCCGAGGCGGTGAAGATCTTCGACGAGGCCATTCAGCTCAACCCGGACGAGGCCGAGTTCTACGCCTGGCGCGGGTTTGCCCGCTTCTGCGCGGCCCCGGACCAGAAGGCGGCCCAGCCCGAGGCCTTCCGGGAGCTTCAGGCGGCCATCAAGAAGAACGACCGCTGTGCCCCGGCCTACTACTTCCTGGGCCTGGTGGCCAAGGCGCTGGGAGACCAGAGCGGAGCGCTCAAGCACTTCAAGAAGACCGTGGAGCTTCAGCCAGATCACATCGACGCGCAGCGGGAGATCCGCATGGCGGCCCAGAAGAAGTAGGGTGCGCGCGCCGTGCGGGGCTTTAGTGACGCTCCTCACACAACAGAGAGGGAGAAGACGTGCCGCTCACCGGGAAGCAGCGCCGCGCACTGCGGGCGATGGGGCATCACATGGAGCCCGTGGTCATCGTGGGCCAGTCTGGCGTCACCGAGGGCGTCATCGGCGCCATCACGCAGGCGCTGAACGACCATGAACTCATCAAGGTGAAGATCAACGAGGGCCCCGAGACCCGGCAGGAGGCCGCCGCGCGCATCGCGGAGGCCACGGGCTCGGAGCTGGCGCAGCTACTGGGGCGCACGGCGCTGTTCTTCAAGAAGCGTAAGGAGGACTCGGAGTTCGAGAAGTTCTGAGCCTCACGGGGGCTCGGCGGTGAAGCCCGCCGTTTGAGAGGCCAGCTCGGCCGCCGCGCCCAGGCGGTCGAGCAGCTTGGCGCCATAGTACTGGCGCTTGGACTCCCCTTCGGCCTTGGCCACCAGCGCGGGAGTCTCCACATAGCCGATGTAGTCAGCGGACAGGCCGAGGACGCCGGTGGCACCGGTGCGCTGGAGCAGCGCCTGGCTGGCCCCCATGGTGGGCTCCCCCGGGAGGGCGAGCAGCTCCAGGGGTCCCAGCGAGAGCGCGCTCACTTCGGCCACACGGGCGGCGGAGTGGCACAGGAAGTTGTCCCCCGCGGCCCGGGTGAGCGAGGGCACCAGCCGCGAGGCATCCGGCCGGGGCAGCGCCACCTCCGCGCGAGCCAGGGAGAGCCGCGTGGCGCCCTGCGTGGCGGTGAGGGCCGCCCCATCCGCCAGCTTGGAGAGCGCCTGGGCGAAGCCCGCCGCGCGCTCCTCGCCCTGTCCTTCGTTGAAGGCGACCGAGGCGTTGCCCACCGGTCCCTGAAGCACGAGCACCACGCCCCCTTGAGCCTCACGCAGGGTGCTCAAGCGGCCAGGGTAGTCCGGGTCCACGGCCGCGCGGTCCCGGGGAATGAGCGTGGGGTGCGCGGCGAAGAGGAGCAGCTCCGCGACAGGCGCCAAGGCGCCCCGGAACACGATGCGGGTCAGCGCCCCGTCCGGGCCTTCGCCCCCCGAGCGGGAGAAGACGAGGCCTGGCTCACGCGCCTGGCCCACCTCGAGGGTGACGTCGGCGAGCGCGGCGGAGGCCTGGTGGAGCGCGTCACTGGCCGCGGAGACGGCCGCTTCCACGGAGGACTCCCGGTAGCGCCCGGTGCCGGCAATTTCGGCCACCGGCCGTGCGTCATAGCCCCCAAAGGACGAGTGCGTATGGGAGGCGAACACCAGCACGTCATTCAGCCCCAGGTCCGCGGCCCGGGAGCGGAGCTTCTCCACCAGGGGCGCCGTCACCGTCAGCAGCTCCAGGGACACCAGTCCCACGCGCACCTCCCCCACCTGAAGGACGACGGCGCGAGCATGGACCGGCGGGTCGGCCTGAGAGGCCACGGGGCGCGACGGCGGATAGCCGGCGACGACGACGGGGAACGGAGGCTGCAGGGCCACCCGGGCGGCCCCGGCACGCAGGGCCCCCTCGGCGCGAGCCTGGCCCCGAAGCACCGGGGCGCGCTCTTCCCAGCGCCCGCACCAGTTCCACGAGGCGATGGCATAAGCGGCTCCCGCGGTGAGGAGCGCGAAGGGCAGCAGCGCACGCAGTACCTGGCGTTTGGAGGCCATGTGCCCTCACCCTAGCCCGTCGTGGAATACCCACCAAAGGGGCAGCCGTTCTTGTTCCGCTCAGCGTGTGAAAGGAGTAAGGCGCCACCCATGTGCGGGATTTTCGGAATCACAGGTCACCCTGAAGCCTCCAACCTGGCCTACCTGGGCCTGCACGCTCTGCAGCACCGCGGGCAGGAGTCGGCGGGCATCGTGGCCTCGGACGGGGGGCAGCTGCGCTCGCACCGGGAGATGGGGCTGGTGGCCGACATCTTCACCGCCCCCACGATTGCCAAGCTGCCAGGCAGCGCGGCGATTGGCCACGTGCGCTACTCCACGGCGGGCGTCAGCCAGCTGAAGAACGCCCAGCCGCTGCAGGTGGAGTACGCGGGCGGGCAGCTCGCGGTGGCGCACAACGGCAACCTGGTGAACGCCAAGGAGCTGCGCGAGGGGCTGGAGGCCGACGGCGCCATCTTCCAGTCGGACTCGGACACCGAGGTCATCATCCACTTCATCGCCCGCTCGCGGCAGCCCACCTTCGAGAAGAAGGTGGTGGAGGCGCTGAGCAAGGTGAAGGGGGCCTACAGCCTGCTGTTCCTCACGCAGCACCAGTTGGTGGCGGTAAGGGACCCGTACGGCTTCCGGCCGCTGGTGCTGGGGCGGCTGCGCGACAGCTACGTGCTGGCCAGCGAGACGACGGCGCTGGACCTGATTGGCGCCGAGTACATCCGCGAGCTCGAGGCCGGAGAGATGGTGGTGATCGACGCGCAGGGCCTGCGCACGAGCCAGCCCTTCGCGCCGACGCGGCCGGGCCGCTGCATCTTCGAGCACGTGTACTTCGCCAAGCCAGACTCGGTGCTGTTCGGCGCCAGCGTGTACGAGACGCGCAAGGAGCTGGGGCGGCAGCTCGCGAAGGAGCAGCCGGCGCCGGGCGCGGACCTGGTGATTGCAGTGCCGGACTCGGGAGTGCCGGCGGCGATCGGCTACTCGCAGGCGAGCGGGATTCCGTATGACGTGGGGCTGATCCGCAGCCACTACGTGGGGCGCACGTTCATCGAGCCGCAGCAGTCGATCCGGGACTTCGGCGTGAAGCTGAAGCTGTCGGCGGTGCGCCAGGTGCTCAAGGGCAAGCGGGTGGTGGTGGTGGACGACTCGATCGTGCGCGGCACGACGAGCCAGAAGATCGTCAAGATGCTGAAGGCGGCGGGAGCGGTGGAGGTGCACCTGCGCATCTCGTCTCCGCCGACGACGTGGCCCTGCTACTACGGCATCGACACGCCGAGCCGGCAGCAGCTGATCGCCTCCAACCACACGACGGAGGAGATCGCCCGCTACGTGACGGCGGACAGCCTGGGCTACCTCTCGGCGGAGGGGTTGGGCACGGCGGTGGGAGACCGGGAGCGGAACACCTTCTGCACGGCGTGCTTCTCCGGAAAGTACCTGGCGGGAGAGCTGAGCCCCGAGGCGAAGGCGGCGCAGGCGAAGGCGCCGGTGACCGCCGAGCCGGCAGTGGCCACCGAGGCAGCAGTGGCCACGGGCCCGGCGGTGCCCTCCACAGGCAAACAGCTCACCGCCTGAACCCATCAAGCCCCCTCTCCCTTCGGGAGAGGGCCGGGGTGAGGGTTCCCGCGTCCCCAGGCTCAGTTCTTGTTGTCGAAGGCGACGCCCTTCTTCACCTCTTCGATGGCGTCCTTGGTGAGCTGAATCGCCTTCACGCGGTGGCCACCCTTGTCAGCGGTGGCCTTCTCGAGCGAGTTGAGCGCGGACTGCAGGTGCCCGAGGGCATCGCGCATGCGCGGCTGACGATCGGCGAAGGCCTGGTTGGCGAAGCCCCCGAGGCAGAAAGCGGCGGCGGCGATGATGAGGGTGCGGCGCATGAGTCACTCCTGAAGCTGAGCAAGCCCGCGAGAAAGTCGCGGGAGCCTCATCATGCCCTGCCGGAATGACGTCAGGCCGCGTCGGCGGAATCATCCTCCGGCCCGGCCGCCACCGGCTTCCCCTCCACGAAGTCCACCAGATCGCCCGGCAGCGGCGAGTCAAAGGACACGCGCTCCCCTGTCCCCGGGTGGGGAAAGGAGATGTGCGCGTTGTGCAGGGCGTGCCGGGGCAGGCGCAGGCGCACCCAGGCCTCGGGCTCCAGGCAGTGCCGGCTGAAGCGGTCGAAGTAGCCCGGATCCGGGCCGTACATCTTGTCCCCCACGAGCGGAAAGCCCACCTCGCGCAAGTGGATGCGGATCTGGTGCTGGCGCCCTGTCTCCGGGTAGCACCGCAGCAGGGCGAACGGCGCTCCGTCACGGGTGAAGCGCTGGAGCACCTGGAACCGGGTGCGGCTCTCCTTGCCCTCCACGGCATCGATGCGCACGGCGATGCGGATGAGCTCGGTGCCCTCGGCGATGGGGGCATCCACGACGAACTGATCCTCGGGAGGGTGGCCCTCGCAGACGGCCAGATACTCCTTATGGACGTCGCGGCTGATGAAGAGCTTTCCGAGCACGCGGCACGCCTCGGTGGTGCGCCCACAGACGACCAGGCCGCTCGTCTCCCGGTCCAGGCGGTGCACTGGCTCGGTGGAGTCCTCCCCGAAGCGCTCCCGGAGCAGCGACACCAGCGTGCCCCTCTGGTAGCGGGCGGTGGGGTGAATGGGCAGGCCCGCGGGCTTGTCGAGCACCATCAGCCACGCGTCCTGGAAGAGCACGGGCAGCTCGGTGGGCGTCTCCGGCTCATCGGTGAGGTGGCGGCGGATGCGGAATGCCAGCCCTGGATAGACGAGGGTGGCGGGCTTGAGACGGTGCTCGCAGAGGAGGCCGCGCTGAATGATGCGCTGGATGCGGGGGCGGCTCAGGCGGCGCAGCTTCTCGCCAAGGTAGCGGTCCAGCCGCCAGCCGGCGTAGTTGGGCTCCACCACGTACTCGAAATCAACGTAGCTCTTGGACATGCCGCTGCTCCCCCTCCTAACACGGGTGGGAGAGCCCCGCAGGAGCGCTCGCCTCCTTCTCTAACGGGCTGCCAGCCTCGCTTGAGCCGGAGCGTCTCTAGTATCCTACCTCCCCACGAGGTCCGGATGTCTCCACCTAAAACCTTGGCTTCAGTCTCCCGGGAACGGCCCGCCCCGGGAGAGGAGGACAGGAACATTCCCGGAAGAGCGGGCCAGGACTCGCTGCCGCAGGTGCTCCTCGAGCTGCAGGCGCGCTTCATTCGAGGCGGTACGGCGCGGCCCCTCCTGGACGAGCTGCTCGCGTTGCTGCTCCAGCACACGCAGAGCGAGTACGGCTTCCTCGGAGAGCTTCACCTCGCCCCCGACTTCACGGTCGACTTCCAGCTCATCTCCTCCAGTGCGCCGGGCTGGGCCGAGGCCCTGGAGACGCCTCTGGGCTACCGGGCCCCGCGCACGCCTCAGCCCGACGGGCTCCAGGAGCTCATCCACCGGGCGCTCACCACGGGCCGGCCCACGGTGTCCGAGGATCCCTCGCGGCTGAAGGACGAGCCGTTCCCTCAAGGGTGCGCTCCACTGAGCACCTTCCTGGCACTGCCGCTCGATGCGGGAGAAGAGCGCGTGGGAATGGTGGGCCTGGCCAACCGCCCGGGCGGCTATGACGCGGGGCTGATCGCCTCGCTCCAGCCCCTGGTGACGGTGGCGGGAAGCCTGCTGCACGGCAGGCACCTCGAGCGGCGGCACCGGGACACCGAGGCGTTCCTGCGGCAGACGCAGGACACCGTGGAGCACCTGCGCCTGGCGCTGGCCAGCGTGGAAGACGGGTTGTGGGACTGGCGCATTCCCAGCCGGGAGCTGCGCCCCAGCCGGCGCTTCCTGGATCTGCTGGGCTACGACGAGAACGAGCTGCCCCCCACGCTCGATGCGTGGAAGGCGCTGTGCCATCCGGAGGACCTGGACGAGCTGCGGCGGTTGATGCGAGAGCACTCGGAGGGCACGCGTCCCCTGGTCGAGTTCGCCTACCGGGCGCGGCGCAAGGAGGGCGACTGGGCCTGGGTGCTGAGCCGGGCGAAGGTGGTGGCCCGCGACGAGCAGGGCAATCCGGTGCGGATGATCGGCACGGACTTCGACATCACCGCCCGCAAGCGCACCGAGGAGCGCCTGGCCGCGCTGATTCAAGCCATTCCGGACCTCATCTTCCGCCTGCGGGGCGATGGCACCTTCATCGACTTCAACGCTGGCAACCCGGAGCCCACGGCCCTGTCGCCTCCCGCCTTCCTGGGCAAACGGATCCAGGATCTGCCCCTGCCCCGGACGTTCGTCGAGCTGACGGTGACGAACATGGAGCGGGTGCTGCGCGACAACACCATGGCCGTCTACGAGTACGACATGGTGAAGGACCTGGGGCTGCAGCGCTACGAGGCGCGGGTGGTGCGCAGCGGCCAGAACGAGGTCGTCTGCATCGTGCGCAACATCACCGATCGCAAGCTCGCCGAGGAGCGCCAGGCGCACCTCATCCAGGCCGAGAAGCTGGCGCTGCTGGGGCAGCTGGCGGCGGGGGTGGCGCACGAGATCAACAACCCGGTGAGCTATGTGACGAGCAACCTGAGTTCACTGGGCCGCTACGTCACGGAACTCTCGCCGTTGCTGCGAGCGCAGCGCGAGCTCATCGAGTCGCTGGGGGTGGGAGGCAAGGTGCCCCCCACGGAGCTGCTCACGCGGGCGCGGGAGCTGTGGGCGCGCCATGACATGGACTTCCTGTTGCAGGACATGACGGACATCGTCAAGGAGTCGCTGGATGGCTCGCGGCGCATCAAGGAGATAGCCCACAGCCTGCGCACGTTCGCGCGGGCGGAGGCGGAAGAGCCGCAGCGGGTGGACCTGAACGCGGAGCTGGAGTCCACGCTGCGCATGGTGTGGAACGAGTTGAAGTACAAGTGCGAGGTGAAGCGCGACTTTGGCGAGCTGCCGCCGGTGGCGTGTTACCCCACGCAAATCACGCAGGTATTCACCAACCTGTTGGTGAACGCGGCGCAGGCCATCGTGACGATGGGAGAGATCCGCATCCAGACGCGGCACGAAGGCTCGCACGTGGTGGTGCGCATCTCGGACACGGGGGCGGGAATGACGGCGGAGACGCTGGCGAAGCTCTCCACGCCCTTCTTCACCACGAAGCCGCGGGGCCAGGGTACGGGGCTGGGGCTGTACATCAGCTACGGCATCATCGCCCGGCACAAGGGGCGCATCGACGTGGAGAGTGAGCTGGGCAAGGGCACGACGTTCATCCTGCACCTGCCGGTGACACAGGACGACGCATCCCCGCTGCCCCCGGAGTGACACCTCTCCCTCTCCCTTCGGGAGAGGGCCGGGGTGAGGGTTCCGAGCAGCACCCGAGCATCAAGCTCACCCTCCCGGAGGACTTACGCGGACGCGCGCAGCGCTCCCGAGTCAGCACCGAGCACCCGCTCATACAGCTCGGCGATGCGCTCGGCGGAGCGGCCGTCCCACAGCTCCGGCACGCGGCCCTGCT
>DASVVJ010000384.1:0-12173 GCA_036389955.1 Myxococcaceae bacterium
GTGAGGATCTCTCCGGTGAGCGTGCCGAGCACTCGCAGCAGCTCGACCACGAGAAACACCAGGGACTCCTCGAGCAGCGCCACATCGAAGGCTTCCGCACTCAGGATCAGCGTCCCGAAGCGCACCCCGCTCGAATCGACCTTGAGCGCCGTCAGGTGGGGAAACCGCTCCACGCCATGGTGGAGCACCCGAGCCACGATGGCCACCAGGGTGATCTCCCCCAGGCTCATGTGGGCGCGCCGCCAGAGCGCATTCAGGGCCCGCTCGTACACGTCGACGAGCACCGGTGGCGGCAAGGTCCCCCGCCAGCCCTCACACCAGGCCTTCACGGTGTCGCTGTGGCTGTTCGACTGGGCCATATGCGGCAAGCGTTCGGGGCCGGGGTGAGGTGCGAGGGAACGCTGTGAGGCATAGTCACACAGAGGTGAGAAGTCCACCCCGAAGAAGCCACCCCCACCCTCGTTCAAGGCAGGAGTACTCAACGAATCCCATGCGTCTGAGCCCGGACTGCAAGCCTGCCAGGCAGGCTTGGCGCCGCGAAGTGCCCTGTCCTTGATGACAGATGTACCGGGCAACCCCCGCGCTTATCCCTGAAGGTCATGACGAACCGCGGGCGAGCTGGGGCATGGGCTGTTGTCTTCTCGATCTTTCTGTCGGCCTGTGGCGCCGAGCAGGGCTTTACCCGGGCGGCGCCGCCGACGGACGCGGAGCTGGAGGCGCTTCGTCACGCGGCGCTTCCCTTCGAGACGGATCCCGCGCGGGAGACGCAGTTGGGAGCGGACCTGGCCTCGGTGGACGTGGTGCTGCTGGGCGAGGACACGCACGGCACGCGCGAGTTCTACGAGCTGCGCTCGCGCATCACCCAGTACCTGATCGCCGAGCACGGCTTCACCGCGGTGCTGATCGAAGGGGACTGGCCCGAGGCCTCTCCGGTCAACGCGTACGTCCGCGGAGAGAGCACCGGGGAGGATCCGCTGGCGGGCTTCGCCAGCTTCCCCAACTGGATGTGGCGCAACGCGGAGATTCGCGGGCTGGTGGACTGGATGCGCGAGCACAATGCCCAGGCGCCCAGCGAGGTGGGCTTCTACGGGCTGGATCTGCAGAACCTGGACGCGGCGCTCACGCGGGCGGTGGCTTACCTGGAGGGCCGCTCTGCCGAGGCCGGTGAGCGGGCGCGCGGCTTTCAGGCGTGTTTCCTGCGCGCCGGGCGGGGCGGTGAGTTCTATGGCCCCGAGGCGGCCCGGGGCGCGGTGGTGTGCACGAACGAGGCGGCGAGCCTGCTGGCAGAGGTGGAGGCCCACCGGGCGGACGCGGAGCAGCGTGGCGAGGCGGCCCTGGCGGAGTGGTTCGACGCGCGCGAGAGCGCCCGCGCGGTGAAGAACGGCGAGCACTATTACCGGGGCATGTACCAGGGAGAGAACTCCTGGAACATCCGGGACCGGCACATGCTCGAGACGCTCCAGTCGGTAGCCGAGCACCACGGCCGCAACGGCCAGCGGGCCCGCGTCATCGTCTGGGCACACAACACCCATGTGGGGGATGCTCGCGCCACCAGCATGTCCATCCAGGGAGACCTGAACCTGGGCGAGCTGGTGCGCACCCAGTGGAACCGGAGCACCTTCCTGCTCGGCTTCACCACGTACGAGGGCACTGTCACCGCCGCGGACCGCTGGGGCGGAGCGCCCGAGAACAAGCCCCTGGCTCCCGCGGTGGAGGGCAGCTACGAGCACCTGTTCCACCAACTGGGCCTGCCCCGCTTCGCCGTCCGGCTGAGGGACAACGCGCCCGAGGTGCTCCAAGGCCCCCGCCCGGAGCGCGCTGTCGGGGTGGTGTTCGATCCCGGCCAGGAGCGCGCGGGCAACTACATCGACGCGCGGATGGTGGAGCAGTTCGACGCGGTGATCCACGTGGACCGGAGCACCCGGGTGCTGCCGCTGGGGCCCTGAGGCCCCCCTGCCCCACCGGGCTGCGCGCCCGGCTCACGGCTTCAGGTCGCGCAGCTCGATCTCCAGCAGCCGCAGCCAGCCACGCAGGTCCGAAGAGGCCCCTTCCGGAGGCACGTTGCGCGCCCGCTCCAGCCGCTGGTGCGCCTCGTCCCAGCTGCGCTTGGCCTGGGGGCTTCCGGCCGGCGCGGCGCGCACCTCGGCCAGTTCCACCGTGGTGTGGAGCAGCGCCGCCAGCTCGCGCAGCACCGGATCATTGCGGATCTCCGCCGTGCCCGCGAGCGAGGCGAAGCCCTGCCGCGCCTCGTGCAGATCGCCCTGCGAGGCCTGCACGGCGGCCAGGTGCAGCGAGAAGCGCAGCGCGTGCCACCGGGACACCTGCGCCAGAATGGCGGTGGCGTTCGTCAGGTGCGAGCGCACGCTGTCGGGATCTCCCGAGGCCAGGTAGGCCCGGGCCAGGTCGCCCCGGCCGCAGCCCTCGACGATGCGCAGCCCCAGCTGCCGCGCCAGCTCCACGCCCGCCTCCAGGTGCTCACACGCCTCCACGGCGCGGTCGGCATCCAGCAGGAAGCAGCCCAGGTTCACCCGAGCGAAGACATAGCCAGAGCGGTTGCCCGTCCCCAGCGCCCGGGCCAGAGCCTCTTCCAGGAAGCCAATGGCCTCGTTGGTGCCGCCGGCCTCGCCGATGGCGAGCGCCAGGTTGTTGAGGAAGAGCACCTCGTAGGTGCGATCGCCCACCGCGCGGAACAGCTCCAGCGCCCCGTGCAGGTGAGGCACCGCGGCGGCGGGCCCACTGCGCACCTGCTCGATCAGGCCCAGGTTGCCCAGGGCATAGGCCTCCAGCCACCGATCGCCCCGGGCGGTCAGCCGCTGCGCCTCCTGAATGATCTCCCAGGCCGTGGTGATGTTGCCCTCGTGGCGGGCCACCATCGACAGCTCGACCAGGGTGCGCTTCTCCCGGGCCAGCGCGCCCCACTGCTTGAAGCGCTCGCGCGCCGCCTCGAGATCCTGCCGCGCGGTGGGCAGCTCGCCCGTCTCCAGGCGCGCCCGGCCCCGCACCGCCATCGCCTCGGCGCGCAGCATGGAGCTGTCGGAGATCGTCGCTGACTGCTCCAACGCGCGATCCAGGCGGGGCAGCGTGATGCCCACCGGCCCGCGCGAGGCAATGTCCGGCTCGAGCGCCACCAGCGCCTCCAGCGCCCGGTGCACGGACTCCTGGGTGGGCGGCCACGCGGCGAGCGCATGATCGCACACCGCCAGCAGGTTCTCCCGCTCCAGCGACAACCGGCGCAACGCCTCCGCGTCGCCCCGGCTCGCCGGATCGTGGAGTTCGCGCCCCAGGGCCAGGTAGTACTCCGCATGCCGCGCCACCAACGCGGCGCCGCCGCCCGTCTCTCCCAGCCGCGCGGAGGCGTACTCGCGAATGCTCTCGTACATGCCCAGGCGCAGCTCGCCGGGCATCCCCTCGGGTGCATCCGCCCGCAGCAGCGACTTGGACCGCAGCGCCTGGACCACTTCCAGTACGTCCACCCCGCCGGGTGGCATGGCCAGCACCGCCTCGGCCGCCTCCAGCGAGAAGCCGCCACGGAACACCGAGCACTGCGCCAGCACCGCCTGCTCAATCACATCCAGCAGGTTCCACGACCAGTCGATCGCGCCGCGCAGCGTGGCCTGCCGCGCCACCGCGTCGCGCTGCCCGCTGCGCAGCAGATCGAACCGGCCCGACAACCGGTCGCGGATCTGCCCCACGGTGAGCAGCGCCGTGCGCGCCGCCGCCAGCTCGATGGCCAGGGCGATGCCGTCCAGCCGGCGGACGATGTCGGCCACCAGTGGCGCCTCGGACTCCGTCAGCTCGAAGCTGCCGCGCGCCTCGCGGGCCCGCCGGATGAACAGGCGCACCGCCTCCGCGCGGGCAATCACCGCCACGGAGTTCTCCTCCTCGGGTGGCAGCCCCAGCGGGGCGAGATCCAGAATCCGCTCGCCCGCAAGGCGCAGCGACTCCTGAGACGTGACGAGGAAGCGCACCTGGGGCGCCAGCACCAGCCAGCGCCGCAACGTGGAGGGAATGTGCTGCGCCAGGTGCTCCAGGTTGTCCAGGATCACCAGCGCGGCCCCGCGGCCTCCCAGCGCCCGCCCCAGCAGCCCCACCAGCTCATCACCGCCGCCGCTGTTCAGGTGCACCCCGAGCGCCTGCCCCACGACGTGGCAGATGTCCTCCTTCGTCGTGGCCTCGGTCAGATCACACCACCAGACGCCGCCCTCCCACCCCAGCGCCCCCAGCTGCAGGCTGCCAAAGTGGGCCGCCAGCCGCGTCTTCCCCATGCCGCCGGGGCCCAGAATGGTGATGAGGCGGGCCCCCTCGTCAAACCACTGCCGCAGGGTGGCCACTTCCTCCTCGCGGCCGATGATGTCTCCGGCCTCCTCGCGCAGGTTGCCGCGGCGCTCCTCCCGCACCCGCAGCGACTCGAAGCGCCGGTCCGACAGCGTGCCGGGCAACAGCTCCATCAGCGGCACGGGCTCGGCGATGCCCTTGAGGCGGAAGTTGCCCAGCACCCGCACCCGGGGCTTGCCCACGCGCTCCAGCATGCCGGCCACCTGCGCCCACGCCGCGCCGCTCAGCAGCACCTGGCCGCCATGGCCCGCCTCGGCCACCCGCGCCGCCACATTCACCATGCGGCCGATGTAATCCACCTGCCCGGTGCGCGAGTTGAGCCGCCGCTCGGGCTCGCCCACGTGCACGCCCATGCGCACCCGCAGGCCTCGGTGCAGCAGCCCCTTGGGCCCCCTCACCTCCGAGGCCTCCGGCTCGCCCAGCAGCGCCTCGGGCCAGGGCGCGTCCAGCAGCACCTCCTGCACGTCCAGGCACCAGCGCACCGCCTCCACCGCCGACGGGAAGGCCACCATGAACGAGTCACCCTGCGTCTTCACCTCGTAGCCGGAGCGCGAGGCCAGCAGCGTGCGCAGGATGCGATCATGAATCTCCAGCGCCGCCCGCATGCCGGCGCTGCAATGCTCCCATAGCCGGGTCGAGCCCTCGATGTCCGTGAAGACGAGGGCCACCGTCCCGGACGGGGCTGCTTCCAGTGGCGTCGTGGCGAGTGCGCTCATGACCGGCTTCAAGTTCAGTGGACCCACACCCAACGGTGCCGCAAGGTTCCGGAGAAGAGAGCCATCCCTGGCGAAGCTGCATCTGCGCGTATTGGGTAATGGACGAATGATCCGCATCCTGTCCGCCAGTGCACGGGTGACTCGTTCGAAATCGAATCCGTGAACACCTGGGATAATTGGGCTGCACCGCAAAGGTCCTCCGCTTGGCATCCTCAGCCGCGGAAAGGGACCCCCATGACAAACGCAACGACGAAGGGAGCTGGCCGCGCCTGCGAACCAGGAACGAATGCCAGGAGACTGCTCGCCGCGATGCTCTTCTGGGCTGTGACCTCGGGCTGCGAGCCACAGGAACCCTCCGCTGAACCTCCCCCCCTGGAGACGCACGAGCAGGAGCTGGGCTCCATCAACGGCATTTCCGCCAACGGCCTCTCCGCCAATGGCATCTCCGCCAACGGCATCTCCGCCAACGGCCTCTCCGCCAACGGCATCTCCGCCAACGGGCTGGCGCTCAACGGCCTCTCCACCCAGAGCTTCTCAGCCTGGTTCGCGAACGATCCCGCCGCCTCGGACATGCTGATGCGGTACGTGGTGCGCTGCGCGGTACCCGCGGGCCAGAGCCGCTCCTTCACCCATCCCCTCACGGGCGAGCACTACACGTGGGCGGGGAACCTGGGCCTGGCGCCGAGCTGGGCCAACGGTGCGCCGGCCTCGCTCACCGAGCAGAAGCTCGTCACCGCCTGCCTGCTGGCCCATGTGAACCAGTCCGGGCAGCACCTCCCCATCTCCGTGCTGGGGCGCAACGCGCTGGGCCACATCATCCCCTTCACCTTCCAGGAGCTGATGACCTTCTCGGTCCACGAGGCGTGCTTCTTCGGCAACATCTTCAGCCCGCAGCAGTCCCTCTACTTCGGCACCGACCGCCACCCGCGCAACGATGGCTCGCTGTTCACCCGGGCCTGCAACATGACTGGCACCTCGGCCACCGAGCGCTACCAGGACGCCGCCGCCAACTGCGCGCCGCTGCAGTACACTGGCACGTGCATGCAGCGCTGCCAGGCGGACTTGAACGTCGGGCCCTTCTACCGGAGCTGCACCTATAACGGAGAGACCTATCCGGCCATCACCACGCGGATGCGCCCACAGGACTACGGCCAGGTGGTCGCCAACCTGGTCGACTGACGCGCAGCGCTGCGGCGCGGAGGCACGGCGCCTGGCCGTACCCCCTGCCCTCCGCAGCGCCACCACGAGGACTACGGGCGGCTTACCGGATCCGCCGGGTTGCTGCCAGCGTCCCGCTCGTCCCCATCCAGGAAGCCGTCCCCGTCCCGGTCGATGCCGATCCGGCGCCCCGAGCCCGGCGGCACGCAGGTGTACGTCAGCTCATACCGGCCGGTGCTCGCCAACAGGCGCAGCGCCGCGTCCGGGAGCGCCGGCAGCCGCGCGCGATCGGTGAGGAAGCGGCCCGAGCCGTTGTAGAGAAAGCCCTGCTCGTGCTGCCCGTGCTGGGTCTTCGCCACCAGGGCGCACTCTCCCGCGTTGGCGCGGGCGATCAGCAGGTTGATGCGCGGGTTCACCGCCGCGGCGTTGGCCCGGGTGAGCGTCACCTGCTGGCCGACGATGGGCGCCAGGTTGCTGTCGAACACCAGCATGAAGTCCTCGAGCTTGCGGCGCATCGCATCGCCCTCGGCGTTGGCCGGCAGGCCCGTGGGGTTGTCCGGGCCCTGCGTGAAGGGCAGCACGCTGACGAAGCGGAACATGGTGTCCACGCTGCCGTCGTGGATGAACCCAAAGCCTCGCACCTGGTCTCCCTTGAACCCGTTGTCCCCAGGGTTGATGACGGGGATCTGCGCCATGCCGAACATGCCGACCTTCTGGTACATGTTGCGCAGGTGCGGCACCTTGAGCACCTGGGAGCCGAAGGGGAACGCGCTGCTGCCGTCCGCGCCGAAGAAGCCTGGCGCCACCGAGCCCGGGTTGGCGGCGGGGTCCACCACATGGCAGGCCTCGCAGGTGATGTGGAAGACGATGTTGGAGGGCACGTCGAAGAAGAAGTCGCGCCCCTGCTGCTGAGCCGGCGTCAGCGAGTTATCCAGCGCGCGCACCGGGTTGGGCGGGTACGTCACCTGGAGAATGAAGTCCGTGAAGGCCTGCATCTCCGCGTCCGACAGCGCCGCGTCGCGGCCGAGCAGATCCGTGAACGCGCCCGCGAACTGCTTGAACGCGGCCTCCTCGTTGAAGGAGCCACTGTCCGGCTGGGCGCTGGGCTCGTCGTTGCCGCCCGTGCGGTCCGCGCGCCAGTGCATGGGCCCATGGTTGGCCATGCCGCGCAGGCTCTGCGTGGCCATGGGGCCCTTGAGCGGGTGGAAGTCGGGGTTGATGATCGGGCTGCCGATGAAGGGGCCGGGGTTGGTCTCCACCCCGTTGTCCGGATTGCCCAGGTCCCACGCCAGGCTGTCGAAGTCGCCGAAGACGTGGCACGTGGCGCACGAAGAATCCCCGTGGCTCGAGCTGAGCGACGCGTCGTAGAGGAAGCGCCGCCCCTGCACCACGCTGGCCGGCTCGGGGTTGTGCATCCGCACGTTGCCCACCTCGGCGCGGCTGCGGGTGTCGACGATGGTGATTGAGTTGTCGAACCGCGTCATGACGTACAGCCGGTGGCGGCGCTCATCGAGCACCAGCCCCGTGGGGCCGCCGTGGCTGAGGGGAATCTGCCGGGCCGTGTCGGGAACGAAGGTGTCGTTCTCCAGCTCCGCGGTGCTGAAGATGCCGACCTTGTCCGAGCCCAGCGCGGCCACGTAGAGCGTGGCCCCATCGCTGGTGACGGCCATGGCCGTGGGCAGCGCCAGGCTCTTCTGGTTCTCGGGGTTGGGCCGGGGGGCGCAGCAGGCGTCGTAATCAATGTGCTTGTTCAGGTGGCGCGGAGCGACTCCAGCACTGCTCAGCACGGTGATGCGGTTGTGGTGGAAGCGCCCGCGCACCGTGTGGCCCGCGAACTCGCCGGGGCCCTCGAAGCGCTGCTCGTTGAACGCCTCGGTGTTCGACGCGTACACCTTGCCGCTCACCGGGTTGACGGCCAGGTTGTAGAGAATGGTGCCCACCCCGCTGAAGAACCCCGCCTGACCCGGCAGCTGCACGGGAGGGTTGGCCATCGCGTCCAGGACGAAGACATCCTTGTCCGGCAGCGAGAAGCGGACGACATGGTCCCACGTGCGCCCCAGCTCATCCACCCAGTGGGCCCCGTCGTATTTGACGATCAGCCCCACCTCGGGCTGCGGCGCCCCGTCCACGCTGGTGTTGGGCGCGGGCAGGCCTCCCTTGGACTGGCCACCATCCGGAATGAGCATGTGATGAATGGTCGTCGTGCGGTTGCCGGTGTGGAACCCGGCCGCGTACACGCGAGAGCCGTCCGGCGTCACCGCCAGGGCGCGCGGCGTGTCGGTGAACAGCGACAGAATGGTGATCGGCATGCCGCCCAGCGTCTGGCCCAGCGCGTTCGCGTCGAAAACCCAGACATCCGCGCGGCCGATCCCCGGCGTGGTGAGCTGCGGATCATAAGGAGCATTCTGCCCGCGGTGCGCGGTGGTGATGAAGGCGCGGCTCTTGCCCGGGCCCGCGAAGACAATGTCCCGCGGCTCGTCACCCACGAGCAGGGTGCGGGTGACACGCCCACCGTTGCCGCCGGGGCTCACCTCCACCACGCTCACGCTGTCCGACAGGTGGTTGACCACCCACACCTCGGTGTTGCTGCGCGCCGCCACGGCGACCGGCTCCAAGCCCACGGGCACCGAGCCCCGGTGCGTCAGCCCGCCCCCGGTCACCTTGAAGATCTCCAGCCGGTTGTCCGGTGTGTTGACGGCGAAGAGCAGCTTGCCGTCCGGTGACAACTCCAAGGGCCGGACCTGCCCACTCTCGAAGAGGGTGAAAGAAGACTCAGCCCAGACAGCCGGAGAGGTGAAGAGACAGACACCCAGAGCGATTGCGGTCAACCAGCAGATGTCAAGGGAATACCAAGCACGATGATGGGGCACGGGGACCTCCGACGCGGGAGTGGGCAAAGGAAGACGAAAACTGTCCCAAGCCGAACAATCAGTAAAACACGCTCCCCCTGTCAATGCCAGTCATTGCATGGCATTGACATGCCGCGACATGCATTTTCCCGTCAGTTCTCAGGCGATGAGAGCGGCAGCTTGAGCGTGGCGATGGCACCCTGCCCCAGTCCCGGGCTCTCCAGCGAGAGCTGACAGCCCATCAACCGGGCCGCCAGCGCGCTGGAGTGCAGGCCAATGCCATGGCCTTCCTTGCGCGTGGTGAAGCCCTGGGTGAACAGGTGCTGTTTCACCTCGGGCGCAATCCCCTTGCCGCGGTCCACCACCTGAATGTGGATCCAGGCGTCGTCGCGCCACAACCGCAGCCGTAGCAAGCGCTCCTCCTGTGCAATGCCGTCCATGGCTTGCCGAGCGTTGGCCACCAGGTTAAGGACAATCTGTAACAGGCGGTGCCTGTCCACCCGCACCTTGGGTAGCTCCGTCAGCTCTTTGACGACCCGGACGCCCGCCTGTTGGAGCGCCCCGGCCTGCAGGCTGAGCACCTCGTCCATCAGCTCGGCCAGGTTGCACTCCTCGATCAGGAGCGTGGCCTTGGCGTAGGCCTGCTGTGTCTGAATGATGGAGCGCACGCGAGCGACATTTCGGGACATGTCCTCCATGCCTTGCCGCAAAGCCAGGCGCTCCTGAGCCAGATCGCCGCCCAGCTCCGACAGGTAGGTCAACAGGTGCTGGCCGCGCGGATCCTGAGTAAGGAACTCGGCAAGGCGGTCGCGGTGCTCCTGAAGCATGCTGGCCACGTGCTCCACGCGGTCCAGCCGCGAGGTGCTGATCGTCTGACGCATCTCATCTGCGTCCACCACCAGGCTGGTGAGGGCATTGCCCACATCGTGCAGCACACTGGAGGCCACCTCGGCCTTGCCCACCATGCGCGCGGTCTCCATCAGGCGGGACTGGGCCTGCTTGAGTTCGCGGGTGCGCTCCTCCACGCGAGACTCCAGCTCTTCGTTGGCCTTGCGCAGGGCGGCCTCGGCCTGGCGCACCTCGGAATAGAGCCGGGCGTTCTCCAGCGAGATGGTGGCCTGTGAGGCCAGGTGCTGCAGCAGGGTGATGCGGTTGGGGTTGAAGGCCTCGGTGGTGAGGGCGTTCTCCAGGTACAGCACGCCGAAGAACTGCTCCTTGCGCCGCAGCGGCATGCACAGCAGCGAGCCGGTGCGTGCGGCACTGAAGTACGGATCGGCGGAGAAGGCATGGGGCTGCGAGGTGTCCTCGATGAGGACATGCTCCCCCGAGCGCCGTGTATAGGAGACCAGCAACCACGGCAGCGCCTTGTCCGCGGACTCCGGAACCACGGCGCGCACCTCACCCTCGATGGAGTCCACCATCGCCGCCAACCCGAGCACCCGGCCGCGCAGGGTCAGCAGGGCACCCCGCTGAGCACCGGCGCTCTCCATGGCCACCCGGACCAGGGTGACTACCAGTTTCTCCAGGTCCATCTCGCTGGAGATGGCCTGCTGGGCTTTGACGACGCTGAGCGCGTCCAACAGCTTGGAGCCCGTGTCATAGCTGGTGGTGCCATGGCCTCCCAGCAGCAGGCGCGACAGCTCGGGCCACTGCGAGTCCAGGTGCCGCACCTTGCCCTCGGCGCCCCACTGCACATAGGCATCGCGCGCCTGCCGGGCATAGGCCAGCGCGATGAGGGCAATGCCGTTGTCCTCCCAGAAGCGGGCTGCCAGCTCGCTGGCCACGCCCACGTAATGGACGAGTTGGCCATCGCGCGCGGCTTGAATCGCCTCTTGATAGCCACGCAGGGCGCCTTCGAGCCGGCCATGGAGCCGCTCCAGCTCCGCCGCCACGATGCGCTCGGGAGAGCGGAACGTCTCGGGACTGTTCGCGGCCCATTCGGCCAGCTGCTGATGGTGCTGCTGAATCTCCTTCAGGTACTGCTCGCGCTCGGCCGAGGGGGCCTGCCGGCAGCCCGCCGCCAGCGCCAGGGCCCGGTACAGGTGATGATCGAGCAGCTGGATGCGGCCAACCACCGCCCAGAGCATGGCCTTGGCATTGTCGGCCGACTGGCGGGACTCCTCATGAGCGCCGCACATGAACCGGGAGCGGCTCTTGATGACGGCGTACGAGCACTTCAGGGGCGCCATGCTGGTGCTCAGCAGGCCTTCCCAGTCCTCCTCGGCGAGCCCCTGGATGCTCAGCGAGCTGAAGGACTGGGTCTGCCCCCGCATCTGCTGAATGAAGCACTCGAGCGCGCGGACGATGTTGGACGCATCCCGGAAGCCCGCTCTGCGGGCGAACTCGGCCCGGGTGAGCGCCTCGCGGTACACCTCGCCCAGCTCAGCTCCCATGGAGAGGTGAATCCAGACGATGAAGATGCAGCAGTAGCCCGCGATCTGCATGTCCCCTGACTGCAGCGCCTGATGAAAGGCTTTCTGGTACAGCTCCTTCGACTCCGCCAGGGACCGCACCCAAAGACTCACATGCCCCAGGGTGAAGAGTACGCGGGCGCGGTAAAAGGAGACGTCGTTGCGCTCGACGAACTCGGAGGCCAACAGACCGAATTCATATCCCCGGTGGTACTGCTTGAAAATGCAGCTCGTCACAAAGCCATACCAGACATAGGCGGACGCGGCTTCAGGGGTGCTCCCGTGGCGCAGCGTCAGCTCCACCATCCGGCTGATGTGCAGGGCCAGCAGACGCTCATTGGTGAAGAAGGCGGGCGCGAACAGGGCGCCCAGCAGACTCATGATGGCCTTCATCTCCGGGTCCACCATCGGCGGCAGCTCGATGAGGCTCTGGATGGGGCGGGTGCCCAGCAAGGCCTCCACCTGCTGGCGGGCGGCAATGACCTCTTCCTGGGTGGGCTTGAGGGGAATGCGGATGCCAAAGCGCTCCAGTCCCTCGAGCAGACACACGGCGGCGGCCTCGGGCTGGTTGGCCGTGAGCAGAATGCTGCTCTTGAGCCGGTAGCTCGCCGCCAGCTCCTGGCGCGTGAGGGCCCTGGCGAGCAATTCCTCGACGATGCGGCGGGCCTCGGTGAGGTTGCCGCTGATCAGCTCGCTGCTGGCTT
>DASVVJ010000385.1:0-4954 GCA_036389955.1 Myxococcaceae bacterium
CCCCAACGACACGGTCTCCAAGGTGAGCTTCACGGCGCTGGCGGTGGGAGCGCCGGCTGCGTCCGCTCCCTGCAAGCGGCAGTTCTCCGAGGCGCAGTTGCCCTGGCCTCCCAGCCCCACGGCGGTGCCACCCTCTGGGCCCTGTGGCTCGCAGCGCCCCGGGCTCAATGGCGCGCCGGCCGTGGGGCCGGACGGGACTGTCTACGTGGCCAGCCGGGCGCACATGGCGGACAGGTACTCGTACCTGCTGGCGGTGAACGCGGACCTGACGCCCCGGTGGGCGGCATCCTTCCGGGACAGGCTGAGCGATGGCTGTGGCACCGCGACGCTCCCACCCACGGGAACCCTGGGCGGCTGCAACGCGGGGGCGGCCGTCGGGGTAGACCCGGCCACCAACGAGCTCCCGGCGGGCCGGGTGGTGGATCCCGGAACGAACTCGCCCGTTGTGACTCCGGACGGGAGCATCCTCTTTGGCACCTATACCGAGTACAACCGGCTGCGCGGGCAGCTCTTCAAGTTCAGCGCGGAGGGGGCGTTCCAGGGCACCTATGACTTTGGGCTGGATCTGACGCCTTCCATTTACATCCACGATGGGACGTACTCGATCATCCTCAAGGATAACTATTACAGCTTCGGCACCTACTGCACCCATCCGGTGTACTGCCCCTCCGAGGGGGCCGGCTCGTACAACATGACGCAGCTGTCTCCGGACCTCGAGGAGGAGTGGGAGTTCGCCAACACCAGCACCGAGCGCTGCCAGCGCCAGCCGGATGGGACCGTGACCTGCGTGCCGGACCCCTACCACCCGAACGGCTTCGAGTGGTGCGTCAACTCGGTGGCGGTGGACAAGAACGGCATCATCTACGCCACCTCCGAGGATGGGTACCTCTACTCCATCGCCCAGGGAGGTGTGCTCAAGCAGCGCATCTTCCTGAACCAGTCGCTCGGGGCCGCCTATACGCCGCTGTCCATTGGCCCGGATGGAAAGATTTTCGCGCAGAACGCCGGCCACCTCTACGTGGTGGGAGACTGACTTACGCAGAGAGGCTCGGGCAGGGCGCCACCTTCACCCTCGAGCTTCCGCTGGCGGCGGAGGACACGCCGCTCGAGTGCGCCACACTGGATCAGCCGTGCACGAACAGGACCAGCGTCCGAGTCCGCGTGCGTTTTGGATTTTCCGTATGCTGGGTGAAACGGGAGGATGTTCATGCCTCAGAAGACCGCTGTGCTCTTGGTGGGCCTGCTGCCCGAGCGTGCCAATCTGTCCTCGTTCCCGGGCCTGACGGTCGAGAAGCTGAAGGCGGGCTTGACCGCCGCCGTCGAGGAGCTGCGCACCCTGGGCTTCGAGGCCGCCTTCTGCGGCATTCCGCCCGAAGCCGAGCCAGCGGAGGCCATCGTGACGGCCGACCTGGCCCGCCTCTCGCCGGGGGTCGTGATCATCGGGGCGGGTGTCCGCACCGTCCCGGAGCACTTTCTGTTGTTCGAGCGGCTGATCAACCTGGTGCACCGCCAGGCCCCCCAGGCCCGGATCGGGTTCAATACCCAGCCGAATGACACGGTGCAGGCCGTGCAGCGGTGGGCCAGCAGCTGACGGTGAGCACACGCTGGGGGGTTCAAGGCGGCGTCGTGTCATCGCTGGGAGCGCGGATGGTGACGCACTGCCTCCATCGGGTCGTTTACATTGTGGTCTACTCCGGGCCCTCAGTCAGCTCAGCGGAGGCAAGGGAATGGCGGTTCGCACGCGGCGCATGCTGCTGGGGCTTGGGCTCCTGGTGCTCGTCAGTGTGGGGCTCCTCCTGCTGCGCTCGGGGCAGAGCGCGGCCCCTGGCTTCTCCGGGAGCCAGGCCCCCTCCAGCCCCGCCGTGGGGACTGCTCCCGAGGCTGCAGGCCGGGAGGCTCGGACGAACTCCGGCGGACAGGCCCCCTCGCCGCAGCCTCCTCCTACCCCGGGCACCGCGAAGACGGCTGTGATGGCCGAGTTCGCCTGGGGCAGCGGTGAGTCCCAGCTCGGACGCCACCGGCCCCAAGAGGCCAGCCCCGAAGCGCCTATGTCCATGGCCGCGGATATTCTGGGCAACGTGGTGGTGCTGGATCAGGTCAATGGCAGGCTCGTCCGCCTGGACTCCGACGGCAAGGTGGTGGCCACCTTCCCCATGACGCAGCAGACGCCTCAGGACCTCGTCATGGCCCGGGATGGCTCGCTGCTGGTGCTCGACCGGCTGAAGGACAGGACCGTGGCCATCCTGGATCCGTATAACGGCTCGCTGCGGGGGGAGCTGCCGGTGCAGGGCAAAGGAGTTCCCGAGCCCGGCCTCATCACCGCCACCTTCGTGGACGGGGACTCTGTCTACGTCGAGCGCGAGCACGGCGCGCTGATTCGCATCGGCGACACGTCAGGCACCGCCGATCCCGAGCGGCCGGAGGTTCCTGGCCGCCCCACCCGGGACGGGCGCTCCTATGTTCTCACCCGCATCACGGAGCGCAACAGCGGCCGCATCCTGCTCAACGCGGTCGATCGCCAGACGGGCCAGCATCGCTACACGCGCGAGTACCCCTTCGGCTTTCCGGTGATGTCCATCACCCTGCTCGACTCGGACCTCTCCGGGACACTCTACCTGGGCGTCGCGGGCGAGCTGCCCGCGCCCACCGCCGCGCAGCAGGCTCAGCCTGGCGTCCGCGTCTTCTGCATCGAGCCACTTCAGGGCAAGGTGCTGGGACAGGTGGACCTGCCGCTCAACACCCTGCCCGAGGAGACCTTCCGTGATTTCGTGGTGCTGGACGAAGGCGGCGTCCTCTACCGGCACATCACGGACTCCGGCGTCACCTTGATGCGGGCCCATTGCCGCTAAAGCCCACTGGGGCGGCGTACCTCAGTAGTGACGGATGCCGTGGAAGGCGGTGGTCGCGGTGCGGCTGTTCTTCACGCAGCCGTATGCGCAGCCCTTGCACTCGTGGGCCACCATGTTGCCCCAGCCGTCTCCAGACTCGTAGACGAAGGTGTGGCCGGCGCTGCCGTCGTTGTAGACGAGCGCGTCCGACTTCAGCAGGCTCCCGCGGTCCACCGTGCGCCACTGGCTGGAGTCCACGTTGAAGTGGACGGTGCCGTAAGGGTGTGAGTCCACGGAGACGTTGGTGTTGGTGCTGGGCACCTGCCACACCTTGGCCAGCAGGCCCGAGCAGTCCCCGCCGTAGCTGCCCGTGTGCGTGCAGCTGCCGCAGTTCCCGGTGCACGTGCCCGCCGCCTGGTTCGGCTTCCAGACGCCGTGGCCCCACCAGTACGAGAAGCCCGTGCCGCCCGCGGCGCCCATCGTGGCGCCCTCCGCGCGGGTGATGGCCTCGTTGCGCACCGAGGCCGTCTGCGTCACCACCGTGAGGTAGCTGCCCGAGGCCCAGCCCACCACTCCGCCCCAGTACACCTTGTACCAGCCGCCGCTGTCGCAGCTCGGGTTGTCCCAAGTGGTGACAGTGGAGTCCTGCGGCATCACCGCGACGATCGAGTAGGTCGTCGCGGGCCCGGTTCGCAGGTTCAGGCTCGTCGCGGTCACCTTCAACGTGGACTTGTAGTTGAGACAGCCCGTGAGCGCGCTCTCGCTCACGCCGAGCTGCTCATCCACCCCCTGAAGCTCGACCCCCTCCACAGAGGTCTCCGTGCCTCCACAGCCGGCCGCCAGCGCCACGAGGAGCAGCCACTTCAGGGAGTTCGCCTTCAGGGGAGCATTCACTGGTTTTCCTTGGAATGGTGGCTTGGCCGCTTATACAGCACTCCCAGTGAATTTGAAGTCCAGTCTTCGCCTTCAGCGTCCTCAACTCCTCGCTCGCGCGCCCAGGGTGACGAGAAGCTCGTCCAGTTGCTGGAACGTCTCGGCCAGCGCATCCTGCGCCCCGGTGCCGGCAGCGTCGAGAGCTTCCTTCGAGGGGTAGAGCTCGCTCAGGACCAGCAGCGTCTTGCCCCCTTTTTCCTCGAAGGTCACCGTGGTGACGGACGTATTGTCACCCCCTTCCTCATTGGTCCAGACGAGGCGCGAGTGCGGTGTCACTTCGGTGTAGCTACCGAAGAACGCCATCCCTTGGCCGAACACCAGCCGGTACTTGCCCCCGGTACGAACATCCATCTCGCAGGAAACCAGGGTCATTCCCATCGACTTGGGCACCCACCACTTCTTGAACAGCTCGGGCTTTGTCCACGCCTCGAACACGATGCGTGCCGGAGCATTGAAAGTTCGCGTGACGACGACCTCACGCTCGGACTTCCGTTCCACCGTCGTGCGGTTCTTCATGGGTGTGGGCTCACTCTCTCTTCTTGCGTCCATCGGCCTGCTCCTTGCGTTTCAATTCCTCGACAACCTTGTCCAACTCGTCGAAGCGTGCGTCCCAGAGCTGGCGGTAGCTCTCGAGCCAAGCCATCTCTTCCTCCAGTCGGCGCGGGCCGAGCTTGCAGGTCCGCACACGCCCAACCTTCTCCGTGCTCACGAGCCCGGCCCGCTCCAGGACACCGACGTGCTTCTTCATGCCCGTGAGGGTCATGTTGAACTTCTCGGCGAGGTCCGTGATCGAGGCCTCCGCACGCCCGAGCTGCTCCAGAACACCGCGCCGGGTGGCATCGGAGAGCGCGGCGAACGAAGCATCGAGGCCAGCATTTGAATACTGAACCATATGGTTCAGTGTCTAGCAGAGGGATAGCTGGCACGCAAGGGCAGTTCGAGCGCGCGCTGCTTGAACAGCTGTGTGCCAGGCCCGTGTAGGGGGCCGAGCACCCTCATCGGGCACACTGCAGCCCAGGCCGCCCTCCCTTCAGGGCGCGGCAAGAGCCTGAGCTGGGCCTGTGGCTTGTCTTGAGCGCCTCAACACCACACTGCCTGGGGTGGCCCTCTCTCCGGGGCTCGCCTCGCACCTGCAGTGGCCTGGCCCTGGGGCTTCTCAATCGCGCTCACCCCTCGGGCTCCCTTCACCGCTC